>JBJMIP010000413.1:0-4267 GCA_045806825.1 Marmoricola sp.
CAAGTACGGCCGCCCGCCGATCGTGGTGCGCACCCGGACCTGCGCCGGCCACCCCGAGCAGCTGTGCATCGACGTCGAGGACGACGGCGTCGGCGTGCCCGAGGAGTTCCAGGCACAGCTGTTCCGCGAGTTCAGCCGCGCGTCGGGCACGGTGGCCGCCGGCACCGGCCTCGGGCTCCACGTCGTCCGCACCCTGGCCGAGGCCCAGGGCGGCTCGGTTTCGTACGCCGACGCCCCTGGCGGCGGCGCGGTGTTCACGCTGACGCTTCCGGCGGTCAAGAAGGACTGACCCGAAACGACGCGTGCCCGGGGGTTCGGGAGCTCCTCGGGCACGCGCCCCGGAGCCGCCGCTGGCCCGGGTGGTGCCGGCGGCGTACCAGGGGGGGTCGGTACGGGTCGCCCTTGCCAGCGTTCTGGGGGTTGGCTCCAGCTTGTGTGTCAGACCTAGTCGACTCCCCTGCCCGGGGTGCTGCAAGCGCGGGCTAGTCCGCGGCCGGGGCCAAACTCCTCGAAGCGGACGGAGCCTTGACGTGCGCGTGCCCGGGAACCCGTCGTCACGGGGTCCCGGGCACGCTTACCGGAAGCTGAACTGGAGGGCAGCGGTCAGCTGCTCGGGCGCTTCCCGGCTCTCCAGCTTCTGGGGGTCAGCTCCGGCGCCTCCGAGCACTCATCAGCACGATCGCCGCACCGGAGAGCAGCATGCCCAGACCCCAGAGCAGCAGCTGTCCGTCCGGACCACCGGTGTCCGGCAGCGGGCTCTCCTGCGGCGGCTCCGGCGGGATGACGGCCGGCACGCAGATCACGGCGGTGGCACCGCTCTGCAGGTCGGTCGGCGTCACACCGTCGCCGCCCAGCCAGGCCAGGTTCTCGAACGGCGGGGCGCAGGTGCCCTCGGTGTTCGCCGGGACCGGCAGGGTCAGCTCGTAGGTGAACGTGATCGGTGTACCGGCAGCGTTCCAGACGGCGTCGCCCAGGTGGACCGGAGCAGCAGCCTCGGTGACCTTGTTGTCGTAGACCGCGAGGGTCTTGTCGATCTCGGTCGGGTCGTTCCAGACCACGTCGGCGGCGTTGCTCGAGGTCGTCCCGTCAGGACCACCGGTCACGGTCGCCTGGTGGGTGCCCTGGTACGTCGGCGGCACGGCGCCGTCGTTGTCCGGGGTCGGGTCGAGCGTGCAGGTGAAGCCGACGTCGGCGCTCTCCCCGGAAGCCAGGTCGAACGGAACGGCCTTGTCGTAGACACAGTTGCTGACGGTGCCGAGGTCGAGGACCTCCTCCACGCCTGTCACCGTGATCGGGTCGATGTCCGGGTCGGAGTTCTTGTTCGTCACGCCGACCGTGCCGGTGATCGTCCAGTCGGTGTCGACCGCGTCGAGCGGCGTCGCTGCGACGGTGTAGTCGAACGTCGCGGTGTCGCCGTCGGCGGTCACCGTCTGCGACTTCTGGTCTCCGTCGATGAACTTGTCGATCTTCCAGTGGAAGGTGCGGGTGAAGTCGCCCACGGCGGTGTCGGTGACGTTCAGACCGATCGGGTTGCAGACCTCGACGGTGGCGCTGTTGTTGTCGGCGTTCTGGTCCGAGTCGAGCTGGGTGTTCTCGTCCCCGACGATCCACGCGGTGTTGACGTGGTCGTTGCAGTCACCGAGCGCCGGCAGGTCCGCCAGGTCGACGGTGTACTCGATCGTCTGCTGGTGGTTCGGCATCGCGTAGACGTCGGCCCAGTTGAGGGTGCCGACCACGTTGTCCTCGCCGTTGGCGTGGTCGTCGTGCACGGTCACGCTCGCGTTGACCAGCGTCTTCTCCCAGTCGGCCTCGGTGACGGCGAGGTCACTGTCGGTCGAGCCGGCCGGCGTGCCGGCCGCTGCCTGGTCCCAGTTCAGCGTCGCGTTGATGCTGCCGGCGTAGTCCGGCTGCGAGCCGAAGGTGCAGCTGTAGGCGAAGTCGTGCGACCCGCCTGCGGCGATCGAGACCGGGAAGGTCTCACCCGTCACGGCACAGGTGCCACCACCGGTGTACGTCACCGGGACGCTGGTCACCGAGATCGCCTCGAAGCCGTTCGGGTTGTGACCGGTGATCGTCCCGGACATCGCCCACTCGCTGTCGGCACCCGAGCCCGCGGTCACGGTGACCGAGTAGGACGCGGTCGCCTTGCCGTTCTCGACGTTGATCTTCGGCGTGCTGGTGGCCTTCTCGATCCCCCACGGGTAGGTCCGCTTGAAGCCGCGGGCGTCGATGCGGGTGATCGACAGGTTCGACGCGGCGCAGACCTGGCCGGAGGCCTGGTCGCTGCCGAGCTCACCGGAGTTGGCGCCGGTCAGCGTCGCGGTGTTCGTGATCACCGCCGAGCAGCTGCCCGCCGGCGCCTGGAACGGGATCGTGTAGGGGTCCGACGTGGTCACGTTGCCCGGGGCGGTCCAGGTCACCTGGAAGCCGCCCGGGAACGCGTGGTGGTCGTCGGTGATCGTCACGGTCTTGTCGACCGAGGTCGTCTCCGCACCGAAGGCGTACGCCGCGGTCGGGTTGATCTCGTAGCTGCCGCTCGCACCGACGTCGCCGGCGGTCTGCGGGTACTTGGTCTTCAGCCAGGTGACCGAGGCGGTGTTGTCGCCCGAGAGCTGGTTCGCGGTCGGAGTGCCGGCGAAGGTGCAGACGTAGGCGTAGTCGTGCTTGCCGGTCGTCACGGACACGTTGTCGGTCGCCGAGCCGGCCACCAGGCAGGTGGCACCCGGGAGCGTGTCGCTGATGCTGGCGCTGACCGGGTCGGCGTTCGGGTTGGTCACGCTGATGGTGCCGCTGACCTTGTAGCTGGACGTGGTCCGCGCACCCTCGGTGACCTTGACCCGGTACGACATGGTGCTGTTCGTCGGGTCACCGTTGGTCGGCACGTTCTTCACCAGCGGGGTGAGGATCGAGGTGTCGGCCACCCACGGAGCGTTGCCGTCGGCGGAGATCTCCTTGGAGATCGCCCAGGCGTACTGCGCGGTGTAGGTCGGGTTGGCCGTCTTGGTGGCCGTCAGCGCCTGCCACTGCTTGTTGTCCACGAAGGTGAACGTCGCCGTGCCGCTCGGAGCCATGTTGGTGTCCGCGGTCTGGCTCGCCGGGTCGGCGATGAAGTAGCCGGTGGGCGCGACGGTCTCGGTGACGGTGTACTTCACGCCCGGGGTGACCGGGCTGATCTTGATCACGCCGGAGTCTGCGTCCTTGTCGTTCGCGTCGTTGTCGGTGACCGTGAACGGGTTCGCGACGTTGCCGGGGACCGGGTTCGGCGTGACGGTGAAGGTCGCGCCGCCCAGCGGGTCGCCGTCCTGGTCGTTCTTGTTGATCACGATGGTGCCGCAGGTGGAGGGGGTGTTCACCGGCAGCGGGTCGACGTAGTCCTTCAGCGCCGAGGTGGCGAAGGCGTTGCCGGTGACCGAGCGGACCGAGGTGACGCCGAAGTTGCCGGTGCAGTCGCCCACCTTGTCAACGAACAGGCCGATGTCGATCGCGCCCTCGAAGAAGGTGCCGTCCGCGTTGACCTGCTGGGCGAAGGCGCCGGCCGG
Source organism: Marmoricola sp. (assembly GCA_045806825.1). Lineage (GTDB taxonomy): Bacteria > Actinomycetota > Actinomycetes > Propionibacteriales > Nocardioidaceae > Marmoricola. Next base: position 3,540 of record JBJMIP010000413.1, read on the forward strand.
GATCGGGATCGTGCACCAACCGGCGGTGGTGCCGGTGGTGAAGCACTTCGCCGGGTCCCAAGCCGGGCTGGAGGAGAGGGTGTAGCGCTTGGCGTCGGTGAACTCGAGCGGGTCGCTACCGGTGCTGGAGAAGCGGAAGAGCAGGTCGCCGGGCGAGCGGTGCGGCACCGGGTGACCACCGGAGCCGGGCACGGCAGCGAGCTGGTTGTACTCGAGGTCGTACTGGCTGGTGCCTCCGGTGGTGGAGGCGTTGGTCAGCGCGAAGTAGCCGTAGACGGTGTTGTTGATCGCCTTGGAGTAGGCCCAGAACTCGCCGATGTCGGTCTTGCCGTTCGGGGATCCGCCGATGCCCCAGGCGGTGGGCGCGTCGTTCTCGGAGGCACCGTTGGTGAACCCGGTGCTGTCCCCGAAGCCGTCGTCCTCGTGCAGGCCGGTGGTGTCCCAGTCCTGGACGGTCTCGGCGCAGGTGTCACCGTCGATCTCGAAGCCACCGACGACGGTGCCGGAGCCGGGGAGGCAGGCGACGGTCAGCGCGGACACGATCGGGTCGGCGATGAGCGCGGCCATCGTCTTGCCCGAGGTCGCAGCAGCCGACTTCTTCGTGGGCGCGGCCTTGGTGGTGCTGGCGGTCTTCGTCGTACCCGCTGACTTCGGGGTGCTCGAGGTCTTGGTCGTGCTGGTGGACGTCTTCGTCCCACCGAACGATCCGCCGGACAGGGAGCCCGCTC
>JBJMIP010000414.1:0-4435 GCA_045806825.1 Marmoricola sp.
ATCTGGTTGGTCTGGGCCGGACTCGCCCTGGTCGTGGTCGCGGTGGTGACCAGCTTCGGCAGCCACCTGGACGTGCTGGGCAAGGACCTGGGCCAGGAGTGGCGCTGGATCTCGATCGGGTTGGCGGTCGTGCTCAACGCCGGCGTGCTCGCACTGATGATGCGACTCTCCACACCCCGGCGCGAACGCGCCCGCGACGTGCTGCCAGGTGCCGTGCTGATCGCGGTCTGCTGGCAGCTGCTGCAGGTGCTCGGCGGCGTCTACGTGCAGCACGTCATCACCAAGGCGAGCCAGATGAACGCGGTCTTCGCCGTCGTCCTCGGGCTGATCGCGCTCGTCTACGTAGCCAGCGTGATCGCGATGCTAGGCCTGGAGTTCAACGTCGTGATCGCCAAGCGGCTCTACCCTCGCGCCCTGTTGGCACCGTTCACCGACAACATCCGGCTGACCGCGGCCGACGAGCAGGTCTACCGCGAGTACGCGCAGGCCCAGCGGCACAAGGGCTTCGAGCGGATCGAGGTCACGTTCGAGAATGACCAGCAGCGGGAGTGAGGGTCACGCTCGTGCGACGGTCAGCGAGACGGGGACGACCTCGTCCAGCTCGACCTCGATGTCCTCGCGCACCGCGCGCTTCAACGGGATCAGGTAGACGCCGTCCTTGGGGAACAGCGCGGTGGTGAACTCGACCCCGTCGATCTGCACGACGACCGGGACCTGCCCCCAGTACTCCAGCCCCTTGGCGGCTTCCTTGATGTCAGCGCTCTCCTCCTCGGGGATGCGCAGGAAGTAGTACGGCGCGGGGCCGCGCCACTCGACGACGGGGCCTTCGAACTCGAAGTCCATCACTCGCCGGAGGTGCGGTCCTCGTAGGCCTTGCGGGCGTCGTGGTCGTACTCCAGGAACATCGTGTCCATCCCGGTCTTCAGACCCATCCAGCGCTTCATCCGGTTCGGGTACATCGCCCAGGACACGCTGCCGAACGCCATCGCCTTCGGCACCACGGCGGTCGGCTTGTGCTTGGTCAGCAGCCCGACCACCGCCTGTGCGACCTGCTCGGGCTCGATCGCGGGGCTGAGCCTCGGCGCGGTGGTGCCGCTGATCAGACCGGTGTTCGTGAAGGAGGGCAGCACCGCAGCGACCCGCACGTTCTTCGGTGACAGCTCGGCGTCCAGCGCCTCGGTGAAGGCGAGCACGCCGGCCTTGGTGCCGCTGTAGACCGCGCACCCGGGCGCGGCGAAGCGACCCGCGAGCGAGGCGATGTTCACGATCTGGCCACCACCGGCGGCGATCATCCGCGGCGCGATCGTGTGGCAGCCGATCACGACCCCGCGCAGGTTGATGTCGAGCTGCTTGAGCTGGGCCTCCAGCGGCGCCTCGAGGTGCCGGCCGATCACCATGATCCCGGCGTTGTTCACGAGCGCGTCGACGCGGCCGTACTCGGCCTCGACCTTGTCGAGGAAGCCGGCGAACGACTCCTCGCTGGTGACGTCGAGCGGCAGTCCGAGGCCGCCGTAGGACTGCGCCGAGGAAGCAGCGAGATCGGCGTCGAGGTCGCCGACGGCGACCTTGGCGCCGGCGGCGGCGAGCGCCTTGGCGGTGGCTTCGCCGATACCGCGGGCACCGCCCGTGATCGCGACGACCTTGCCGGTGAGAGTGCTCATCAGATGTCCTTCCGGGCCTTGCGGCGTGCTGCTCTGAGTTGGGTGAATACGACCACGCGGGTGGTCGCCAGGTACAGCCCCAGCTGTCGCCGGGATCCGGACGGGTACGGCGTCGAGACCCGCTGGGTGGTGGTCGTCTGCGACTCGGTGAAGCGCAGGATCCCGTCGGCCGCGTGCCGGCGACCGACGCCGCTGGCCTTCATCCCGCCCATCGGCGCCGAGAGCGAGGAGATCGCGGAGAGGTAGCCGTCGTTGATGTTGACCGCACCGGCCTGGATCCGGGACGCGACCTCCTGGGCAGCGAGGAGGTCCTTGCCCCACACGCTCGCGGACAGGCCGTACTCGGTGTCGTTGGCGCGGGTGATCGCGTCCTCGTCGTCGACCACCGGGTAGACCGCGACGACCGGCCCGAAGGTCTCCTCGGCGTACACCTTCATCGCTGGCCGGACGCCGGTGAGGACGGTCGGCTCGAAGAAGAACGGGCCGAGGTCGGGCCGCGCACGCCCGCCGACGACCACCTGCGCACCCTGGGCCAACGCGTCGGCGACGTGGTCGGCGGTGACCTCGAGCTGCTCGGCCGAGGTCAGCGAGCCGAGCTCGACGTCGTGGTCGTAGGAGGCGCCCATGGTGACCTTCGCGGTGGCAGCGGCGAGCTTCTCGACGAACGCCAGGTAGAGCGACTCGTGCACGTAGATCCGCTCGATCCCGATGCACATCTGCCCGGCACTCGCGAAGCAGGCCTGGACCGCGCCGGTGACGGCCGCATCGAGGTTCGCGTCCGCGCGCACGATCATCGGGTTCTTGCCGCCGAGCTCCAGCGACGTGGAGATCAACCGCTCGCCCGCGGCCGCGGCGAGCCGACGACCGGTGGCGGTCGAGCCGGTGAAGGCCAGGTGGTCGACGACGTCGATGATCGGCTGGCCCAGCCGGCTGCCGGGACCGGCTACGACCTGCCAGACCTCAGGGGGCAGGCCGGCCCGCAGGGCGAGCTCGCGCGCGGCGAGCAGCGTCAGCGGCGCTTGCGAGTCGGCCTTGGACAGCACCGCGTTGCCGGCGACCAGCGCCGGGATGACATCGCCGACCGCGAGGAAGAGCGGGTAGTTCCACGGCGCGATGACGCCGACCAGTCCCTTGGGGTGCCGGCTGACCCGTGCCTTGACGACACCGGGGACACCCGAGCGCACCGGCCTCTCCGCGAGGTAGCCGGCCGACTCGGCGCCGTAGTGCGCGGCGACGGTGGCCACGCCCAGCGCCTCGATGCCGGCGTGGATGCGGGACTTCCCGGTCTCCCACTGCACCAGGTCGACCAGCTTCTCGCGCTCGGCGATCAACAGCTCACCGAAGCGCAGCGCCCAGCGGGTCCGCTCGGAGAGCGGCCGGGCTGCCCACTCACCCTGGGCGCTGCGCCCGCGGGTCGCGGCCAACGCGACGTCGTCCGCCGTCGACTGCGGCACCGGCGGCAGCAGGGCTCCCGTGAAGGGCTCGACCGCCTGCGCCGTCTCCTCGCCGCTGGCGAGCACCTGGTCCTGCAGGCGCATCACGTCGGTGGCGAGGAGGTGCGGCGGGAGGGTCGCGGTGGCGGAGCCGTCCCGGGTCGTTGCCCGGGTCCTCCCCTGGGCCCTGGTCCTCAAGCGCGTCGTCCTTCTCTGGCGTAGGCACGGACTGCGATCGGGTGCAGCCGGAGCTTGCCGGGCAGCCGCCGGTAGGCCGGGTCGAGGGCCCGGCAGAGCGCGGCGAAGCGTCGGTAGCGACGCTCGCGGCGCGCGTCCCACGGCAGCCCGAGCAGCTCGCGTCCCCGCTCGGGCATGCCTCCGGTGGTGATGAAGGCCGAGAACGTGTTCAGCGGCCGGCGGAGAAAGAACCACAGCGGTGCCGGCACCTTGCTCGGTCGCGGCCAGCCCTTGGTCACGTAACCCACGCCGTAAGCCGCCGTCCGGTGCGGGACCAGCCGTTCGGCCAGGGCGTGGTCCCAGTAGGTCTGGAACTCCGCGTAGGACCGGGGTGTGCCGGTCGCGCTGACGCCGTAACGCTCGAACCAGGTGATCGACTCGGCGAACAGCTGCTCCTTCTCGGCGTCGCTGAGCCGGCGGATGAAGGTGTCGGTCGCGGTGGTCAGGTGCTCGATGAACGTCGCGTGCGCCCAGTAGTACGTGTCCGGGTTGAGTGCGCTGTAGCGCTCCCCGCTCGGCAGCGTCCCCTTGATGTCGCGGTGGAAGTCGCGCACCCGGAGACCGGCGTTCGCGTCCTCGCTGCCGTAGACGGTGTTGAAGATCGGGGGGATGCTGCGCTGGAGCCGGGCGAGGGTCTCGGCGAACCACACCGAGTGGTCCTCGACGCCCTGACCCAGCGAGGGCAGCATGTTCTGCAGCACGGCCGCCCGGGGCCCGAGGAGGGCCATCCGGTTGTCGGCGAAGTACTGCCAGACCAGCGAATCGGGACCCAGCGGGAGACCGACCGACAGGTCCGGGGTCTGGGCAAGCGTCATGGGCCGATGATACATTGAAACAACTTTGTTTCAATGACACAGTTGGTTCAGCATCCCCTTCTCACCGGGAGTACACGTGACCGCGACGATCGACTCCGCGACCAGCCTCAAGACCCCCGGCGGTCCGAAGCCCGGGATCATGTTCATCCTCAAGGCCAGGCACGACCCGATCGGCGAGAACGACCGGGCGCGAGCCAAGTACGGCGAGGTCGTCCGGATCAACGTCTTCGGCACCACCATGTACGCGTGCTACGGGATGGACGCGGCCGAGCAGATCCTGATCAACCGG
>JBJMIP010000415.1:0-12055 GCA_045806825.1 Marmoricola sp.
GGACCCGGTGCGCTCCCGCCCGGTGGTGCAGCAGCTCCCGCCCGAGCCGATCGGCAAGGTGGCCCAGGAGCTCTTCGGCCGCCACGAGTACGCCGCGATGGCGGAGTTCGTCGGGACGGTGACGACCGAGGCACTGATGGCGGCCTTCGAGGTGGCCACGCCGCACGACCTGCTGGCGGTGGTCCCGCTGCTGGAGTGGAACGACAACCTCGACGGCGTCGTGGCCGATCTACCGCACCACAAGGTCACCCAGATCGCCACGTCGCTCTCGGCGCTGGAGCTCGCCGATCTCGCGATGGCTCTGGACCCGAGCCGGATGGGCCCCATCGTCGCCGCGGTCCCGATCACCACCGTCGAGCAGATCGCGGAGACCCTCTTCGACCGTGGCGAGTACGCGGGCATGGCCCGCTTCGTCGGCGTGGTCACCCCCGAGATGGTGCAGGCGGTGCTCACCGACCTGCCCACCGACCACGTGCAGCCGATGGTGGCCGAGCTGACCGCACCGGAGCTGGCCGACCTGGCGCTCGTCCTGGAGCCGGCGGCGTTGCAGCCGATCGTCGGCTTCGTGCCGGTGGGGACGGTGGCGGGGATCGCCGCCGAGCTCTTCGCACGGACCGAGTACGCCGCGATGGCGCGCTTCGTCGGCGTGGTCACCGAGCCGATGCTGCACGCGGCCCTCGGGGTGGCCAGCGCGAAGGACCTGTTGGCCGTGGTGCCGCTGCTGGACTGGGACGAACGGATCGACGCGGTGGTGGACGCCCTTCCCGACACCGCCCTCGACGGCCTGTTCGCCGAGATCGCCGGTAGCGCGGACTGGGACGCGGCCAGGGTCGCCTTCGAGCGGCTCAGCCCGACCGCGCAGCAGCGCCTGTTCGACCGTTACGAGCGGCTCTCGGAGGCGAACCAGAAGGTGATCCGCGAGGCGGCCGACGCGGGCGAGCTCGGTCCGGCAGCGGCTGCGTTGATGGCGCGGTGAAAAAACCGTGACACGGTGTCACACGAAACGCCGTCGAAACCATTGACCAATGGCACAGTCGGTGGTGTCATCGAAACGTGCCGACCACGACGTTCGTCCCGCGCCCCGCTTCTGCCTCCTCCCGGATCGCACTCGGCGCCGCGCGCCTGACGCTGCGACCGCTGGAGCACCTGATCCCCGACAACGCGTTCGGGATCGCGATCACCCGGCGCGTCCTGGCCGGCCTGGTCGCGGCCGGGTCGACGACGGCACGCGGCGTCGAGGTCGAGTCCGTCGACCTCGATGACGCGAAGCACGGGCGGATCAAGGGCGAGTGGAACCGGCCCACGGGTGCTCGTCGCGACGGCGTCGTGCTCTACATCCACGGGAGCGGCTACAACCTCTGCTCCACGCGCACCCACCGGCCGCTCGTCACCCGTTTCGCGAAGGCGGCCAACCTGGCGGTGTTCAGCACCGAGTACCGGTTGGCCCCCAAGCACGTGTTCCCCGCCGCTGCTGACGACGTCGAGCGCGCCTACGACTGGTTGCTCGACCAGGGGTGGAGCCCGGACCAGGTGGTCGTCGCCGGTGACTCGGCCGGCGGGCACCTGACCCTCGACGTCGCGCTCCTCCAGCTGCGGGCGGGCCGGGAGCTGCCGGCCGGGCTGGTGATGCTCTCGCCGCTGGCCGACCCGTCCTGCGCGCTGATGCGCGAGCGCGAGCTGATCGCCCCCGACCCGATGATCTCGGCCGCCGGCGTCGAGCGCCTGCTCGCCCACTACCTCGCCGGGGTCGACCCGCGGCACCCGCGGCTCACCCACGTGCTGGCCGAGGGAGAGGTGCTGCCCCCGACGCTGATCCAGGCCGGCGGTGCGGAGTTCCTGGCCGGCGACGCCCACCACCTGCACGACATGCTCGAGGCGGCCGGGACCGACGTCACCCTCGAGGTCTGGCCAGGTCAGATGCACGTCTTCCAGGCCGGTCCGCGGGCCTTCCCCGAGGCCGAACCGGCGTTGCGCCGAGCCGCCCGCTTCGCGGTGAGCGCGCTCGAGGCCCGAGCTGCGAGCGCCGCGGGCCAGGAGGTGACCGCGTGACCCGGCGCAGCCGCGACTCACGCGCCGTCGTCACCGGTGCCGGCAGCGGCATCGGCCGGGCCTTCGCGATCGAGCTGGCCCGCCGGGGCGGCTCCGTGGTCGTCAGCGACGTCGACATGGTCGGTGCGAAGCGCACGGTCGACGCGATCACCGACCACGGCGGCCGGGCGGTCGCGCTGCGCTGCGACGTCTCGGTGCTCGAGGAGGTGCGCGCACTGGCCGACCAGGCGCAGGACTTCTTCGGGGCCGAGCCCACCGTGGTGGTCAACAACGCCGGCGTCGGCGCAGGCGGCCCGCTGATCGGGGAGATGCCGATCGACGATTGGCGCTGGACCCTGGGCATCAACCTGTGGGGACCGATCCACGGCTGCCACGTGTTCGCACCGATCCTGCGGGAGGCCGCCCGGAAGGAGGGCACCACCAGCGGGATCATCAACGTCGCCTCGGCCGCGAGCTTCGGGGCCGCACCGAGGATGGCGGCGTACAACGTCAGCAAGGCCGGCGTGCTCTCGCTCTCGGAGACCCTGGCCGCGGAGCTGGCCGGCACCGGGGTGAACGTGAGCGTCCTTTGCCCGACGTTCGTGAAGACGAACATCGTCAGCAACGGACGGATCAACCACACCTCCGCGGCCGCGGCCAACCGGCTGATGCGGCTGACCGGGATGTCCCCGGCCAAGGTCGCGCGGGTCTGCCTGGACGCGAACGATCGCGGCACCCTGCACGTGCTGCCGCAGCTCGACGCCAAGGTCGGCTGGCGGATCAAGCGCACCGCTCCCGGTCTCTACACCCGCGCCGCGGGGCTGCTGGAGCGCTTCGGGGCGCTGGGCGAGGAGGAACCCGACAACCCCGACCTCACCGACCTCGACCTCACCCGCGCATTCATCCCCACCAGTGAAGGACGCTGACATGGCTGGCATGGACATGGAGCAGATGCTCCAGAAGATCAAGGACAAGCAGTGGGCCCTGGCCGACATCGACTGGGACGCGCCCGGCGCCGAGACCATCACCGACGAGTTCCGACCCAAGCTCAAGGCCTTCATGGCTGACCTCTGCTGGATCGAGAACGTCGGTGCTCGCGGCTTCGCCGCCCTGGCCACCAAGGCGCCGAACCCGACGATCGCGGAGATCTACCGGTACTTCCACGCCGAGGAGCAGCGGCACGCCAACGCCGAGCTCGCGCTGATGCGGCGCTGGGGGATGCTCGAGGCGGACGAGATCCCCGAGCCCAGCGTGAACATCCGGATGGCCATCGAGTGGCTGGACACCTACGGCGACGAGATGCCGCTCTCCGTGCTCGGCACGGTGATCCCGATGCTCGAGGTCGCCCTGGACGGAGCCCTGCTCAAGTTCCTGCTCGAGGAGGTCCACGACCCGGTCTGCCACCAGGTCTTCGAGCGGATCAACAACGACGAGTCCCGGCACATCGCCGTCGACTTCGAGGTGCTCGACCTGATCGGCCACGCGAAGGCCCGCAAGCTCGCGGTCGACTTCGTCGGCAACCTCGCCTCGCCCGGGCTGATCATCGGCGCGCTGATGTACGTTCCGCTGCTGAACCGGACCCGGAACAACCTGGTCGGCATGGGCATGGACCCCGAGCGGCTCTACGCCGCGATGTCCCGCTTCGAGAAGCTCGGCTCTCGCGGTGAGTTCACCCACCGGGTCCCGCTCTACCAGGTGATCCGCACCCACGCGACGATGGTGGTCGACCCGAAGCACCCGTACCACCTGCTCGCGAACACGATGGTGAAGCTGTCGGAGTACTACCCGCGCGCGCTGTTCCGGCCGATGCCGACCTGGTTCAAGGAGCTCACCTACGAGCCCGTGACCAAGGGTGTGAAGAAGGGGATGAACGCCGCGTGAGCCCCCAACGCGCGACCCTTCGAGAGGGTCGCAGAACGACCTCCTCAGGATCCTCCGGACACGTGCACACCACGCTGGTCATCGGAGCCGGCTTCACCGGGCTGGGCGCGGCCATCAAGCTGCGCGAGTCCGGGATCGAGGACCTCGTCATCCTCGAGCGCGCGGACCGGGTCGGCGGAACCTGGCGCGACGCCACCTACCCGGGAGCGGCCTGCGACATCCCGTCGCTGCTCTACTCGTTCTCGTTCGCCAAGAACCCGGGCTGGTCGCGCACGTACTCGCCCAGCGCGGAGATCTGCGCGCACATCGAGGACCTCGCCGAGTCCCACGGCCTGACCCCGCTGATCCGGTTCGGCACCGAGGTCACCTCGATGGCCTTCGACAAGGCCGAGGGCCGCTGGTCGGTGGAGACGGCGGGCGGGACGACGTACCTGGCCCGCACCGTGGTCGTGGCCTCCGGCCCGCTCTCGGAGTCGAGCCTGCCGTCGATGCGCGGCATCGAGGACCACCAGGGCGTCAAGATCCACAGCGCCCACTGGGACCACGACTTCGACTTCGCCGGCAAGGACGTCGCCGTCATCGGCACCGGGGCCAGCGCCATCCAGATCATCCCGGAGCTGGTGCGAACAGCCGGGTCGGTGAAGGTCTTCCAGCGCACCGCCGGCTGGGTGCTGCCCCGGGTCGACTTCGAGACGCCGGCGATCGCGAAGACCCTCTTCGCGAAGCTCCCGCTGGCCCAGCAGGCGGCGCGCACCGCGCTGTACCTCGCCCACGAGGCCGCTGCGACCGGCCTGGTCTGGGACACCCCGGTGACGACGATGATCCAGCGGGCAGGCCTGCTGCACCTGCGCCTGGCAGTGAAGGACAAGTGGCTGCGTCGCCAGCTCACCCCCGACTTCCGCGCCGGCTGCAAGCGGATGCTGATGTCCAGCGACTACTACCCCGCGCTGCAGCAGGACAGCTGCAAGCTGATCACCTGGCCGATCGCGACCCTGACCGAGCACGGGCTGCGCACCAGCGACGGTCTCGAGCACCACTTCGACGCCATCGTGTTCGCGACCGGGTACGACGTCCAGCTCGGTGGACCGCCGTACCCGATCACCGGTGCCGACGGCGCCGTGCTGCAGCAGGAGTGGGCCGGCTACGCGCAGGCGTACAAGAGCGCGAGCGTGCACGGGTACCCGAACCTGTTCTTCACCTGCGGGCCCAACTCCGGACCGGGCCACAACTCGCTGCTGGTCTACGTCCAGGGCCAGATCGCCTACGCGGTGGCGGGGGTGCGTGCGGTCGTGGAACGGGACCTGCGCTGGCTCGACGTCCGCAAGGACGTGCAGGACGAGTACAACGTGCAGATCCAGCGCCGGCTCAGGAGCACCACCTGGATGTCGGGCTGCACCAGCTGGTACCTGACCGCGGACGGTCGGAACTCCTCGATGTATCCCGGGTTCGCCACCCAGTACCTTCGTCAGATGCAGGACTTCCGGATCTCCGACTACGAGCTCGCCTCGCACAGCGCCTCGCGCCTGTGGAACGCGTCCTCGGCGCCGCTGACGGCGGTGTGATGGCCACTCCATCTCTCAACGTCCGGGCCGTCGAGTCGGTCCTCGACTCGCTCAAGCGCAATCCGCGCGGCGCTGTCGAGGCGGCGGTCAAGCAGCTGCTCTCCCTCGGGCCGGGGCGGGCGCACCCGGAGGCGAAGACCTACCGGATCGACGACCTCGCCCGGGTCAGCGGCGTGACGGTGCGGAACATCCGGGCCTACCAGGAACGCGACCTCCTGCACCCGCCGCGCCGTGACGGCCGGGTGGCGATCTTCGACGACAGCCACCTGTCGCGGCTGAAGATCATCACCTCGATGCTGGAGCGCGGTTACACGACCGCGCACATCACCGAGATGCTCCAGGCCTGGGAGCGCGGCCTCGACATCGCGGACGTGCTCGGGCTGGAGAACGCGCTGGTGCCGCCACGCATCGAGGACCCCGCGACGATGATGACGCTCGCCGAGGTCCGCGACCTGGCCGGCGACAAGGAGGCGCTGCTCGCGTACGTCGACGCAGGCCTGGTCGAGATCAAGGGCGCCAACGTGCTGGTGACCCGACCGGACCTGCTGCGGGCGTTCGGCGAGATGCGCGGCTTCGGCATGCCGGTCGAGGCCCTGGTCCGGTTGCACCGCGTGGTCGCCGAGCGCGTCGACGAGATCTCCCGGGACCTGGTCAACGAGGGGGTCCGGCAGATCGGGGACCGGTTGTCCTCCTCGACGGAGCCCAGCAGCGCGGAGCTCGGCGAGGTGGTGGCGACGATGACCCGCTTCCGCGAGCTGGCGATGAGCACCGTCACCGCGACGCTGGCCGAGTCGATGGAGCGCACCATCGAGGGGTTGCTGGCGGACTACCTCGCGCAGACCATCAGGACCGGGGCCGAGGACGCGGGCTGACGAGCCGGCCTACTTCAGCACGGTCACCCGGGTCCCGACGAGGTCCGAGGCGGTCGGCGAGCTGAGCGCTCGCGCCCGCATCAGCACCGACCGGGCTCCGCCGATCGTCGCTCGGGACGTCGCGGTCACCACGACCTTGACCTTGTTGGTGCGCGACGGTGCCAGCGCGGCGGTCCGGTAGCTGCCGCTGGTCACGGCCCGGGTGATGTCGCGGTCGCCGCTGAAGTAGTGCACCAGGAAGCCCGCTCCGCTGCCGATGCCCGACAGCGTCATCGTCTCGGCCAGGTCGCCGTCGTTCTGGATCACCCAGTACGACGAGACCGACCGGGTCCGGCGCACGCCCTGGTGGACCGTCTGGTCCGAGCCGTAGACGTTGTTGCCCGTCCAGGTGGTGGTGCCGAACGGCCGGATCCACCCGTCAGGTCGGACCAGCGCCCGAACGGTGTAGTGCCGCAGGACCGAACGGGTGTTCCCGTTGCCGTCGGTCGCGGTCGCCGTCCAGGTCCGGGTGCCCGGAGTGGCGGTGTCCAGCCGGCCGTCGGTCAGGCCGCTGACGACGCAGCTCTGCAGGTTCGAACCGCCGCGGTCGGTGCACGCCGCGCTACCGCTGACGACAGAACCGACCAGGAAGCTCGCGTTGTCCGGTGGACCTGTGACGGTGACGGTCGGCTTGATCGCATCGGGGAGGTGGGCGATCAGCATCGCCCGGTAGGTGATGTACTTGCGGTGGCCAGGCTCGGCGTCCGGGGTGGTCGCCTCCCAGAGGACCTGCTTGGCGGCATCGATCTCGGTGGCCAGGATCTCGCGGTCGTCGGCCCAGCCGATCAGGGTGTCGCCGTTGCCGAGTCGGCGAGCCGACCCGGCGAACCAGGCGTAGGTGTCGGGCGGGGCGTAGCTCCACACCAACGTCGCGGTACCGGCACCGGTGTCCAGGGCGTACTCGCTGACCCGGGTCACGCCGCGGTCGATTGTCGGGCCGGTCGGGTCTGCCGGGTCGATGCAGAACCCGTTGCTGCCGTTGTCGTACAACAGGATGTGCCCGTCGGGGAGCTCGGTGGCGGAGTGCTGGGCGCACGGTCCACCGGGGAACGGGTCGTCGACGAAGGTGAAGTCGCTGTGTCGGCCCCCGAGGCGCCAGACGATGTCTCCGGGTTGGTAGCCGTCGTGGGAGACGGTCGCGATCCGAAGTACGACGGACAGATGGCGGAACGAGGCGATCACGTCACCGTTCGCGGCCGGCCACACCGAATTGATGTGTGCGTAGTCGGCCGGGATGGCCTGACCCGGGTTGGCAGCCGTGGTCTCGTTCGCGATCGCCGCGGAGGTCCAGGTGAACACAGGCGTCCCGGTAGGACTGATCTTCTGGATGGTGGCGTCGATCAGACCGGTCGCGGCATTGGGTTCGTAGCCGACGAGCAGGGTGCTTCCGTCGGTCATCCGCACCGAGTCGTGCCCGTCGGTGTTCGTCAGGCTGCCGAGCACGTGCCTGCGGGTGCCCTCGGCGAGCTGGGAGTCCAGGGTCACCAGGTCGTAGCCGGTCGACCCGCTGCTCTGCGTCAGCCGGGAAACCGTGATCTCGCCGTCGGGCTGCTCCTTCAGGTCGAGGTCGGACGGTGCCGCCGGCACCGCGTAGACGGGCACACCGTTGCGGTCGATGATCGCGTCGTACGCCGGGAGTGGGTTCTGCTCGAACGTGTTCAGGGTCAGCCCGACGTAGCCGTCGGCGACCCCCTCGGCATAGCTGGTGGTGCTGATCCTTGGAAAGCCCGCGGGCAGGTAGATCACCGAGTACGTAGTACGCCCGGCGCTGTCGTCGATGATCACCGAGACCTCGTCGCCCGCGGTCAGTCCGGTGACCTCGGTGGCGCCGCTGGCGGGTTCGCCGTCGACGAGCACCTCGCCGGCCGGGTCAGAGGTCGATGCATCGACCGTGACGGTGCCCGCAGTGGCTTCGGTGGTGGTCAGGGCGTACCGGGCCACGCTGGAGTCGAAAGCCGGGTACTGCGCAGCCCCGGTCCCGGTCACACTGATCGACCGCACCGGCGGTGGGGTCGCCGTCGCAGGCCGGACGAAACCCATCAAAAGGGTCAGTGCCAGGCACAGGCCTGCTACCACGAACTTGCGCATCGGTCCCCCCCGGGCAGATTGCTCGACGGCGGCCCTCCTCGCCGTCCACAGCAGGCTAACCGGTGATCCGGCTCACGCGCCCCCGAATCGGAACGCGGTGCAGGGCATGATGACCTGGTGACTTGGTTCGACTCCGCCGCCGATGCCGGCAAGCGCCTCGCCGAGGCCGGCTACCTGGCCGATCCTGCGACCGCCACGACCACCTACCTGGCCGGCGCACTCGAGAAGCCGCTGCTGGTCGAGGGACCCGCGGGTGTCGGGAAGACCGAGCTCGCTAAGGCGATCGCCCGCGCGACCGGCGCCGAGCTGATCCGGCTGCAGTGCTACGAGGGCCTCGACGAGGCCCGGGCCCTCTACGAGTGGAACTACAAGAAGCAGCTGCTCCGGATCCAGGCCTCCCAGGGCGACGACCGCAGCTGGTCGGAGACGCACGACGACATCTTCACCGAGGAGTTCCTGCTCACCCGGCCGCTGCTGACCGCGATCCGCCGCGAGGAACCGACGGTCCTGCTGATCGACGAGGTCGACAAGACCGACGTCGAGGTCGAGGGCCTGCTGCTCGAGGTGCTCTCCGACTTCCAGGTCACCATCCCCGAGCTCGGCACGGTCAGCGCCGTACGCCGCCCGCTGGTGCTGCTGACCTCCAACGCGACCCGCGAGCTCTCCGAGGCCGTGCGCCGCCGCTGCCTCTACCTGCACATCGACTACCCCGACGCCGATCGCGAGCACGCCATCCTCATCGGCCAGGTGCCGGGTGTCGAGGACAAGCTCGCCCGCGAGATCGTGGAGACGGTCACCCGGCTGCGCACCCTCGAGCTCCGCAAGGCGCCGTCCATCGCCGAGTCGGTCGACTGGGCCCGGACGCTCGTCGCGCTGGGCACCGGCACGCTGGACCCGGCCACCGTCGAGGCGACCCTCGGCGTCGTGCTCAAGCACAGCAGCGACGTCGACCGCGCGATCCGTGAGCTGAAGCTCCGGCAGGCCTGACGGAGCCCGGCTGATGGCGCTGCTGGACCGGCACATCGCGTTCGTCGAGGCGTTGCGCAACGCCGGCCTGCCCGTCTCGCTCTCGGAGGGCCTCGACGCCGCCGACGCGATGCTCGCGCTCGGGCTGTCCGAGCGTGAGCTGCTCCGCGCGGCGTACGCGGCGACGCTGGTCAAGCGCCAGCCGCACCGGGCCGGGTTCGACCAGGTCTTCGACCTCTACTTCCCAGCCCTCGTCGGGGATCCCAGCAGGCCAGAGCTGGTTGAGCCTGACGAAAGCGTGGAGGACAGCGGCGACGCCGATCCGGGAGCCGGCCAGCTCGGCGACGGCCCGCAGGACCTCGCCGAGTTCCGCGAGCAGCTGGTGATGGCACTCGGCATGGGCGACCAGGACGCCCTGAACATCCTGGCGCGCGAGGCGGTGCAGCGGTTCGGCCTGATCCGCGGCCGCGGTCCCGGCGAGCAGCGCTGGTCCTCCTACAACGTGATGAACCGGGTGGCTCCGAACGAGCTGGTCCAGAAGGTCCTCGAGGGCCTGCTCGCCGATCTCAACAGCGACCCGACGATGCGGCGCCTGGTGCAGGCCCAGGTGACGGCCTTCGAGCGGATGGTCGACGCCGAGGTACGCCGCCGGGCCGCCGAGGTGCGCGGACCCGAGCACGTCGCCAAGTACACGGTGCGCAAGAGCATCGACCAGATCGACTTCACCTCCGCCCGCAAGAGCGACCTGGAGGAGATGCGCAAGGAGATCGGTCCGCTGGCGCGCCGGCTGGCGACCAAGGTGAACCGGCACAAGGCCTCCAAGCAGCGCGGTCCGCTGGACTTCCGTCGTACCGTCCGTGCGTCGGTCTCCTCCGGGGGTGTCCCGCTGGAGACCCACCACCGCCCGCGTCGTCCGAGCCGCAGCGACCTGGTCGTGCTGTGCGATGTCAGCGGCTCGGTCGCGAACTTCGCCAATTTCACGCTGATGCTGGTCTTCGCGCTGCGCGAGCAGTTCAACCGCGTCCGGGCCTTCACCTTCGTCGACGAGATCCACGAGGTCACCGACCGCTTCCACCCCGGTGCGGACCCGGTGGACACGTTGGCCTCGCTCGCCGCCAGCGCCCAGTACGCCAGCTTGTGGGGTCGCACGAACTACGGTCGCGCGTTCACCCGCTTCGCCGAGCTGCACCCGGACGCGCTGACCCCGAAGACCAACCTGCTGATCCTCGGCGACGCCCGGTCCAACTACTCCGACCTCGGGCTGTCCGTGCTCGGTCAGATGGTGCAGGACTCGCGGCACGCGTGGTGGCTCAACCCCGAGTCGCCGCGCCACTGGAACACGGGCGACTCGGGTGCGCTGGAGTACGCCCGCCTGCTCCCGATGGTCGAGTGCCGGAACCTGGTGCAACTCGGGGACTTCGTCCACGACCTGGCGTGAGCAGCGCTAGAGTTAACGGTTCCCGATTTCCGCCCGACAAGGACTGCGAAGTTGAACGATGACGTCGCTTCTCGCGAGATAGAGCGCGAGCAGGAGTTCGTCGACACGGTCTACCGCCAGCTGGAGGTCTCGGCCCGCTCGGCCGAGGAGCTCGCTGCGGAGGGCCGTGCACGCGGCCAGCTCGGGCACGAGGGCGGACTGGTCGAGCGCGACGCGATGCTGTTCCAGGCCGCCAAACGGATCGCCACGCTGGACGCCGCCCACGAGGGCCTCGTCTTCGGCCGCCTCGACATGCGCGACGAAGTCGACCCCGAGCCGCGCTACGTCGGCCGGATCGGCCTGCGCGACGAGAACCGGGACATCCTGCTGATCGACTGGCGCGCCCCGGCCGCCGCGGTGTTCTACCAGGCCACCCACGCCGACCCGCACGACGTCATCCGGCGCCGGATCCTGCGCAGCCAGGGCGTCACCGTGATCGGCGTCGAGGACGACCTGCTCGATCCCGAGGCCGATGCCGCGTCCGCGCGCGAGCTGCCGATCGTCGGCGAGGGCGCGCTGATGGCGCAGCTCTCCCGGGCCCGCGACCGCTCGATGCACTCGATCGTCGCGACCATCCAGGCCGAGCAGGACAAGGCGATCCGCGCTCCCGAGAAGGGCGTCGTCCTGATCACCGGCGGCCCGGGTACGGGCAAGACGGTCGTCGCACTGCACCGGGCTGCCTTCCTGCTCTACGGCGACCGGCGTCGCTACGAGACCGGCGGCGTTCTCGTCGTCGGCCCGTCCGGCGTGTTCATGCGCTACATCGAGCGGGTGCTGCCCTCGCTCGGCGAGACCGCGGTCGCGCTGCGCTCGCTGGGTGACGTCGTGGACGGCATGACCGCGACCCGCCGCGACGACCCGCGGGTGGCCGAGGTGAAGGGCGCCGCCGCCATGGCCGAGGTGCTGCGGCGCACGGCCCGGCAGTCGGTGCCCGGCGGCCCGCGCGAGTTCCGCACGTTCTACCGCGACGACGTGCTGGTGCTCGGCCGCCGCGAGCTCGGCCAGGTCCGTCGCCAGCTGCTCTCGATGGGGCCCCGCAACCGGTCCACGAACAAGGTCGCCAGCACGCTGATCGACCACCTCTGGCGCCAGGTCCGCTCCGAGCGGGCGCGCGAGCGCACCAAGGAGGACTTCGCCGACGA
>JBJMIP010000416.1:0-2789 GCA_045806825.1 Marmoricola sp.
CCGCGGGATCTTCGCCGCCCAGGAGATCAAGCCCCAGGCGCGGGTCCTCGCCGAGGACCGTGGCATCGTCTGCGCCCTGGTCGACTACGACGCACTGCGCGGACTCGACGACCCGACCGAGCGCCTCTTCTGATACCGACTCTCAGGAGCCGACGAGCGGGAAGCTCATCCGGAACGTCGTGCCGTGGGCGTCCGACTTCACCACGCCGATGGTGCCGTTGTGGGCCTCGACGATCGCCAGCGCGATGGTCAGGCCCAGGCCCGCGCCGGGGACCTGTTGCGCCACGGCTGCGCCTGAGCGGTAGAGCCGCTCGAAGATCCGGCTCGGGTCGATGTCGCCGATGCCCATCCCGGAGTCGGCGACCTCGATCTCGGCCGACGTCCCGCTGACGTGCAGACGGACCCGCACCGAGCCGCCGGACGGGGTGAACTTCAGGGCGTTCGAGAGCAGATTGTCGATCGCCTGACCGACGCGGTCACGGTCTGCCTCGATCTGGACGGCGAAGCCCGGGATCTCCAGGGTGAGGTCGATGTCGACCTCCTCGGCGCGCGGCCGGGCCGCCTCGACGGCGTCGCGGACCACGGGCTCGACGTCGATGATCGCGGTGCGGATCGAGAGGCCGGACTCCTCGATCGCCACCAGGGTGAGCAGGTCGTCGACCAGGCGCAGCTCGCGCTCGGCGCTGCGGCTGATCACCGAGAGGAACCGCCGCCCCTGCGGGCTGAGCTGCTCGAGGTCGGCCATCAGCTCGGAATAACCGAGCATCGAGGTCAAGGGCGTGCGCAGCTCGTGGGAGACGGTGGCGAAGAACTCGTCCTTCACCCGGTCCGTCTCCTCCTGCATCCGGCGGCGCTCGGAGATGTCCCGGACCGCGGCGGAGACCAGCAGGCCCTCCTCGGTCTCCAGGGGCGCCAGGGAGATCTCGACCGGGAACTCCGAACCGTCCTTGCGTCGGGCGAAGAGGTCACCGGCCAGACCCATCGGCCGGGTGCGCGGGCCGGCGACGTAGCCGGACCTGAAAGCGACGTGCATGCCGGAGAACCGCTCCGGCACCAGGATCTCCACCGACTGGCCGATCAGCTCGCCACGCTCGTAGCCGAAGCGGTTCTCGACCTGGGCGTTGACCAGGATGATCGTGCCGGTCTTGTCGACGATGACCATCGCGTCCGGCGCGGCCTCGAGCAGACCGCGGAAGAGGCGCTCCTCGCGGCGTTTGCTGGTGACGTCCCGGACCGCAGCGGAGATCAGCAGGCCGTCGTCGGTCTGCAGCGGTGCGAGCGAGATCTCGACCGGGAACTCCGACCCGTCCTTGCGGCGGGCCCGCAGGTCGAGGCCTGATCCCATCGTGCGGACGTGCGGCTCGACGACGTACTCGGAGCGGTGCTTGCGGTGCAGCTCGTGCAGGTTGCCGGGCACCAGCGTCTCGACGGGTTGGCCGAGCAGCTCGCTGCGCTCGTAGCCGAAGACGGTCTCGGTCTGCGCGTTGACCAGCACGATGGTGCCGCTCTGGTCGATGACGACCATCGCGTCCGGGGCAGCATCCAGCAGCCCGCCCAGGTCGGACGGACCCCTGCTCCCCGCGTCCGTGCTCATCAGACTCCCTCAAGTCCTCGCCGGGATCCCGCCCGGTCAGCACATGCTAGTGGGCAAGCGCGATCGTACGTCGCAAAAACGGAAGTACCGGAAATAACGGGACGTTCTAGACGTCGAGGCTGTTGGCGCTGCGGATGGCGCTCACGATGCCGGCCATGGCCTGGGTGAGGCTGAAGTCCTTGGGTGTGAACACCATCGCAACGCCGAGCTCCATCAGCTTCTTGCCGTCCGAGTCCGGGATGATGCCGCCGACGATCACCGGGACGTCGCTGATGCCCTTGGCCTTCATCAGGTCCAGCACGTCCGGGACCAGCTCCATGTGCGAGCCGGACAGGATCGAGAGCCCGATGCAGTGCACGTCCTCGGCGATGGCCGCGGAGACGATCTGCTCCGGGGTCAGCCGGATGCCCTGGTAGATGACCTCGAAACCGGCGTCGCGGGCGCGCACCGCGACCTGCTCCGCGCCGTTCGAGTGACCGTCCAGACCGGGCTTGCCGACGAGCAGCCGCAAGCGGCCACCCAGCGCGTCGCTGGTCTGCTTCACGCTCTCGCGGACGGCGGTCAGCTCGGCACCGGCCTCGGCCACGCCGACAGCGCCGGAGACGCCGGTCGGTGCGCGGAACTCACCGAAGACCTCGCGCAGCGTTCCGGCCCATTCGCCAGTGGTCGCACCGGCCCGGGCAGCGTTCAGGGTGGCGGCCATCAGGTTCGTCTCGGTCTTGGCGTCAGCGGCGAGCTGGGCCAGTGCCTCGGCGACCGCCGCCTCGTCCCGCTCGGCCTTCCAGGCGTTCAGCGAGTCGATCGCGTTGCGCTCGGCCTCGGGGTCGGCGGTCTGGATCGCGGCGTCCAGGTCGGCGGTCAGCGGGGAGGGCGCGGTGGTCTCGAACTTGTTCACGCCCACGACGATGTCCTCGCCGTTCTCGATCCGTGCCCGACGGGCCGCGTGGCTGGAGACGAGCTCCTGCTTCATGTAGCCGGACTCGACCGCCGCGACCGCGCCACCCATGGCCTGGACCCGGTCCATCTCGGCCCGGGCGTCGGCGACGAGCTGGGCGACCTTGGCCTCGATGACGTGGGAGCCCTCGAAGATGTCCTCGTACTCGAGCAGGTCGGACTCGAAGGCCAGCACCTGCTGCAGCCGCAGCGACCACTGCTGGTCCCACGGGCGCGGCAGGCCGAGCGCCTCGTTCCAGGC
>JBJMIP010000417.1:0-4735 GCA_045806825.1 Marmoricola sp.
CCCAGCAGGAACACCGGGTAGAGCTTGGTGGCGAAGCCGAGGCCGACCATCACCCCGGCGAGGAGAGGCTTTCCGCGAGCCCACGCCCACAGCGCACCGGCCGTGAAGAGCACCGCGATCAGGTCCCAGTTCACCAGCCCGGTGAGCAGCAGCATCGGCGATGCCGCGAACGCCATCGCGTCCCAGGGCCGACCAGGACTCGCCCCCGCCAGGAAGAAGACGGCCCCGAGGCCGCAGAGGAACAGCAGGAACGCCGTGATCAGGAAGTTGGTGTTCACCTCTTTCGCCATTCCTGGCAGGCCCCACATCGCGTCCGGAGCGGTCGCTGCACGCACGGCCTGCGAGGGACCCGAGGGCACCACCGCGGTCACCTCGGAGGCGAACCAGGCGAAGTAGGAGATGACGACGGGGTACTCCATCGCGCTGTAGCGGTTCTTCTCCGAGTACGGCCAGGTGTGCTCGGCGAAGCCGCGCCCGGTGTAGAGGTACGGCACGTCGGAGTAGCACATCTTGGAGTAGCGGACGTCGTTGCTCGACCAGTTGCTCTGCCCGCACGGGTACTTCTGCGCCAGGCCGAGGCCGAACACGACGGTGAACACCGCCAGCAGCACGCGCACCGGGGTCCACCACGAGTGCGGCCGCGCGCGTTCGCCGACCGGACCACCGATGACCTCGCTGAGGGCACCGGCAACCGGATCCTCGCGGGTCGGCTGGTTCAGCGGACTACTCCTGCCGCAGGTAACCGGTCGGGCGGTCCGCGGCGACCTTCGGCTTCGGCGTTCCTCCGCCACCACCGCCACCGTTCCCGTTGCCCGGGTTGTTGCAGTTCGGGTCGAGGATCGGGCAGGGCGACCCGGTACCGGTCGGCGTACCGGTCGGGGTCGGGGTCGGCGTACCGGTCGGGGTCGGCGTACCGGTCGGGGTCGGCGTACCGGTCGGGGTCGGGGTCAGCGTCGGGGTCGGGGTCAGCGAGGGCGTCACCTTCGGCGGGGCGTGGCCCGAGCTGGGGGCCTTGCCGTCGACGTTCGCAGCCTTCGGGAACTGGACCACGGTCTTCCCGTCCATGATCAGCTTCATCGCCGCCGTCCAGGTCGCGGTCGGGTAGCCGGCTCCGAAGTACCCGGTCGCCCCCTCGAACCTGGGGAGGTAGTCGTTCAGGGGTTTGCGCCCGTTTCCGCGCACGTACATCACCGCGGTCGAGACCTGCGGGGTGAAGCCGACGAACCAGGACGTGATCACGTTGCCCTTGTCGTCGGTCGCGGTGCCGGTCTTGCCCGCGGCCGGACGGCCGAGGCCGAGGGCTCGCCGGCCGGTGCCGTTCTTGACCACGTCCTGCAGGGCGTAGCTGGTGTCCGCAGCAATGTCCTTGGACAGGACCCGGTTGCCCTTCTTCTCCGCGGTGTAGAGCACCTCGCCGTCGCTGGCCTTGGTCACCTTGCTGACCACGAACAGGTCGTGGTGCACGCCCTGCCCGGCGATCGTCGCGTAGGCGTTGGCCATGCTGACCGGGCTGATCGGCGAGCTGCCGAGCGAGATGCGCGCGTTGACGTAGGACGCCGGGATCTTCGGGACGCCCAGCGCCTCGGCCATGTTGGCGAGCTTGCGCGGACCGTTCTTCATCGACGCGGTCAGGTCGATGAACGCGGTGTTGATCGACTGCTCGGTCGCCTTGGTCAGGCTGACCGCCGAGCCGTAGTCGGTGCCGTTGCCGCCGCCCTCGTTGACGGCCTTGCTGCCGTCGGGGAAGTAGTACGGCGAGTTGCCGTCGAAGGTGTCGCGCAGGCTGAAGCCGTCCTTGATCGCGGCGGCGACCGCGAACGCCTTGAACGCCGAACCCGGCGAGTCCGAGGCGGTGGCCCAGTTGAGCTGGCTCTTCAGGTAGTCCTGGCCGCCGTAGAAGCCGATCAGTCCACCGGTCTTCACGTCGACCGAGGCGACCGCCGCGTGCAGCGCCGGCAGACCCTTCGGCTTGATCCCGTTGACCGCCTTGCGTGCCGCGTCCATCGCGGTGGGCTGGAAGGTGGTCACCACCCGCAGGCCGCCACCCTCGATCTGGGCATCGTCGAAGCCCAGGCGCTCGAGCTCGTTCTTGACCAGGCCGAGCATGAAGCCCTTCTGGCCGCCGTACTTGTTGTCGTTGGCCTGCTTGACGACCGTCGGCAGCTTGCCCTGGATCTCGGCCGCCTGGGTCGAGCTGATCGTGCCGGCCTTCTCCATGCCGCTGATGACGTAGTCGTAGCGACCCAGCAGTGCGACCCGGGCATCGTGGCCGCGATCGGGGGAGAGGTAGTTCGGCGAGTTCAGCACCGCGGCCAGCATTGCGGACTCCGAAGCGGTGAGCTCCTTGGCCGGCTTGCCGAAGTACGCCGTCGCCGCGGCCTGGACGCCGTAGGCACCGCGACCGAAGTAGATGGTGTTGAGGTAGCCCTCGAGGATCTGGGACTTCGACTGCTGCTGCTGGATCTTCAGCGACAGGAACGCTTCCTTGATCTTGCGCTTGAAGGTGCGCTCCTGGGTCAGGTACAGGATCTTCACGTACTGCTGGGTGATCGTCGAGGCGCCCTGGGTGGCCCCGCCCTTGGCGTTGGAGAACGCCGCGCGCAGGATGCCCTTGGGATCGATGCCCTTGTTGGTCCAGAAGGTGCGGTCCTCGGCGGCGACCACCGCGTCCTGCATCACCTTGGGAATCTCCGAGAGCGGGATCGACTCACGGTTCTGGGTCGCGAACTGGCCGATCTTCGCCTTGCCGTTGGCGTAGTAGACGTTGGTCGTCTGGGCCTGGAACGCCGTGTTCGGGTCCGGGATGTGGGTCGAGCGGTAGGCGAAGTAGAAGACCGAGACCATCAGCACCGTGAACACCACACCGGCGATCAGCAGGTAGCGCAGGGACCTGCGGAAGAGCTCCTGGCGGGTGGGCTTGGCAGCCCGACCCCCGGAACGGCCCTTGGCGCGGCTGCCCGTCGCGGTCTTCTTGGCAGCGCCCTTCTTCGCAGGGGCACGCGTGCCTGTTGGTCGCGGGGGCCGCGGCGTACTGGAACTCACGGGTCTCGTACTCCAGGGGAAGCTCGTACGGGCAGGTCGGACCGCCGGCACCCGGAGTGCGGCGGGAAACGCTGCTCCGAGCGTACGGCGTACCCCCAGGCCCCACCCAAACGCGACTCCCCAGGCGTGCTCGGAAGCCCGCGGGAACGGCCGGGGTGTGGCGCGACTCTCAGCGGTGAACACGCGGTGAACTTGGGAATTGATATATCGATGCGATAGGTTTTCTCGATAGGGCAGTTCGATAGATCGAACAAAACTGGAACAAACGGACCAAAGGACGCGGAAGACGATGCCGAGCAAGGGTGCGACCCTCGAGCTGGCAGTGCTGGGACTCCTCCAGGAGTCTCCACTGCACGGCTACGAGCTGCGCAAGCGCCTGAACCTGCTCCTCGGCTGGACCCGTCTGCTCTCCTACGGCTCGCTCTACCCGGCGCTGAAGCGGATGCTGCGCGCCGGCTGGATCACCGAGGTCACCACGATGTCGACCGCGGTCTCGCGCCGGCAGCGCATCGTCTACCAGATCACCCCCGCGGGCACCGAGTACTTCGCCTCCGAGATCACCGAGGCCGGACCGGCCGCGTGGGAGGACGAGAGCTTCAACATGCGGTTCGCGTTCTTCTCGCGCACCGACGCCGGCGTCCGGATGCGGATCCTCGAGGGTCGTCGCTCGCGCCTCCAGGAGCGCCTCGACCGCGCGCGCAGCCTGCACGGCGGTTCCGACCGCTACGTCACCGAGCTGCAGCGCCACGCGATCGAGTCGGTCGAGCGCGAGGTCCGCTGGCTCGCCGACCTGATCGAGGCCGAGCGCACCAGCAGCGACCGTTCCGGTTCGCGCGTCGTGCCGCCGGCCCAGGCACCGGTCTCGCCGGTCGCCCCCAAGACTGCAGTACCGAAAACCGAAATCAGTTGAGAACAGCAATGCAGAAGGAGCAGCCATGGCGAAGGTTCGCGTAGGCATCGTGGGAGTCGGCAACTGCGCCAGCTCCCTTGTCCAGGGCGTGGAGTACTACAAGAACGCCGACCCGTCCGCCAACGTGCCGGGTCTGATGCACGTGACGTTCGGGGACTACCACGTCTCCGACGTCGAGTTCGTGGCGGCGTTCGACGTCGACGCGAAGAAGGTCGGTTTCGACCTCTCCGACGCGATCAACAACTCGGAGAACAACACCATCCGCATCGCCGACGTCCCGCCGACCGGCGTGATCGTCTCCCGCGGTGTCACCAACGACGGTCTCGGCAAGTACTACCGCGAGACCATCGAGGAGTCGGACGCCGAGCCGGTCGACGTCGTCCAGACGCTCAAGGACGCCCAGGTCGACGTGCTCGTCTCCTACCTGCCGGTGGGTTCCGAGGTCGCTGACAAGTTCTACGCGCAGTGCGCGATCGACGCGGGCGTGGCCTTCGTCAACGCCCTGCCGGTCTTCATCGCCTCCGACCCCGAGTGGGCCAAGAAGTTCGAGGACGCCGGCGTCCCGATCATCGGTGACGACATCAAGAGCCAGGTCGGCGCGACCATCACCCACCGCGTGATGGCCAAGCTGTTCGAGGACCGCGGCGTCACGCTGGACCGCACCTACCAGCTCAACGTGGGCGGCAACATGGACTTCAAGAACATGCTCGAGCGCGAGCGCCTGGAGTCCAAGAAGGTCTCCAAGACCCAGGCCGTGACCTCGAACCTCAGCGGTGCGCTGTC
>JBJMIP010000418.1:0-3185 GCA_045806825.1 Marmoricola sp.
GGCGTTGCTCCACCCGTACGGCGCCAGCTCGTTCGCCGCACCATCGAGCAGCTGGTGCACCGCTGGGTTGCCGTACGCCGCCCGCACTGCCGCCTGGACAGCTGATTCGAAATTTTCGTCGGGTTCGGTCCAGGTGGTCTGCTGGCCGGCCTCGCGCATCGCCTTCTGGGCGTAGGCGGCCAACCGCTCCTCGGATGCCGGCCAGCATCCGACGATCGCCTGCCACAGGAGGTTGCCGAGCCCCTCGTCGGGAACCGGCACCGCGTCCAGCAGGCAGCGCAGGGTCTCGGACCACCACACCGGCAGCTCGGCGAGCGCATCGATCCGCGCCCGGACGTCCTCGCCGCGCTTGGTGTCGTGGGTCGAGGTCGTCGTCATCGCGTCCGGGCAGCGCAGCAGCCGCTCACGCATCGTCGCGTGGAAGTCCGGGACGGTGATCGCCAGCACGTCCGGGTCTCCCCCCACCTCGTCGAGCGAGGTGAGCGGGCTCCACCGGTAGAACGCGCGGTCCTCGGCGCCCTTGGCCATCACCATGCCGCTGGTCTGCTGGAAGCGCAGCGCAGCAGGGTGGGTCGGGGTGCTCAACGGCACCTGGACCCGTTCGATCACTTCGGCAAGCTCGGGTCTGCGTCGGGTCGCCTCTCCCGCAGCTTTCTCGAGGTGGTGGGCTCCATCGGGCAGGTAGGACCGGTAGACGGGGAAGCAGGCCAGCAGCTCCTCCAAGGCCGCGACCAGCTGCTCGTGATCGGCGCCGGGCAGATCCGGGGAGAGCTCACGCGCCAACCGTCGCACCTCGGAGCCGAGGATGACCCGGGTGACCTCGAGCTTCGAGTCGTGCAGGAGCTCCGCCCATTCCCCGGGCCGGGCGCGCAGCTGCTGGTCCAGGGCGGCCAGCGCTCCCGCACCGACCGGATCGACCAGGACACGGTCGATGAGCCCGAGCGCCTCGTAGCCGGTGGTGCCGTGCACCGGCCAGGAACTCGGCAGCTCTTCACCGGGCTCGAGGATCTTCTCGACCACCAGATAGCCCTCACCGACCAGGTCGGCGAGCAGCACCAAGTACCCGCGCGGGTGTCGGAGCCCGTCGGGGTGGTCGACCCTGAGCCCGTCGACCAGCCCCGAGGCGAACCATCGTCGGACCTGGGCGTGCGTTGCCTCGAAGACCTCGAGGTCCTCGACCCGGACCGCCGCCAGCGAGCTCACCCCGAAGAACCGCCGGTAGTTCAGGCCGGTGGCCTCCTCGCGCCACGATCGCAGCGCGTAGTGCTGGCGCTCGAGCACCTGGTTCGGATCGTCGTCGGCCTCGGCCCTGCCAGAGGCCAACGGGAACCGATGGTCGCGGTAACGCAGCTCGCCGCCCTCGATGCGTAGGTTCCCGACGGTGCCGTCAGGCAGGACGTCGTCGTCACCGAGCACCGGCAGCAGCACCTTGTCACCACCGGCGGGCCAGTCGATGTCGAAGGTCGAGGCGTAGCGCGAGTCCCGACCTTGCTGCAGCACCGCCCACCACCACGGATTCAGCTCTGGCCGCCCGACGCCGACGTGGTTGGGCACGATGTCGACCAGGACCCCGAGCCCGTGCCGGTGCGCATCGCGGCAGAGCGCGTCGAAGGAGGCCTCGCCACCGCGGTCCTCGTCGATCCGGGTCGGATCCACCACGTCGTAGCCGTGCGTGCTGCCGGGGGTCGACCGAAGGACAGGCGACAGGTAGATCCAGTCGATTCCTAGATCCCGTAGGTAAGGAAGCAGGCTGCGGGCGTCGGCGAAGGTGAAGTCCTTCGAGAGCTGGAGCCGGTAGGTGCTGGTGGGCACGGAGTGCATCCGGGGGCCTTCTCGCGACGTGGGCTCCGACCGTTGGCGCGATCGGAAGGGAGGCTCGTGGCGTACCCGATGCGAGCGCGGCGAAACTGCCGCACAGCCGTGGGTGATCGAGAACCTCTGGTCCCTCGAAGCGAACGGTGGAGGCCGTCCGTGACGACCTCCACCGCTCAGAGCTTCCGTGGGTCAGCGGTGACCGTGACCCGCCCGGACGTTCTGCATGCTGTAGTCGAAGCCGAAGCCGCCGTCGACGGGACCCTCGTCACCGAACTGGGTGACGTTGTCGAAGACGCAGATCTGCACGAGGGCTGCACCGGAGTGCAGGCGCCGCACCTTCGGCACGAAGCCAGGCTGCGGCTTGAGCACGATCGTCTGGGTGTGCTCGACGCCGTTGCAGTTCAGCGCGTTCACTCCCGAGTCGGACTTCCAGTTGGTGCTGTAGAAGGTGTCCGCCGAGGCACTGGTCGAGCCTTCCTCGGTGTTGACGTTGGGACCCTGCTTGACCCCGACGTAGAGGTGCGAGAAGTTGCCCGCATCGGTCTGGCAGGTGTAGCGGATCTTCACGGTGGTCGCGCCTGGTCCGGCAACGAGATGACCGGCGAACGCGGTGGCGGGCTGCGCCGGCTCGGCATTGGCGGGTGCAGATGTGAGGGCGAGGGCAGCAGCGAACATCGCTGCAGCTGTCGCCGTACGACGAGCGATCATGGAGAACTCCCTGTGAGGTCGGGTCGAGCCACACTGCGCGAGCCCGTGACGCCGAGATTGCCAGCCGACAGGGCGGAGTAGCAGGGGTATCGCAACTTCCCCATCGGCCATTCGGACATTTGTGGCCATCGGACTAGACCTGCTAGGCACGCGGCTCGACCAGCACCTGCACGCGGCCAACCGCGTGCTCGCTCGAGATTCGGGTACAGGAACAGGCATCCGATTCGAGGGAGGCAGCATGCCCGGCAAGAGCAGTCACGTGAAGAACGAGCAGCAGTACGAAGCCCTCAAGGACAAGGGCATGTCGAAGGAACGGGCCGCGAAGATCGCCAACTCCGAGAAGTCCTCGGAGCACGGCGGCAAGAAGAGCCACAGCGGATCCGGCGACAGCCGTCAGGGCGGCACCACGGCCCAGAAGAAGCGCGCCGGCCGCAAGGGCGGCAAGGCCGCCCACCACCAATGAGGAGGACACAGCCATGACTGAGCAGGACGCGGGCGTCGACCCCGAGGACACCCGAATGCGCGACGAGACCAGCCCGGACGCCGACCCCGAACCCGAGGGCGCTCTGCCCGAGGAGAAGGTAGGACCGGCCGCAGACCGCCTGGGCACGACCAACACCGGCCAACCCCACTGACCCGACCCCGGTGAGGAACCACGATGA
>JBJMIP010000419.1:0-7547 GCA_045806825.1 Marmoricola sp.
GAGCGCGAGGGACCGGTCCATCGTCGGGTCGACCAGGGCCAGCAGCTCCTCGCGGAGCACGCTGCGAGCCTCGCCGGCTCCGGTGCCCTCGACCCGCAGGCGGGTACGCAGCTTGCCGACCAGCTCGGTGGTCGGGCCGACCCCGACGTCGGCGGTGAGCAACGTGTCCTCGAGCGCCTCCCAGGTGTCCACGTCCAGGCGGTCGCGGGAGAGCAGGGCCAGCATGCCGCGGCCGAGCGCCCCCTGGGACCCGGCGAGCCGCGTCCGCAGCCGGACCAGACGGCCCGCGGAACCCTCCGGTCGTTCGAGCGCGGGGACCTGCGATTCAGGTGCCGGGGCGACAGGTCCCGGGGCGGCAGGTGCTGGTGCGACAGGCACCGGTGGCACCGACGCCTTGGCGGGTCGCCGGCGCGCGAGCAGCCCCACCAGCAGGCCGACCGCGACCAGCGCGACGACAGCGGCAATGACGAGGTACTCAGCGGCGCCCATGGGTCAATCCAACCAGAGCGCCGCAGCCTCGCTCAGTGGCGGGTGCGCGCGTCCTCCAGCACCGGCATCGCGTCGACGCCGCGCTTGAGCGCCTCCCCGAGCCACGGTGCGTGCGGGACCTCCTGGCCCCGGTGCGGGTAGGCGACGTAGACGAAGACCGCGGCAGCGGCGACCAGGATCAGGAGCATCGCGAGGAACAGCAGGAACATGGGAGGGCCTTTCCGAGAAACCGACGCGACCGAGCAAGGTGCTTGTAGCCATCCTCGTACCCGTCACCCAGCGCGATCACTCCTCCGTTCGGAGGATGTGACCTAAGAGACGCTCCAGCTAGGCCAGAGGTTGCACCGCAGCCCGGATCGGGTCCGGGATCGGGGTGCTGGGGCGCGCCGGGTCGGTGTTGTCGACGTACACGTGCACGAACCGGCCCTCCGCGGCGGCCTCGTCGCCCGGAAGTCCGGCACCGCCCTGGAAGATCCCGATCCGGTAGATGATCGAGGTGGTGCCGATCCGCTCGACCGCCAGACCCAGGTCGATCGGGTCCGGGTAGCCGACCTCGCGGAAGTACCGGCACGAGACCTCGGCGACCACGCCGACCGCGGGCAGCTCGCGGATGTTCATCCCGGTCGCCTCGGCCAGGTGCACGTTCACCGCGGTGTCGATCAGCTCGAAGTACCGGGCGTTGTTCATGTGCCCGTAGACGTCGTCGTCGGCCCAGCGGGTGGTGGCCGTCCGCCAGGCGCGGTAGTCGGCCCGGGTCGGGCGGTCAGCCCTCACGCCGACTCGGCCTCGCGCAGCCGCTGGCTGATCACCGCGGAGACGCCGTCGCCGCGCATCGAGACGCCGTAGAGCGCGTCGCCGACCTCCATGGTCCGCTTCTGGTGGGTGATCACCAGCAGCTGCGAGTGGGCCCGCAGCTCCTCGTAGATCTCCAGCAGCCGGCCCAGGTTGGTGTCGTCGAGCGCCGCCTCGACCTCGTCGAGGATGTAGAACGGCGACGGCCGGGCCTTGAACAGCGCGAACAGGAAGCAGACCGCGACCAGGGAGCGCTCTCCACCGGAGAGCAGCGAGAGCCGCTTGACCTTCTTGCCGGCCGGACGGGCCTCGACCTCGACGCCGGTGGCCAGCATGTCGGAGGGGTCGGTCAGCACGAGCTTGCCCTCGCCGCCCGGGAAGAGCCGCGTGAAGGTCTGGTCGAACGCCTTGACGACGTCCTCGTAGGCCTCGGTGAAGACCTGCTCGACGCGCTCGTCGACCTCCTTGACGATGTCCAGCAGGTCGCGACGGGTACGGCGCAGGTCCTCGAGCTGCTCGGAGAGGAACTTGTGCCGCTCCTCGAGCGCCGAGAACTCCTCGAGGGCCAGCGGGTTGATCCGGCCCAGCTGGGCCAGCGCCCGCTCGGCGGAGCGCAACCGCTTGGCCTGGGTGTCGCGGTCGTAGGCCGCCGGTTCCGGCTCCTGCTCCCCGTCAGGCACCTCACCGGTGAACGGGACCAGCTGGTCGGGACCGTACTCGGCGATCAGTGCCGTGGCGTCCAGGCCGAGCTCCTCGAGAGCGCGCTCCTCGAGCTGCTCGATCCGCATCCGCTGCTCGGTGCGGGCCATCTCGTCGCGGTGCACCGAGTTGACCAGCTCGTCGAGCGTGGAGGACAGCGCGCGCAGCTTCTCGCGGGCGGCGACCAGGTCCTGCTCGCGGGCCACCCGGCCCTGCTCGACCCGGGTCCGCTGGACCGCCGCGAGCTGGACCGACTCCTCCAACCGGGCCAGGACCACGGCGACACCCTTGGTGACGGCTTCGGCGACGGCGCCCTCGCGGATCAGTCGCTCGCGACGCGCGATCGCCTTCGCCTTGGCCTCGCGCTCGGCACGGGCCTGGTGCAGCAGCGCATCCGCCCGTCCGTGCAACGCGCGGGCCCGCTCCTCGGCGGTGCGCAGTGCGAGCCGCGACTCCATCTCGTGCGCGCGGGCAGCGCGGGCGGCTTCGGCCAGCTCCTCGCGCGCGGTGGTGTCCGGCTCTTCCTCGGGTGCGTCCTGGGCCGAGGCCAGCCGGGCCTCGAGCTCGGCCAGTCCTTCCAGGTTCTTCGCGTGCGACTCCTGGGCGGTCAGGATCGCCTGCTCCAGCCGCGCGGCCTCGGCCTTGGCCGAGCGCGACTGCGAGCCGAACTGACCCAGCTCCTCGGCGACCGCGGCCAGCGCGGCGTCCGACTCGTGCAGCTTGGCCAGGGCGACGTCGACCCGTCGGGCAGCGTCCTCGCGCTCGGCCTCCAGGGCACTCAGCGCGAACGTGAGCCGATCGAGCTCGTGGCCCGCCCGGGTGTGCGCCTCGCTGGCCTCGTCGTACGCGGCCTGTACCTCGATCAGGCTCGGCTGGCTGCTCGAGCCACCGGCGGCGAAGTGCGCTCCGAGGACGTCGCCCTCCAGGGTCACCGCGGTCACGTCCGGGGCCTCGGCGACCAGGCTGCGAGCGCTGGCCAGGTCCTCGACGACGGCGACCTTGAACAGCAGCCGCGACAGCGCCGCGCGGAGCTCGGTCGGGCACTCGACCACGTCCATGGCGTAGGTCGCTCCGGCCGGCAGCCCCGGCCAGCTCGCGTCGTCCACGACGGCGCCGCCGAGCAACAGCCCGGCACGGCCGAGGTCATCGGTCTTCAGGTGCGAGATCGCGGTGATGGCCGCGTCCACGTCGGTCACCGCGACCGCGTCCGCGGCGCCACCCAGCGCGGCGGCGATCGCCGACTCGTACCCGGTCCGCACGTTCAGCAGGGCGGCGACCGACCCCAGCAGACCGGAGACGGTCCCGGTGGCGGCGAGCAGCGCGCCGGCGCCGTCCTTGCGGTTGAGGCCGAGCTCGAGCGCCTCGCGCCGGGCCGCCAGCGAGCTGCGCTCGCGCTCGGCGGCCTGGGCCTCCTCGCGCATCTTGGCCAGCCGCTCCTCGATGTCGGCCAGCAGACCGCTGGCGCCCTCGTGCTCGGCGTCCAGACCTTCCTCGCCCGCGTCGAGACCCGCGATCCGGGACTCCAGGGAGGTGAAGTTCGCACTGGCCTTCTCGGCGCGCGCAACGGCCTCGGCGCGGGCCTCCGCCAGACGGGCCACCTCGTCCTCGGCGGCCGCGGCACGGCTGCGCAGGCCGTTGACCTGACCGTGCAGGCGGGCCAGGCCCTCGCGCCGGTCGGCGGCAGCGCGCTGCAGGCCGGCGATCCGTCGCTCCTCCTCGCCGAACTGCGATTCCGCGCCTTGTCGCGCAGCGACAGCCGCTTCGAGTGCACCGCGGCTCTGCTCGACCTCGGCCA
Organism: Marmoricola sp.; assembly: GCA_045806825.1. Classification (GTDB taxonomy): domain Bacteria; phylum Actinomycetota; class Actinomycetes; order Propionibacteriales; family Nocardioidaceae; genus Marmoricola. Next base: position 3,776 of record JBJMIP010000419.1, read on the forward strand.
GGATGCCGGTCTCCTCGGCACGGACGCGCTCGGCCTCGGCCTCGAGCTCCACCGGGTCGCGCCCTGAGGGGATCTCCGGCTCGACGGCGGCGTTGCGCACCCGCTCGGCTGCCAGGCTGGCCGTCCCGCGCAGGCGGTCGCGGAGCCCGGAGAGCCCGAACCAGGTCTCCTGGGCGCGAGCGAGCGCCGGCAGGTCCTCGCGCAGCGCGGCCTCCAGCGCAGCCTCGGTCTCGCGGACCGCGGCGATCTCGGCCTCGACCTCCGCACGCCGGGCTACCAGCACGCTCTCGTCGGCGAGCTCCTGCTCGAGCGAGACCAGGGCGGTAGCCAGGTCGTCGGCCATCAGGCGGGCCCGGGCGTCGCGCAGGTCGGCCTGGACCGTCTGGGCCCGACGGGCCACCTCGGCCTGGCGGCCCAGCGGCTTGAGCTGACGGCGGATCTCGGAGAGCAGGTCGGAGAGCCGGGTGAGGTTGCCCTCGGTCGAGTCCAGCTTCCGGAGCGCCTTCTCCTTGCGCTTGCGGTGCTTCAGGACGCCGGCGGCCTCCTCGATGAAGCCGCGGCGCTCCTCGGGGGTCGCGCGCAGGATCGAGTCGAGCTGACCCTGGCCGACGATCACGTGCATCTCGCGGCCGATGCCGGAGTCCGAGAGCAGCTCCTGGACGTCGAGCAGGCGGCACGGGGTGCCGTTGATCGCGTACTCCGAGCCGCCGTTGCGGAACATCGTCCGGCTGATGGTGACCTCGGCGTACTCGATGGGCAGCGCGCCGTCGGTGTTGTCGATCGTCAGCTGGACCTCGGCGCGGCCCAGCGGCGGGCGCCCGGCGGTGCCGGCGAAGATGACGTCCTCCATCTTGCCGCCGCGCAGCGACTTGGCGCCCTGCTCACCCATGACCCAGGCGAGGGCGTCGACGACGTTGGACTTGCCCGAGCCGTTCGGCCCCACGATGCAGGTGATGCCGGGCTCCAGCTGCAGCGTCGTCGAGGAGGCGAAGGACTTGAACCCCTTCAGGGTCAGGCTCTTCAAGTACAAGTCAGGCTCCTGGCATCCGGCAGTTCGAGGGCACGCGAACAGGCATCCTAAGGCGCACACCTGCCGGGGGAAGCGGCAACGCCGAGCCTACGTTGCCCCACCTCTGCTCCCGTGCGGCGGGGTGCGTGTCGGACGGGAGAAAAGACGGTGCCCGCCGCCCCTCGGGGGACGTCGGGCACTGGTACGTCGTTCGGTCGGACCTGCGATGAGGTGCCTGGGTCAGGCGTTGGCGAGAACCTCTTCGGCGGACTCGCTCACCATGGAAGCGAGGGCGTCGTTCTCCTTCTGGAGCCCAACGGTGACCGCTTCGAGGTCGGCGATCCGCTGGCGAAGGAGCTGGTTCTCACGTGCGAGGCGGGCGGTGACGCGAGGGTCGGTGCCACCCATGTAGCCGAGGAGAGCCTTGGCCATGAATGTTTCCTCCGGGGGAACTGGAGCGGGATCTGGCCCGATCGGGCCGCCTACAAGAATCTCATGATCCGGGCGTTCGAGCAAGATCACGAAGGTCCCGGGCTGAGGCCCGCCGGGGCCCGGCGCGGGGCCCGGCTCGCTCAACGGCGAGGAACGGGCTGGCAACGAGGGCAGAAGTACGAGGACCGGTTCATGAAGCTGGCCCGGCGCACCGGCGTCCCGCACCGCGAGCACGGCTCCCCCTCCTGGCCGTAGACCTCCAGGGACCGGTCGAAGTAGCCGCTCTCCCCGTTCACGTTCACGTACAGGGCGTCGAAGGAGGTGCCGCCCTGACGCAGCGCGGCGGTCATCACGGTGCGGGCCCCGTCGAGCACGTTCTCCACGTCCCGCACCCGGAGCCGGTCGCCACGCCGGTCCCCGTGCACCCGGGCCAGCCAGAGCGCCTCGTCGGCGTAGATGTTGCCGACCCCGGAGATCACCGTCTGGTTGAGCAGGATCCGCTTGATGCCCGACGCGCTGCGCCGGACGCGGCGGACGAACCCGGCGTCGTCGAACTCCTCGTCGAGCGGGTCGCGGGAGATGTGCGCCAGCTCCTCGGGGAGCTCGGCGCCGCCCGGCGAGAGCGAGAGCCCGCCGAACATCCGCTGGTCCACGAAGCGCAGCTCGAGCTCGCCCAGCGAGAACCGCACCCGCAGGTTGCGCTCGTCCGGTGCACCGGCCGGCTGCACCAGCATCTGGCCGCTCATCCCGAGGTGCGCGAGCAGGGCGTCGCCGCCCCCGCCCTCGACCTCGTCCAGCGGCAGCCACAGGTACTTGCCGCGCCGGCGCGCGGCCGAGAACCGCCGGCCCGTCAGCGCCGCGGAGAAGTCGGCGGGGCCCCCGGGGTGGCGGCGTACCGGGCGGGGGTGCAGGACCTCGACGGCCCGGATCTCGAGGTCCAGGACGTGGCGCTCCAGCCCGCGCCGGACGACCTCGACCTCGGGTAGCTCAGGCACCGGCGAGCGGCTGCTCGTCCGGCAGCTCGTCCGGCAGCTCTGCGACCAGCGTGCTGTACGCCGACTCGGCGGCCTGCTGCTCGGCTTCCTTCTTCGAGCGGCCCACGCCGTGGCCGTGCAGACGGTCCGCGACGCGGACCTTCGCGGTGAAGGTCTTCATGTGATCGGGACCCTCGTCCTCGATCAGGTACGCCGGCACACCGAGGTCGTGCACCGCGCAGAACTCCTGGAGGCTGGTCTTCCAGTCCAGGCCGGCTCCGAGCGCGGCGGCCGCCTCGAGCAGCGGGTCGAAGAGCAGGTGGATCAGGTCGGCGGCGCTGTCGTGGCCGCCGGAGAGGAACGTCGCACCGATCACGGCCTCGACGGTGTCGGCCAGGATCGAGGCCTTGTCGTGCCCGCCGGTCGACTCCTCCCCCTTGCCGAGGTGGATGTAGGGGCCCAGCCCGACGGTGCGCGCGACCTCGGCCAGCGCGCGGGCGTTGACCACCGCGGCGCGCAGCTTCGCCAGCCGGCCCTCGGAGAGGTCCGGATGGGCCCGGTAGAGCGTCTCGGTGATCACCACGCCGAGCACCGAGTCGCCCAGGAACTCCAGGCGCTCGTTGGTGGGCAGGCCACCGTTCTCGTACGCGTAGGACCGGTGCGTGAGGGCAAGCTCCAGCAGCTCGGGACTCAGTACCGGGTCCCCGAGCGAGGCACGCAGGTCCTGGTACGCCCCGGGAACGGATCCTGGGGCGTCCGGCTGCGTCACGGCGTCAGCAGACGTCAGATGACCTGACGACGGTCGGCCTTGGCGCCGTACTGGCCGCACTCCGGGCACGCGCGGTGCGGGAGGTGCTTGGACCGGCAGGCGGGGTTGGCGCAGGTCACAAGCGAGGGCGCCGTCGCCTTCCACTGGGACCGGCGGTGGCGCGTGTTGCTGCGCGACGTCTTCCGCTTCGGGACAGCCACGGTTACTCCTCGTCCTCGTCGGCCCGGTCTGCATGCTGCCGGCCGACGCTGGTCTCTTCGATGTCGGTGCTGATGATGCCGGTCGTCCTGCTGGTGCTGCGAGCCCCACCGGTCGAGCTGTCGCTCGAACCCGACCTCAGGGCCGAGAGCGCCGACCAGCGCGGGTCGATGTCCTCGTCGTGCGTGTGGCCCGGATCGTCTAGCAGTCGGGCCCCGCAGTCCGGGCACAACCCCTCGCAGTCCGGCTGGCACACCGGCTGGAACGGCAGCGCAAGCACCACCGCGTCCCTCACCGTCGGCTCGAGGTCGAGCAGGTCGCCATCGAGTCGACGCGCCTCGTCTTCTTCGGCGTCGCTCTCGGGATAGACGTACAGTTCCTGGAACTCGA
>JBJMIP010000420.1:0-7502 GCA_045806825.1 Marmoricola sp.
CTCGCATCTTTGCGTAGTGAGGAGCGTTGAGGAGCGCAGCGACGACCACGCGAACGAGAGGAGCAAAGTGCGAGCTTGCTCCTAGATTCGCCTGCGGAGCGTCGCGACGCTCACGCGACCAGCGGTGCCGCGATGGGCAGGTCGGGGTCGTCGAGGATGACCTGGCTCGCCCGGTGGGTCGCTGTGTTGACGACAACGGGGGCCAACAGGTTGGCCGTGGTGGTGCTCAGCGAGTCCCCCGCGTTGAGGACCAGCAGCACCACGACGTCGTCGACGTCGGTGATCTCGAGGTCCCCGACGACGTCGTCGTTGACGACCGGCGCGTAGTCCGGGAAGAACGCGACCGGGGGCACGACCAGGAACCGCAGCGACGGGTCGTCGAGCGATCGCAGCTGGCAGAGGACCCCGGTGTCGTCGAGCTGGACGAGCGCGAAGCGGTGGTGGTCCGGGAAGCCCGGGAGCGGGTGCACCAGGTCGATGACCGGGATCTCGGGCGTCAGCACGGGCATGGTCGCGATCATCGCAGGAAGTCCAGGAGGCTGTGCTGCATCACACGCGAGGTGGCGGCCAGGGATGCCTGGTACGCCGTCTGCTGCATCTGCAGGTCGACGATGGTCTTGGGGAGGTCAGCGTTCTCGACGTTCGAGAGCGAGGTGCTCAGCTTCAGCTCGTTGTCGGAGGCGGCCTGGATCGCGGACTCGACCCGGACCTGCCGGCTGCCGACGTCGGTCTGGGCGGTGGTGATCTGGTTGCGGTCCGCGTCCAGCGCGGTGATGCTCGCGCTGATCCCGGCCTGGTCGCCGGCGCGGAGCGCGTTGGACAGGGCGTCGAGGTGGTCGAACACCGAGCTACCCGCAGGACCGAACGCCTGCTGGCCGTCGACGTCGACCCGGATCGTGATCCCCGCGGACACCGTGCGGTTGACGGCGCCGGCGGTCCCGACGAACGTCCCGGTGGCGTCGTACGCCTTCGGTCCGGCGGTCACCCCACCGAAGACCGGGCGGCCCAGGTAGCTGCTGTTCGCGGTGTCGATCAGGCCGTTGCGGATCTGGTCGACCTCGGACGCGAGCGCCTCGCGGGCGGCCGGACCGGAGCTGCCCGAGTTCGCCCCCTGCAGCGCCAGGTCCCGGGCGCGGAGCACCTCGTCGGTGGCACTGGTGAGCGCGGAGTCGATCTGGGTCAACCAACCGTCCCCGTCCTGGGCGTTGCGGGCGTACTGCTTGACGTCCGCGAGCGAGGACCGGATCCGCATCGCCGAGGTGGTGTCGGTCGGCGAGTCCGAGGGCCGGTTGAGCACCCGGCCGGTCGACATCTGCTCCTGCAGCTTGGACAGGCGGGACAGTCCGGTCTGCAGCGAACCGATCGACCGCTGGTTGAGCATGTTCTGGGTGACGCGCTGGATTCCCATCAGTGGGTCACTCCCGTCCGGTTGATCAGCGTGTCGAGCACCGAGTCCAGGGTGGTCATCACCCGGGCCGCAGCCTCGTACGCGTGCTGTGAGGCAAGCATCGAAACCGTCTCCTCGTCGAGGTTGACCCCGGAGAGCTGCTCGCGGGATCCGTCCACCTGGCTGGTCAGCACCTGCTGGTTCGCGGCCAGCCGGCTGACCGAGGCGACGGCGGTGCCGAAGCCGTTGATCAGGCGCTGGTAGGAGTCCTCCACCCCGGTGGCCGTGGCCAGTGCGGTGGCGTTGGAGGAGTCCAGGCCACCCCCGGGAATCCCGGATGCGGCGAGGTCGGCGGGGGCGCTCAGCGCGACCGCGATGGTCGAGGCGGCGCTGCCCGCGGTGTAGCTGAACAGCGGCTGGCCGGGGTTGCCGTTCTTGTCGTACCCGGCCTGGTGCTGGGTGTTGATCTCGTCCGCGAGCTGCTGCGCGATCGAGTCCAGACCCTGCAGGTACGCCGGCAGCGTGGTGTTCAGCAGGTCGGTGACGCCGCCGATCTCGCCGAGCATCCCCGAGGGGATGGCGGTGGTGCCGCTGGAGTCGGTGATGGCGAAGGAGATCGGCGAGCCGTCGGCCGCACCGGAGCTGGTGATGCCGGAGGCCACGCTCATGGTTCCGGCGGTGTTGCCGGTGACCAGGGCGACGCCGTTGACCGCGTAGTCGAAGCCGCCGTCGGCCCGGGCGGTCGCCGTGCCCCCGGTGAGCTCGGAGAGCCGCATCGCGAGCTGGTCGCGCTTGTCGAGCAGGGTGCCTGCGTCGGTGCCGTTGAGGTTGGCCACCGCGATGCTCTTGTTGGTCGCCGCGAGGTCGCTGGCCACCGTGTTCACCTCGGTCACGTCCGCGTTGACGCGGATGCGCTGGTCACCGGCCTCGCTGTCGACGTTGCGAGCCTGGATCCGGATGGCGTCAGCCAGGGTGGCGGCCTTGCCGAGCAAGGCGGACCGGGCCGCATCGCTGCCCGGGTTGTTGGCCAGGTCGTGCCACGCGGAGCGGAAGTCGGCGATCGCGGCGGCGACGCCGGTGTCGCCCGGCTCGCCGATACCGCTCTCCACGCGCTCGAGGACGGACTGGCGGATGTCGAGGTAGCTCTGGTTGCCGTGCTCGCGGCGGGCACGGATGTCCAGCAGCATGTCGGCCATCCGGTCGACCGAGGCGACCCGGACGCCGTCACCGGCCCCCGAGTAGCGCGACCACATCGCCGGGGCGTCGGGGGCGCCGACGGCCTCGCCGTTGACGGTGCGGCGGGTGTAGCCCGCGGTGCCGACGTTCGCGATGTTGCCGCTGGCGACGTCCATCGCGACCCGGTTGTAGCGCAGTGCGCTCAACGCGGTGTTCAGGCCGGCGAAGGACGACATCTCAAAGGCTCCAGTCGACGAGACGCTGGCGGTTCGCGGTGGTGGCGACTGCGGTGCCGTCGGCCCCGTAACCGGCCGGCGTGCCGCCGTCCAGGCTCATCAGGGTCTCCCGGGCCGAGCGGTAGCCGGCGGTGATGAGGTCGCGGTTCGCGTCGGCGAGCGCCGCGATCTCCGCGGTGATCGTCACGAATGCTTCGTGGTGGTCCGAGAGGATGCTGCGCCACGGCTCGTCGCAGGCCTCGGAGAGGGCTCGCAGGCTCGGGTTGTCGGACAGGCCGATCGAGATGGCCACCTGGTCGGCGGCGATGGAGCGCAGGATCTCGGTCTCCCGGATCGTGGTGAGCACGGTCTCGACCTCGCGGGCAGAGCGCATCAGCCAGCGGGTGCGTCCGCTGGCGAGCACCATCTGCTCCTGCTCGAGCTTGTAGAGCAGGGTGTCGAGCAGCTCTCGCTCGCGCCACAGGATCTGTGACAGCTTTTCCATACCGGGCCTCCGAGGTTCGTTGGGACTTCCATCGGCGGCGAATCGCGGATCTGAGGCGTTTACCGGGGATAATCGAGGCAGTGGTGGTCCAGAAGGATCACGCCGCGCCGGGTCAAAGGTCCCGACCTATCGGGCCAACCGGGCAATAGTGGGACATACCCCTACCAAATCGGACATTTCTCCGCAATGGTAAGGGACATGAGGGAGAACGAAGAGAACGAAGAGCGGGACGCGCTGATCACCAGCAGCATCCCTGTCGTGACTCACATCGTCCGCGAGACCATGGGCCGGGTACCCAGCCACGTCAGCCGCGACGATCTCACCTCCGCCGGCTTGGCGGCGCTGGTGCAGGCAAGCAAGTCCTTCGACGCCTCGCGGGGAGTGCCGTTCGCCCGGTACGCCGCAACTCGGGTCCGGGGGGCGATCCTCGACGAGCTGCGCGGGATCGACTGGGCCTCCCGGTCGGTACGCCGCCGAGCTCGTGACCTCGACTCCACCCGTGCCCAGCTGGCCGGCATCCTCGGACGTTCCCCTAGTCCGGCCGAGGTTGCCCAGGCAGTCGGCATGAGCCTGGACGAGATCGCCCGCAACGAGGAGGACATCGCCCGCGCCCAGGTCCTCTCCCTGCAGGGAGCCCAGGACGCGTCCCTCGACGACCTGCTCCCCTCCGCCGGCCCGACGCCCGAGCAGCTGCTCGAGCACCGTGAGCGCCTCGCCTACCTGGTCGAGGCCGTGGCCGAGCTGCCCGAGCGCCTGCGGATCGTGGTCTCCGACTACTTCCTCGAGGAGCGCCCGATGGCGGACATCGCCGCCGAGCTGGGCGTCACCGAGTCCCGGGTCTCGCAGATGCGGGCCGAGGCGCTGGTGCTGCTCCGCGACGCCCTGAACCACGAGCTGGACCCGACGCTGCTCAAGCCGCACGTCCGGCCGCAGGGCTCCGCCGCCCGTCGCCGCGAGGCCTACTTCACGGCCGTGGCCACCCGGCACGCCGCCACGACACGTCGACCGGTCGGCCTGGCCGCGCTCGACGAGACCGCCTGAGCGCGCGGGACCTGACTAGGACCCGAGGGACTGGGTAACCTGCCGGGGTGTCCGGTTCCAGAGCTCGCGGCCTCGATGCCGTCCGCGTCCTGGCGATGCTCGCGATCATCGCCGGGCACCTCTGGACAGCCGACCCGTGGGTCCGCCCGGTGCTCTACACCTGGCACGTCCCGGTGTTCTTCTTCCTCACCGGCTACCTGTGGAACGAGCGCCGCACCGTGACGACCGAGGTCCGTCAGCGCGCGCTGACCGTGCTGCTGCCGTTCGCGCTGTGGCTGGTGCTGCTCACCGTCCTGTTCAACCGCGACGACCCGCGCGGCGCCCTCGGTGACGTCGCGCACGAGGCCTGGTACTCCCAGGGCATGCAGAGCCCGTTCTGGGCGTACTGGTTCGCCCTGGCCCTGTTCTTCGCCTCGATCGGCTACCGGCTGGTCAGCCAACTGGGCTGGCTGCCGCGCACGGCGGTCGTCCTGGGCATGGCGATCGGCGTCTCGGTGCTGGCGGACTCCGGGCACCTGCTCCGCCTCGACGTGGCCCAGGGACTGGTCTGCATGCTCTGGATCTTCGCCGGCCACGCGTTCCGCGCGCTGACCACACCGGGACCCGACCGACCGCAGCTCGGCGCACTCCCGCGCGCTGCGCTCGGAACGCTCTCGCTGGTCGCCGCAGGCATCTGGATCGCGGCGTCGGACTCGGCGCTGGGGCTGGACCTCGGCAAGGTCGACCTCGGCGTCCCGGTGCAGAGCGTGCTGGTCTCCCTGCTGATCTGCACCGGGCTGGTGCTGGTCGGGACGTCGATCCCCGCGCGGGGGCTGCCCGCGGTGACCTCGGACCTGGCTCGCGCAGCCCTGGTGGTGATGTTCGTGCACGTCGCGGTGATCACCCAGGCCGGCGGTCTGGCTGGTCGGGACCCGGGTGAGTACGTGGTGGTGGCCGCAGCATCCTGGGGAATCGGACTGCTGCTGGTCGCACTTCCGCGGACCAGCTGGCTGACCGGGCAGCGGCGTTCGCGGCGGAACGCAGAAAACTCTGGGCAAATCTCTGGACGAATTCCTCAACCAGTCCCCGTGCGCGCCGAATGACTACCCGGATGGCCAAGGACGGCCGCCGCAACTACTGACTCACTATTCCAGGAGGGAAACATCATGAGTCTCCGTATCAACCAGAACACCGACGCGTTCAACTCTTACCGCAACCTGTCGGTCACGCAGGGCCAGCTCTCCAAGAGCCTCGAGAAGCTGTCCAGCGGCTTCCGCATCAACCGCGCTGCCGACGACGCCGCCGGTCTCGCCATCTCCGAGGGCCTGCGCTCGCAGGTCGGTGGCCTGAAGGTCGCCGTCCGCAACGCCCAGGACGGCATCAGCGTCGCGCAAACCGCTGAAGGTGCACTGACCGAGGTCCACTCCATGCTGCAGCGCATGAACGACCTGGCGGTCCAGTACAACAACGGCACCCAGAACACCGACTCGCAGGCCGCCCTGCAGTCCGAGTTCGACGCGCTGAGCTCTGAGATCGACCGGATCCAGACCACCACGAAGTTCAACGGTGTGGCGCTCTTCGGTGGTTCGGCTGCCACGACCTTCCAGGTCGGCACCTCGAACACCGACGTGCTGACCGTCGACCTGTCGGGTCAGGTCGCGACCGGTGCGCTGGACATCACCGACAACACCACGGTCACCGACGCGATCACCGCGACGTCGACCCTGCGTGGCACGCTCGGTGCGGTCCAGAACCGGTTCGAGCACGCCATCAACAACCTCAACGTCGCGGTCGAGAACCTGTCCGCTTCGGAGAGCCGGATCCGCGACACCGACATGGCGTCGGAAATGGTGAACTTCACCCGCGCGCAGATCCTGTCCCAGGCCGGCACCGCGATGCTGGCTCAGGCGAACCAGGCTCCGCAGAGCGTTCTCAAGCTCCTGCAGTGAGTCCTAGCCAGGCGTAGCCCCGGGTGGGGGTGCAACCCACCCCCACCCGGGTACGTCGGGCAGCTGAACGAGAAGAGAGGGCGGAGAAGTGGCCAGCACCGTTTCCAGCAGCACAGGCACGACGAACGTCAGTGGCCTGGTCAGCGGGCTGGACACGAACTCGATCATCTCCTCGCTGATGCAGGTCGAGGCCCAGACCCAGACGAACCTCAAGACCAAGCTCAGCACCGAGCAGTCCAACGTGAAGTCGTTGCAAGATCTGAACTCCGCCTTCGCGTCACTCGCCACCAGCGCCGCCGACCTGGCCAAGGCCACCGCCTGGAACCCGGTCACGGTGACCAGCTCGAGCACCCTGGTCAGCGCCACTGCCGGGACCGGCGCGATCGCGGGCCCGCTCAGCTTCACCGTCGGTCACACCGCGCTGAGCCACCGGCTCACCTTCACCGGCTCCGTCGCGATGAGCGCCGTGGTGACCAGCGGTTCGAACACGGTGACCCTCGACCACCTCGACGGCACCACCCAGAGCATCGACACCGGCGACGGCACCCTGGCCGGCCTGGTCCGCGGGCTCAACGCCAGCGGCACCGGTGTGAAGGCAAGCACCGTGAAGCTGGACGACGGCACCTACCGGTTGCAGGTCATCTCCACTGCCACCGGCGCTGCCGCCGACTTCGCGCTCACCAACGCCGACGGGTCGGACCTGCTCGGCGGGGCGACGGTCCGCGCCGGCCGCGATGCCGAGATCACCATCGGCACCGACACGGTGCACTCGGCCACGAACACGTTCGCCTCGGTCGCCAACGGCCTGACGATCAGCCTGGGCAGCACGGTCGCGGACGGCACCGCCGTCGACCTCGACGTCACCCAGGACAGCGCCGCGATGACCAAGACGGTCAAGGGCATCATCGACTCGATCAACGCCGCGCTCACCAAGATCGACTCGCTGACGGCGTACAACAGCACCACGAAGACCTCGGGTCCGCTGTCCACCGACAACTCGGTCCGCTCGCTGCGCAACAGCCTGCTCGACAGCATCTACCCGAGCAACGGCAGCTCGATGGCCGGCGTCGGCATCCAGCTCGACCGCTACGGCAAGCTCGTCTTCGACGCCGACACCTTCACCTCGGCGTACAAGGCAGACCCGAGTGCGGTCTCCGCCACGTTCAACTCCGGCGTCCCGAAGGGGTTCGCCGCCCGCGTCCAGGTCGTCGCCAAGGCGGCCAGCGACTCGGTGGACGGAAGCATCACCC
>JBJMIP010000421.1:0-8121 GCA_045806825.1 Marmoricola sp.
ACCCCTCCCAGCGCATCTGGGGCTTCGAAACCAACTTCGGTGGTCTGGCCGACGTCGCGATGGTCAAGGCCAACCAGCTGATGCCGAAGCCGGAGCACCTGACCTGGGAAGAGGCCGCGTCGCCGGGCCTGGTGAACTGCACCGCCTACCGGCAGCTCGTGAGCGCCAACGGCGGCAACATGAAGCAGGGCGACAACGTGCTGATCTGGGGCGCCTCCGGCGGCCTGGGCGGTTTCGCCACCCAGTACGCCCTGAACGGCGGCGCGAACCCGATCTGCGTGGTCTCCAACGAGGAGAAGGCCCAGATCGTGCGCAACATGGGCGCCGAGCACGTGATCAACCGCTCCGAGCTCGCTCCGAAGTTCTGGAACGACGAGGGCACGCAGCAGAACCCGAAGGAGTGGCAGCGCTTCGGCAAGGCCATCCGTGAGCTCACCGGCGGCGAGGACATCGACATCGTCTTCGAGCACCCGGGCCGCGAGACCTTCGGTGCGAGCGTGTACGTCACCCGCAAGGGCGGCACCATCACCACCTGCGCGTCGACCACGGGCTTCATGCACGAGTACGACAACCGCTACCTGTGGATGAACCTGAAGAAGATCATCTCCAGCCACTTCGCCAACTACCGCGAGTCGTGGGAGGCCAACCGCCTCATCGCCCAGGCGAAGATCCACCCGACCCTCTCGCGCACCTACACGCTCGAGGAGACCGGTCAGGCCGCTCTCGACGTGCACCACAACAAGCACCAGGGCAAGGTCGGCGTCCTCTGCCTGGCCCCCGAGGAGGGCCTCGGTGTGAAGAACGAGGAACTCCGGGCCAAGCACCTCGACAAGATCAACCTGTTCCGCGGCGTCTGAAGGACCCCGTCGAACGGCCAGAACGGGCCGGATTCCCCGTAACAGAAGGGGAATCCGGCCCGTTCGGCATATCGGGACCCCGGTCCGCTTGGGAATCCCGGCCCGGTCATGGAGACTGATCCGTGGGGACCAGCCGATGCACGACGAGTGGTGAGGGAAAGCATGACTGACGACCGTGGCCTGTCGATCTTCCAGGAGGACGACGTCGAGGCGGACGAGCCCACCCAGGTGATTCCGCGGGTGGAGGCCGACGCGGCGAAGCCCGCCGCGGTCCCGTCGCAGAAGGCCCCCGCGGCGGCCGCGCCCGCCGCGAAGGCCCCGGAACCGGTCGCTGAACCGGTCGCTGCACCGGCCACCGGACCGGTCGCCGGACCGATCGTCAAGCAGGCCGAGCCCGCGGCGGCCGCTCCGGCCGTCCCGCGCAGCGCCAACGCGCCGCTGGTCCCGCCGAAGGCGGCTTCGACCAGCTCCGCCGCCCTCCCCCTCGTACGCCGCGGCGGGTACGACAAGGACGCCGTCGACCGCTACCTGCGCACGGTCTCGGCCGAGAAGGCGGGCCTGATCGCGAGCCTGAACGAGTCCCAGGACAAGCTCCGGACGCTCGCGGCCGAGAACGCCCAGCTCAAGGAGAAGGTCGACGAGGTCGAGGCTCCGTCGTACGCCGGCCTCGGTGGCCGCGCCTCCGAGCTGCTGCGCCTGGCCGAGGAGCAGTCCGAGGACGTGCTCGCCCAGGCCGGTGCCCAGGCTGAGGAGATCCTGGCCCAGGCCGAGCGTGACGCCGCCTCCATCCGCGCCGCCGCGGAGAGCGACGCCGACGACATGCGCGTGGTCCAGCTCGGTGAGCTCGACGAGCTGCGCGCCCGCACCACCGCCCAGATCGAGGCCGAGCGCCGCCGCCTGAAGGCGGACGCGGACGACCACCTGGCCGCCGCCCAGCGCGAGGCCGACCAGCTGCGCCTGGCCGCCGAGCAGGAGACGTCCTCCCAGCGGACCAACACCGCGCGCGAGGTGGAGCAGCTGCGCGCCTCGGTCGACCGCGAGGTCACCGAGGCCCGGCGCGTGCTCGCCGTCGAGCGCGAGCGCCTGGTCCGCGAGGCCGCCGAGCACCACGCCTCTGCCACCGCCGAGACCAGCCGGATGATCGCCGAGGCCGAGGCTCGGGCGAACGCCGCCGAGGACCGCTCCCGCGAGGCCATCAACGCCGCGAACCAGCACCGCGAGCAGACCGAGGCCGACGCCGCGGCCCTGCTGTCCAAGGCCCGTCGCGAGGCGGAGCAGCTGGTGCACTCGGCGAAGAAGGAGGCCGAGAGCGTGCGGACCAGCGGTCACGCGGACTCCGAGCGCGAGCTCTCCCTGATCCGAGCCGAGGTCGACCGGGTCTCCAAGCGTCGCGACGCGATCGTCGCCCAGCTCGGCGCCCTGCGTGACGTGGTCAAGGGCTTCGGCGACGAGGAGGAGTCCGAGTAGCGCTCGGACTCCCGGGGCTTCAGCCCAGGAACCTGCGGAGCACCTCGAGGAACACCTCGGGCTTCTCGGAGTGCACCCAGTGCCCGGCACCCTTGATCGTCACCCGGCGGTTGCGCGGGAACAGCTGGTCCATCACCGGCGCGTACGCGTCGCGGACGTAGTCGGACTGCTCGCCGCCGACCCAGAGCACCGGGCCGTCGTACCGGGCCCCGCCGAGCTCGTCGGCGGGCCAGGACTTGATCGCCGCGAGCGAGGAGCGCAACCCCTCCAGGTTCGGTTGCCAGCGCCACCCGCTGCCCCCGTCCGCGACGGTCTCGCGGCGGAGGTTCTGCAGCAGGAACGATCGCACCGTGGTGTTCGGCACCGCTGCGGCCAGCGCTGATTCCGCATCCGCGCGCTGGCCGAACGAGTCGAGGTCCAGGTCGAGCATCGCCTCGATGTAGCCGGCGAACTCGCCGAGCTGCTGGTAGTCGACCGGCGAGATGTCCACGACGCACAGCCGCTCGACGAGCTCGGGGTGGCGCAGGGCCAGCACCATGGCGATCTTGCCGCCGAGGGAGTGCCCGACGAGGGCGACGGGGTCATCGGCACCCAGGTGCTCGGCGATCCGGTCCGCGACCGGGACCAGCTCGAAGCGCTCCAGCCAGGCGGACCGGCCGTGGTCGGGCAGGTCGAACAGCGCCACCCGGTGCTCAGCGGCCAGTGCCTTGGCGATCTGCGTCCAGTTCCGGCCCTGCCCGAAGAGGCCGTGCAGGAACACGACCCGGGACCCCGACTCGCCGTAGCTGGTGGTGTGCAGGTCGGCAGCAGTCACGTCCCTAGTCTGTCAGCACCAGCGACGACCCCACGGGTGAGGCACCGCGACCCCCCGTTCATGTCATTTACGCCGCTCGTTCGCTCCAGCAGCATGGGCCCATGACCAGCACCTCTCCCGACGAGCGCGTCCCGGGCGCCGGAGCCAGCATCGCGGTGGCCTGCGTCGCCACCGTGATGCTGATGCTCGACATCAGCGTCGTCAACACTGCGCTCTCCGACATCAAGTCCGGCCTCGATACCAGCACGAGCGGCCTCCAGTGGGTGATCGACGCCTACACGCTGCCGCTGGCCGCGGTGGTGCTCACCGCCGGCTCGATCGCGGACCGGTTCGGACGCAAGCGCCTGTTCATCCAAGGCATGGTCGTCTTCACCGCGTCCTCGGCCCTGTGCGCCGCGGCCCCGGGGATCTCGACCCTGGTCACGGCCCGTGCGGTCCAGGGCCTCGGCGCGGCCGTGCTCTTCGCCACCGCGCTGGCGTTGATCTCCGAGGTCACCCCGACCCCGGAGCAGCGGGCCAAGGCGCTCGGGATCTTCGGCGCTGCGATCGGCGCCTCGTTCGCGATCGGGCCCTTCGTCGGCGGCACGCTCACCGAGTGGATCAGCTGGCGGGCGATCTTCTGGATCAACGTGCCGATCGGCGTCCTCGTCCTGGCGATGACGCGCAAGGTGCACGAGAGCCAGGACCCGCACGCGCGCAAGATCGACTACGCCGGCCAGCTCGCCCTGATCGGCGGGCTCTTCCTGCTGGTGTTCGCGCTGCTGCGCGGCAACGAGGACGGCTGGGACAGCACCAAGGTGGTGGCTTCCCTGGTCGGCTCGGGCGTCTGCCTGGTCGGGTTCGTGCTGATCGAGCACCTGTCCAGCGAACCGATGCTGCCGCTGCCGTTGTTCAAGCAGGCGAAGTTCACCGGCCCGCAGGTGGTCGTCTTCGGCATCGCCTCGACGTTCTTCGCCGGCTTCCTCTACGCCACCCTGTACCTGCAGGGCATCGTCGGCCTCTCCCCCATCCGCACCGGCTTGGCATACCTGCCGGGGACGTTCCTGGTGTTCATCGTCTCCGGGGCGAGCGCCGGGCTGCTGACCCGGGTGAAGCCTGCGCTGCTCGCCACCGTCGGACTGGTCTTACTCTCCGCCGGAATGCTGGTGATGTCGTTGACGACGGAGGTGGACTCCGGGTGGGCCGCCATCCTTCCCGGGTTGCTGATCGCCAGCGTGGGCTGCGGCCTGGTCAACCCGGCCGGCAGCGCTCTGGCTCTGGACGCACTGCCGCCGGAGCAGAGCGGCCTGGCGTCCGGGACCAGCGACACGTTCCGGCAGACCGGCGTCGCGGTCGGCATCGCCTGGCTGGGCACCTACATCCCGGCCGGAGCGCCGTTCGTCGGCAGCCCGCAGGCCTTCGTCGACGGGATGCACAACGCGTTCGTCGCGGCAGCCGTCCTGGCGCTCGTCTCCGCGGTCGGAACAGGGCTGCTGCTGATCCGCCGCGACCCGGGCACCGCACCGGTCCTCGAGCCGTTGGCCGAGCCGGCCTGATCCTCGAACGACGGAGCCGCCGCCCCGAGCAGGGGCAGCGGCTCCGTGGTGAGCGCACCCGGCGGGAGGGCCGGGAGATCGGGTTCAGCTGTAGTCGTGGAAGCCCTTCTTGGTCTTCCGACCCAGGTGGCCGTCGGCGACGACCTTCTCCAGCGACGCGGCCGGGGCGAAGCCCGGCTCCTTGAACTCCGCGAAGAGCTCCTTCTGGATGGCCAGCGAGACGTCGTTACCGACCACGTCGAGCAGCTGGAACGGGCCCATCGGGAAGCCGGCCTCGGCCTTGATGGCGTCGTCGATCACCGAGAGCTCGATCCCCGACTCCGCCAGCGTGCAGGCGTCGTTCAGGTACGGGAAGAGCAGCGCGTTCACGATGAAGCCGGCCCGGTCGCTGCAGGAGACCGCGACCTTGCTGACGCTGGCGCACAGCGCCTTGGTGGTCTCGTCGACGTCGTCGCCGGTGAGCTCGGTGGTGACGACCTCGACCAGCTTCATCACCGGCGCCGGGTTGAAGAAGTGCATCCCGATGACCGACTCCGGACGCGAGGTAGCGTTCGCGAGCTGGGTGATCGGCAGCGAGGAGGTAGTGGTGGCCAGGATGGCGCCCGGCTTGCAGATCCGGTCGAGGTCGCGGAACAGCTCCAGCTTGACCTCGAGCTCCTCGGCGATCGCCTCGACGACGATGTCCACGTCGCCGAAAGCCTCGCGCTCGGTCGAGGCGGTCACCCGGTCGAGGATGTTGGTCTTGGCCTCCTCGTCGAGCTTGCCGCGCTCGATGGACTTGTCCAGGGCCTTGGTGATGCCACCGATGACGGCGGCGGCCTTCTCGTCGCTGCGACCGACGAAGACCACGTCGTAGCCGCTCTGCGCGAAGACCTGGACGATGCCGGCGGCCATGGTGCCGGTGCCGACGACGCCGACCTTGCCGATCGTGTGCCGCAGCCCGGGCTGGTCGTCGGCCGACGGCGTCTCGTCGTCAGCCACGACCTCGCCGTCCGCGTAGCTGTAGAACCCGCGGCCGGCAGCCTTGCCGGTGCGACCCTCGGCGACCAGCGCCTCGAGCAGGTCGGCGGGCTTGTGCAGGTTGTCACCGGTCTCGGCGTAGCGCGCGGCGAGAGCGTCGCGGACCGTGTCGAGACCGAGGTCGTCCAGGGTGGTCAGCGGACCCCGCGGGTAACCGCAGCCGAACCGCATGGCGGCGTCGATGTCGCCCCGGGAGGCGTACTTCTGCTCGTACATGCGCACGGCGTGGTTCAGGTACGGGAGAACCAGGGTCTCGTTGATCTGGGTGGCTGAGGTGTCAGTCATGCGGAGAATCGTGCCACGGGACCTACTGGTGAGTAGCCCGTCTCAGGAACCGAACAGGTCGCGGCCGTCGGCCAGCCGGGCCCGGATGTCGTTGATCGACCGGGTGAACGGCCACTGGCGCCGCTCGGCGGGCAACCGCCGCACCACGCGTCCCACGTTCCGGTTGAAACGGACGAAACGTCGCTGCTGTTCCGGGCTCCACTCCAGACCCATCTGGGAGCGCAGCTCGGCCGGCAGGTAACCGGTCACCAACCACCGGCGCAAGCGCAGCAGCCGCTCCGGGACCGGGCGGCCCAGGTACTCCAGCCGGATGACCCGGAACAGGTACTCGCGGACGCTGTCGTCGATGGTGGCCTTCGCCAGACCAGCCCGCCAGTACTCCTCGAAGGCGTCCCGGTCAGCGGGCCACATCTCGGCGGGCATCTGCAGCATGCCGCCGAAGATCATGCCCTGCCGGTAGAACTCGTCGCGCTCGGCGCCGGCCAGCGGCCCGAACGTGTACTCGCGCGACTCCTCGAAGCCCTTGTAGATGCAGGCGGCGACCCAGCGCTGCAGCTCGGGGTCGAAGGCGCTGTACGCCGGCTGCTCCCCCGGGGCCGAGCGCACCCTCGCGTGCGAGGCGTTCACAGCGTTGCGGTACGCCGCCCGCTCGGCCGGCGTACCGAGGACGGCGACGGCGAGGAGGCCGACCGTGGTCCGCCGACGGCGCCTCGGATTGCCGAACAGGCTGCCCTCGGTGACCTGGGAGTCCTTCACGCCGTACCCGATCTCGGGTCGACTCAGCTGCATCACCACGTTCGCGGTGCCGGACAGCGCCGTGAAGATCGACGCACCTTGACCGAGCAGGGAGGTGTCGAGGCTGTCTAGATCGCCGGCGGCCATGTCGCAGAGGCTAGCGTTCGAACCGCGCGCAGGTGCCAGCTCGGGACATTCACCAGACCGATGGTGACGTTCGTGAAGGACCTCCAGCTCGTGCAGATCAAGGTCGAGTTCGCCGGCGCGACCGGTGCCATCGAGCGGGCCCAGCGCGGCATCGTCGTGCACACGGCATAGTGCTCGTATGAGTGCACCCAGCGCCGAGCTGCGAGCCCGCCGTGAGGCCGTGGTGATCGAGCACATGGAGTCCGAGAACACCCACGAGTACGACGTCACGATGGCGACGTTCACGCACCCCCGCTACGAGATCGTCCCGACCGGGGACGTCTTCGACGGCACCGAGCGGGTCCTGGAGTACTTCCGCGAGTCCCGCACTGCGTTCCCCGACCAGCGCAACGAGCTGATCGCGATGCACCACGGCGACTCCTCGGTGGTCGTGGAGTTCTGGCTGCGCGGGACGCACCTCGGCTCGTTCCGCGGGCTGCCCACGACCGGGCGCGCCTTCGAGGTCCGCTGCGTCGCGGTGTTCGAGTTCGACGAGGCCGACGGCATCGTCTGCGAGCGCCCCTACTTCGACTCCGCGACCATCCTGCGCCAGCTCGGGATCGCCCACGACCCGCTCACGCTCCGGGGACGGCTGGCGACGCTGGCGAACCACCCGGTCACCATCGGGACGGCCGTGGCGAAGGACCTCCTCCGCCGCGTGCGCAGTTGAGTCAGTTAGGTTCCTCTGCGTGAGACTCGTCGTTGCGCGCTGCCAGGTCGACTACGCCGGCCGCCTGTCCGCCCACCTGCCGATGGCGACCCGGGTGCTGATGCTCAAGTCCGACGGCTCGGTGCTGGTGCACTCCGACGGCGGCTCCTACAAGCCTCTGAACTGGATGAGTCCGCCCTGCACGGTCAAGGAGGGCAAGAACGACGACGGAAAGGTCGAGTGGGTCGTCACCAGCAAGACCGACGACACCCTGCGGATCCTGATCGAGGAGATCCTGCACGACACCAGCCACGACCTCGGCGTGGACCCCGGCCTGCAGAAGGACGGCGTCGAGAAGCACCTCCAGGAGCTGCTCGCCGACCACCCGGCGACCATCGCCGACGGTCTGACGCTGGTACGCCGTGAGTACCCGACCGCGATCGGGCCGGTCGACCTGATGTGCCGTGACGGCGAGGGTCTCTCCGTCGCGGTCGAGATCAAGCGGCGCGGTGACATCGACGGCGTCGAGCAGCTCACCCGCTACCTCGAGCTGCTCAACCGCGAGCCGCTGCT
>JBJMIP010000422.1:0-8254 GCA_045806825.1 Marmoricola sp.
CATGTCTCAACCCTTGCGAACTCCGGCGCCGGAAGCAAACGGGAGCGGGGATCGGTGTTCCCTCAGCCGTGGATCAGCGGCGCCATCGCCCGCGCGACCACGCTGCGCCGACGGGTCAGCCGCTCCTCGGCGTCGGCGAGTCGCATCGCTTGCAGCCCGCCGTTGATGCCGAGCCAGCGCAGCGGCTCCGGCTCCCAGGCCGGGCTGCGGTGGCCGACCCAGGGGAGGGTGACCAGGTCCGAGGCCGTGCCGGTGATCAGGTCGGCCAACGTGCGCCCCGCCAGGTTGGTGGTACCGACGCCGTCGCCGACGTACCCGCCGGCCCAGGCCTGGCCGGTGCTGCGGTCCAGGCCCACCGAGGCCGCCCAGTCGCGCGCGATGCCCAGCGGCCCGCCCCAGGCGTGCGTGAAGCGGGCACCAGCGACCTGGGGGAGCAGCTCGACCAGGGTCTTGCGGAGCTTGCCGAAGACGCGGGGCTCAAGGTCGTAGCCGGGCCGGATCCGTGACCCCAGGTGGTACGGCGCTCCGCGGCCGCCGAACGCGAGGCGGCCGTCCTGGGTGCGCTGGCCGTAGATGATCACGTGCCGCCCGTCGCTGAAGGTCGGCCGGTCGGCCAGCCCGATCGATGCCCAGGTGGGCTCGTCGAGCGGTTCGGTGGCGACCATCAACGAGTACACCGGCGCGATCGACCGGCCGGTCCCCGGCAGCCGCGCCGTCCACGCCTCGGTGGCGCGCACGACGACCTCGGCGGTGACGGTTCCGGCGGCCGTGCGCACCCGGCCCGGCTCGATCGCCAGCACCGGGCTGCGCTCGTGGATCCGTACGCCGCGACGCTCGACGGCCTCGGCCAGGCCCCGCACCAGCCGGGCTGGGTGGACGGCGGCGCAGTGCGGCGTGAACATCCCGCCGACGACACCGGTCGCGGACACGGTCGCGACGGCCTCCGCGGCGTCGAGCAGCCGGACGTCGTCGCCGGTAAACCCGCGTCGGTGGGCAGCGGCGGTCTCCTCCTGCAGCCGGCGCCACTGCGGCGTCGAACGGGCCAGGGTCACGGTGCCGCCGCGGTGGTAGCCGGCGTCGATGCCCTCGGCCTCGACGACCCGGCCGACCTCCAGCACGGTCGCGGCCATCTCCCGGTGCAGGCGCAGGGCCTCGGTCTCCGAAGACCTTGCGACCAGCGTGCTCCACGGGGTGGGGAACAGGGCGCTGCACCAGCCGCCGTTGCGGCCCGAGGCACCGAAGCCGACGTGCTCGGCCTCGAGCACGACGATGCGCAACGTCGGGTCGGCCGCGGCCAGGTAGTACGCGGTCCACAAGCCGGTGAACCCGGCTCCGACGACAACGACATCGGCGTCGGCCGGACCTGCGAGCTGTTCGGTGTCGGGCAGTGGTGGTGCGGTGTCAGCCCACAGGCTGCTCAGCGGACGCCCCACGAGTAGGTCTGCTTGCGCAGCTTCAGGTAGACGAAGGTCTCGGTGCTGCGCACCCCGGGAACCGTGCGGATCCGGTCGGAGAGCACCTCGAGCAGGTGCTGGTCGCTCTCGCAGACGGCCTCGACCAGGATGTCGAACCCGCCGGCGGTGATCACGACGTACTCGATCTCCGCCATCTCGGCGAGGGCGTCAGCGACCGGCTCGAGCGGGCCGTCGACGTGCAGCCCGATCATCGCCTGGCGCGCGAAACCGAGCTCCATCGGATCGGTCACCGCGACGATCTGCATCACGCCGGAGTCGATGAGCCGCTGCACGCGCTGACGGACCGCCGCCTCGGAGAGACCGACAGCCTCACCGATGCGTGCGTACGGTCGGCGCCCATCCTGCTGGAGCTGCTCGATGATGGCTTTGGAGACGTCGTCGAGTGCTGGCATAGACCCATTCTTTCAGCGGTTTTCGTTGCGAAACAAGATGTTCACAACGGAATCCCTTGTCGAGAGGCATTCATCGTGTCACGATGCGCCTCAAGAACTGGGGAGGTTTGTTTGACGGACAACGGCGGTCTCAGCCGCAGGACAGTCCTGAGAGGCACTGCTGGTGCGGCGTTCGGCATCGGCAGCGTATTCGCGCTCAAGGGATTCGGCACCCCCGGTCTCAAGCAGGACCCGGCCGACTGCAAGGTCGCCGACGTCTCGGCCTCCGACAAGCGCTTCGTGATCTCGAACTGGCCGCTCTACATCGACGAGAACAGCAAGAAGGACCCCTCGACGCTGCAGCGGTTCGAGAAGAAGACCGGCATCAAGGTCAGCTACACCGACGACGTCAACGACAACGACGAGTTCTTCGCGAAGGTGAAGAACCAGCTCGGGACCTGCCAGTCGACCAAGCGCGACATGTTCGTGCTGACCGACTGGATGGCTGCCCGGATGATCGACGTCGGCTGGATCCAGCCGCTGGACGCGACGAAGGTCCCGAACCTGCACGAGAACATCATCGACTCGCTCGCGCACCCGGCCTGGGACCCGAAGCGGACCTACTCGGCGCCGTGGCAGAGCGGCCTGACCGGCCTGGCGTACAACAAGAAGTACCTCAAGCAGAAGGTCGGCTCCTACGGCGAGCTGCTCACCCGCAAGGACCTGCACGGTCGGGTCACCATGCTCACCGAGCTGCGCGACACCATGGGTCTGATCCTGCTCAGCCAGGGTGCCGACCCGGCCGACTTCACAGACGCGCAGTGGAACACCGCGATGGACGCCCTGACCAGGGCGACCAGCGACGGACAGATCCGCCGTTTCACCGGCAACGACTACGTCCAGGACCTCTCCGCCGGCAACGTGCTCGCCTGCGAGGCCTGGTCCGGTGACATCGCCAACGCCGGCGACGACAACCTGGTCTTCGTCCCTCCCGAGGAGGGAATGATGATCTGGGCGGACAACATGCTGGTGCCCAACCTCGCGAGCCGGAAGGCCAACGCGGAGGAGTGGATCAACTACTACTACGACCCCGAGGTCGCGGCCCGCCTGGCGGACTACAACCAGTACATCTGCCCCGTGAAGGGCGCGCAGCAGGCCATGGAGAAGATCGATCCCGACAACGTCGAGAACGAACTGATCTTCCCGACCGAGGAGACGCTGAAGAAGACCCACCGCTTCATGGCGCTCAAGGAGTTCCAGACCCGCGAGTACGGAAGGCAGTTCTCCAATGTCACAGGGTAGTGAGGGTTCCCGGAGCCTCCATCTGAGCCAGCTCACCAAGGAGTTCGCCTCCTTCACCGCGGTGAAGTCGCTGGACCTCGACGTGCCGCACGGATCCTTCTTCGCGCTGCTCGGACCCTCCGGTTGTGGCAAGACCACCACGCTGCGGATGGTGGCAGGACTGGAATCGCCGACCTCGGGGAGCATCCGCCTCGGCGACACCGACATCACCTACGCGAAGCCGTACCAGCGACCGGTCAACACGGTCTTCCAGAGCTACGCGCTCTTCCCGCACCTGGACGTCTACGAGAACATCGCCTTCGGCCTGCGCCGTCGCCGGTCCGCCGAGGTGGACCGCCAGGTCAAGGAGATGCTCGACCTCGTCGAGCTCGGAACGCAGGCACGTAAGAAGCCGCCGCAGCTCTCCGGGGGCCAGCAGCAACGGGTCGCGCTCGCCCGGGCGCTGATCAACCGGCCCGACGTGCTGCTGCTCGATGAGCCGCTCGGTGCGCTGGACCTGAAGCTGCGTCGCGCGATGCAGATCGAGCTCAAGCGGATCCAGACCGAGGTCGGGCTGACCTTCGTGCACGTCACCCACGACCAGGAGGAGGCCATGACCATGGCCGATACGGTCGCGGTGATGAACGGCGGCGTGATCGAGCAGATGGGGGCCCCGGCCGAGCTCTACGAGAACCCGAGGACCACCTTCGTCGCGAACTTCCTGGGCCAGTCCAACCTGATCTCGGGCAGGGTCCTCGGCACCGAGGGCGACTTCGTCAAGGTCGACATGCACGGCATCACGGTCTCGGTCCCGCGGGCCCGGGCGCACGTGACCAGCGGCGAGGGCTGGATCGGCATCCGGCCCGAGAAGGTGCTGATCGCCGAGGTCGGCGAGGAGATCGACGCCCCGGGCAACCACCTCGACGGCGGCGTGGTCACCGACGTCAGCTTCGTCGGCGTCAGCACCCAGTACCTGGTCCGGATGCCCTGGGGCCAGGAGCTCCAGGTCTTCGAGCAGAACACCGGTCGGCGCCGGATCTTCTCGGTCGGCGAGACGGTCGACCTGTCGTGGCGACCCGAGTACGCCTTCCTGCTCGACGCCTCCCAGGACGTGAACGCCGGGATCGAGGAGAGCTGATGTCCGACGCGGCGCTGCGACCGGGGAAGGGTCGGTACACGGCGTACTGGTTGCTCGCGCCGGGGGCGATCTGGCTCGCGCTGTTCTTCGTCGTCCCGTTCTACTCGCTGGTCTCCGCGAGCCTGTTCGACCCGGACGGCTCCGTGCTGACCGGCTACAAGGTGACCTACCACTTCGCCAACTACAGCCACGCGATCCAGGACTACTACCCCGAGCTGTTGCGCGCGCTCTGGTACGCCGGGCTCGCCACCGCGATCTGCCTGGTGATCGGCTACGTGCTGGCCTACGCGATCGCGTTCAAGGCCGGGAAGTGGCGCAACCTGCTGCTGGTGCTGGTGATCGCACCGTTCTTCACCAGCTTCCTGCTGCGCACGCTGAGCTGGAAGCTGATCCTCTCCGACCACGGCTTCGTGGTCAGCACCCTGCAGAACCTGCACGTCCTCGGCTCCGACGGCCGTTTGCTGAACACCTGGTTCGCGGTGGTCGCCGGCATCGTCTACAACTTCCTCCCGTTCATGGTGCTGCCGCTGTACGCCAGCCTGGAGAAGATCGACGGGCGCCTGATCGAAGCGGCAAGCGACCTGTACGCCAATCCGTTCAAGGCGTTCTTCAAGGTGACCTGGCCGCTCTCGCTGCCCGGCGTGGTGGCGGGCACGCTCCTGACCTTCATCCCGGCGGCGGGCGACTTCATCAACGCCCAGCTCCTCGGTGGTCCCGGTCAGGCGATGGTCGGCAACAAGATCCAGAACCTCTTCACGACCACGGGCGACTACGCCGCTGCCGGTGCGCTCTCGATGATCCTGATGGTGCTGATCATCGCGATGGTCCTGGTCTACATCCGCAGGGCGGGGACGGAGGACCTCGTATGAGTCCGTTCGCAGCCGCCGTGCGCTGGGTCAAGGCGCACCTGGTCCTGGGCCTGGGCCTGCTGGTCCTGGTCTACATGTTCGTGCCGATCGCGGTCGTCGTGCTGATGAGCTTCAACGACCCCGGCAAGTCCAAGAACGTCTACAAGTTCCGCAGCTTCACCCTCGACAACTGGACCCACCCCTGCCACCCCGCCGGAATGTGCCACGCGGTGGGGGTCAGCGTCGGGATCGGTCTGCTCGCGACCGTCGTGGCGACGCTCATCGGCACGATGGCCGCCTTCGGCCTGGTCCGGCACGAGTTCAAGGGCCGGTCGGTCGCCAACACGGTGATCTTCCTGCCGATGGCCTCGCCCGAGATCGTGATGGGCTCCTCGCTGCTCGCGCTCTTCGTCGCTCGCGGGTTCGGCGGCCACCTCGGATTCTGGACGATCTTCATCGCCCACGTGATGTTCTGCCTCTCCTTCGTGGTCGTCACCGTGAAGGCGCGCCTGGCCGGACTCGACGACAACCTCGAGCAGGCCGCGATGGACCTGTACGCGAACGAGCGCGAGACGTTCTGGCGGGTCACCTTTCCGCTGGTGCTGCCGGGCATCCTCGGCGCCGCGCTGCTGGCGTTCTCGCTGTCGTTCGACGACTTCATCATCACCAACCTGAACGCCGGCCAGACGACCACGTTCCCGATGTTCGTCTGGGGCGCCGCCCAGCGCGGGGTGCCGATGCAGGTCAACGTGATCGGCACCGTGATGTTCGTGATCGCGATCGCGATCGTGCTGACCGGCGAGCTCAACAACCGGCGCAAGGCCCGCGCTCTGGCCTCGTGAACGCCACCCTCGCCGACGTTGCGCTCGCGCATGCGGTGCCGCGACCGTTCTGGCTCGAGGACCCCGCGCGCCCCGGTGCGCTTCCGGCGCTGACCGCGGACACCTCGGCCGACCTGGTGGTCGTCGGGGGCGGGTACCTCGGCCTATGGACCGCGCTGCTCGCCGTGACCCGCGAACCCGGACGCGACGTTCTGCTGATCGAGGCCGAGACCTGCGGGCACGCGGCCAGTGGGCGCAACGGCGGGTTCTGCGAGGCCAGCCTCACCCACGGTTTCGGCAACGGCCTGGCGCGCTGGCCCGAGGAGCTCCAGAGCCTGCTCCGGCTGGGCCGCGAGAACCTGGACGCGATCGAGGCGGCCGTGTCCGGCGAGCAGATCGACTGCGACTTCGTCCGTTCCGGTGCGTTGAGCGTGGCCACCACGCCCGAGCAGGTCATCGGGTTGCCCGAGGAGCAGGCCGAGGCTGCGGCGCACGGTCACCGGTTGACGCTGCTGGACACCGCCGGTACCCGCGCCCTGGTCGACTCGCCGACCTACCTCGGCGCCCTGCACGACCCGGACGTCGCCGTCCTCGAACCCGCCCGGTTGGCCTGGGGACTGCGTGAGGCCTGCCTGCGTCGCGGCGTACGGATCCACGAGGGCACCCGCGCGACCAGGCTCGGCCGCGCGCCGCACGGGATCGTTCGCGGTCGGGTCGAGGTGCGCACCGAGCGGGCGACCGTGACGGCACGGCGGGTGCTGCTGGCGACCAACGCCTTCCGGCCGCTGCTGCGCCGGTTGCGGCTGATGACGGTCCCGGTCTACGACTACGCACTGATGACCGAGCCGCTCTCGGCCGAGCAGCGCGCCGCGATCGGCTGGTCCGGGCGTGAGGGCGTCGGCGACCGGACGAACCTCTTCCACTACTACCGGACCACCCGCGACGGTCGGATCCTCTGGGGCGGGTACGACGCGGTCTACCACTTCGCGAGTCGGCAGGGAGCGGCGTACGAGGGGCTGGCGCCGACCCACGAGGTGCTCGCCGAGCACTTCTTCGCGACCTTTCCGCAGCTCGAGGGACTGGGCTTCACCCACGCCTGGGGCGGGGTGATCGACACCTGCACCCGGTTCACCGCGTTCCACGGCACGGCGTACGACGGCGCGGTGGCGTACGCGCTCGGCTTCACCGGCCTCGGTGTCGGTGCCACCCGGTTCGCCGCCGAGGTGGCGCTGGACCAGCTGGCCGGTGAGGAGACCGAGCGCACCGCGCTGCGGATGGTGCGCGAGCGGCCCTTGCCGTTCCCGCCGGAGCCGCTGCGCTGGACCGGGATCGAGCTGACCCGCCGCTCGCTGGCCCGTGCGGATGCGAACGGCGGGCGGGAGAATCTGTGGTTGCGGACGATGGCCAGGATGGGAATGGGGTTCGACTCATGAGCAAGCAGCTGCCGCACTGGATCGACGGTGCCGAGTTCACCGGGACCGACACCCGGAGCGGGCCGATCACCGACCCGGCGACCGGCCAGGTCACCGGTGAGGTCGGGTTCGCCTCGGCCGCCCTGGTGGACCGGGTCGTCGGGATCGCGGCCGACGCCGGCGCGGCCTGGGGCCGGATGTCGCTGACCCGGCGCACCCAGGTGCTGTTCGCGTTCCGCGAGCTGCTCAACGCTCGCAAGCACGAGGTCGCGGCGGCGATCACCGCCGAGCACGGCAAGGTGCCCTCGGACGCGCTCGGCGAGGTCCAGCGCGGCCTCGAGGTCGTCGAGTTCGCCTGCGGTATCGCGCACCTGGTCAAGGGGGGTCTCTCGGCCGAGGTGTCCACCGGCGTCGACGTGTCCTCGATCCGCCAGCCGCTCGGAGTGGTCGCGGTGATCTCGCCGTTCAACTTCCCGGCGATGGTGCCCCTCTGGTTCCTGCCGATCGCGCTGGCCGTCGGCAACGCGGTGGTGCTGAAGCCGAGCGAGAAGGACCCGAGCGCCGCCAACCTGATCGCCCGGCTGTGGGCCGAGGCCGGGCTGCCGGCCGGCGTGCTCAACGTGGTCCACGGCGACAAGGAAGCCGTGGACGCGCTGCTCACCCACCTGGGTATCTCGGCCGTCTCGTTCGTCGGCTCGACGCCGGTGGCGCGGTACGTGTACGAGACCGGCACCGCGCACGGCAAGCGGGTCCAGGCGCTCGGCGGTGCCAAGAACCACATGGTGGTGCTGCCGGACGCCGACCTGGACCAGGCCGCGGACGCGGCGGTCAGCGCCGGCTTCGGTTCGGCTGGGGAGCGCTGCATGGCGATCTCGGCGCTCGTCGCGGTCGACCCGGTGGGCGACGAG
>JBJMIP010000423.1:0-24778 GCA_045806825.1 Marmoricola sp.
CTCCCCCGCGTTGGCGATGTAGGCCTCGACCTCGTCGAGCGATCCCACGACCTTGACCTGCTCGGAGATCGGCAGGCCCCACGCAGCCAGCGCCTCGTAGGCGTGCGACTGCGCTGTCGGCTCGAAGCCCTTCCGGGCGCCGATGCCGTGGCAGACCATGCCCAGGTCGCGGGAGGCGGTGACCCGTGGGTCCTTCTGGCGCAGCGAGCCGGCCGCCGAGTTGCGCGGGTTGGCGAACATCGCCTTGCCCGCCTCGACCAGCGAGGCGTTCAGCTTCTCGAAGGCGGCCACCGGCAGGAACACCTCGCCGCGCACCTCGACCAGGGCCGGCACCGGGAACTGCTTCGTCGCGGTCAGCGTGTGCGGCACGGCGGCGATGGTCTTCACGTTGGGGGTGACGTCCTCACCGGTGCGTCCGTCACCACGGGTCAGCGCTCGGACCAGCTTGCCGTCCTCGTAGAGCAGGTTGATCGCCAGGCCGTCGACCTTGAGCTCGCAGAGGTAGGCGGGGTCGGTGATGCCGTCGCGGGCGATCCGGGCGGCCCAGGACTCCAGCTCCTCGGTCGAGAACGCGTTGTCGAGGCTCTCCATCCGCTGCAGGTGGTCGACCGCGGTGAACTGGGTGGAGACCGCTCCCCCGACCTTCTGCGTGGGCGAGTCGGGAGTACGCAGCTCGGGGAGCTCGTCCTCGATGGCCTCGAGCCGGCGCAGCCGCACGTCGAAGTCGGCGTCCGAGAGGGTGGGGTCGTCCAGGACGTAGTAGCGGAACCGGGCCTCGTCGATCTGCTCGGCGAGCACCTGGTGCTCGGTCCGGAGCTCGGCTTCGTGGGATGCGCTCACAAGGACATCTTGCCCGGTCACGCCGACAGTTCCGGCACCCGCCGGCGCCTCCAATCCGGAGTGCTCCACGGCCACGAACCACCCCTGTCGCACCGCCGCGACGAACTGCCTCCTGCAAGGATGGAAATCGTGCACGACCGATTGACCCTCAGTCCTCTCCCGGCCGACCAGCACGGTCTGGTGGTGATGCTGCACGGCGGCGCCCAGCAGAGCACGAACCCGGTCGACCACCGCAGCCTCGCGCTGCGGCGTACGCGGTGGATGTTCGAGCAGGTCCGCGAGGACCTGGTCACCTCGGGCATCGGGGTGGGCCTGCTCCGGTTCAGCGTCAAGGGCTGGAACGCGGGCGACGGCCGCGTACCGAGCCCGGTCGCGGACGCGCGCCTGGCACTGACCGACCTGCACGCCGCCTTCCCCGACCAGCCGATCGTGCTGCTCGGCCACTCGATGGGCGCCCGCACCGCAGCCTGGGTCGCCGACCAGCCCGGCGTCGTCGGCGTGGTCGGCCTGGCACCCTGGTTCCCGCACGACGACCCGGTCGACGCGCTCGCCGGCAAGCACCTGGTGGCCGCGCACGGCCGCCGGGACCGGATCACCAGCCCGAAGGCGTCACGGATCTTCGTCCGACGTGCCGGGGAGGTCGCCCGGGAGGCGTCGTTCCTCGACATGGGTGGTCTCGGTCACTACATGCTGCGCGGTGCCGAGCGCTGGAACCGGGTCGCGGTCACCGAGTCCCGCGCGATCCTCGACCGGGTGCGCGAGGACCGCTGAACCGGACCTGAATCCCGGCGTGCGCGGCGTCACGTCGCGATTCGGCAACCAGCCGCGGGTGCAGTGCGTTCCACCCAGGAGACCACTTCCTGCAGAGAGCACCCGATGTCCCGCGACAAGCACACCCCCGTCAGCCTGAGCCAGGTCGCCGCCAGCGCGCTGGCCGCGTCCGCGGCCGCCTTCGCCGCGTCCTACCTCGGGGTCGCCGGCACGATCATCGGCGCCGCGGTGGCGAGCGTCATCGTCACCATCGCGAGCTCGCTCTTCCACAGCTCGTTCCGGCGCAGCGGGGACGCGGTCCGCCGCACGGCACAGCTGGTGCGGCCCCTCGGAGCCGCTCCGGCCCCAGTAGCCGCCACCGGGGACGTCGATCGGACCCGGGTGCTCGACATCGCCCCCGAGCCGCCGGCACTGGGCTCGGCCGGCGGTTGGCGGCGGACCGCGCTCGTCGCCGCCACCGTGCTCGGCGTCACCGTCGCGGGTCTCACCGGCGTCGAGACCGTCCTCGGCAAGCCGCTCTCCTCCTTGCTGGGCCGCTCGGACGCGACCGGCACCAGCCTGACCAGTGCGGTCGGCAGCGGGTCGCACCGCACCAGCACCCCGACGACCAAGGCCGACCCGGCGAGAACCGGCACCAGCACCACGAGTCCGACCTCGACGACCGCCCCGACGAACCAGCCCACGAGCCAGCCGACCAGCGAGCCGTCCGGGGAACCGACGACAGCGCCGAGCGCAGGCTCCACGCCCGCCCCGACCCCCGCCCCGAGCACGAACCCGACTCCCTCGCCCAGCGGGGACCCGACGCCCCCGGCCACGCTTCCCTGACCGCGGAGCACCCCGTCGGAAATGCTGCGGCCCCCCGGTGTGACCGGGGGGCCGCAGCGACGTGGTGAGCCGGATCAGCTCTGGTGCCCGCGGGCGGTGTCGCCGATGGTGTCGGCGTCCCCTGCGTAGGTGGCGTCGTACGCGCTGGTCAGGTCGAGCAGCGTCTCACCCGGGGTGAGGTTGATGTCGAGCATGATCACCGTGTTGTCGCACTCCGCGATGCCGTTGGCGTCGGTCACCGCGTCGCACAGGTGCTGCGCGGGCCGCGCCGGGATCGGCGCGGAGGAGAAGCTGACCGTGCGACCCGGCATCGGGTTGCCGTAGCGGTCGAGCAGCTTGGCCCGCACCCAGCCGCTGCGCGGCGTCACCGGTCCCGGGTTGTTCACGTCGGCCGCGACGATGCTCGTCGGAGCCTTGGTGATCACCTGGGCGAAGCCCGGCGAGGAGCTGGTGCCGTGCGAGACGTCACCGCCGTAGCTCGCCGTGACCGCGTGGGTTCCGGTGTGCAGACCCGGCACCGACAGCGCCGCCTGACCACCACTGCCCAGCGGGGCCGCACCGAGAACGGTGCTGCCCTCCTTGAAGGTCACGGTCCCGGTCGGGGAACCGGCACTGGTGGTCACGGTGGCGGTGAAGGTCACCGTGTCGCCGTAGACCGCGGGTGTGCCCGAGCTGGCGATGCCGGTGACCGTCGGTACCTGTCCGACGACCTGCGAGGCCGTGCCCTGGGAGCCGTCGAAGTTGAAGTTCCCGACGTAGACCGCCTTCAGGGTGTGGGTTCCCGCACCCAGGCTGGTGGTCACGAAGGTCGCCTTCGAGGTGTTCGCGGCGGAGGCCGGCACCAGGCTGGTGGATCCGAGGAGCTCGTCGCCCTCCCAGACCTGGACCAGGCCGGTCGGCTTGCCGACGGCCGGGCTGAGGCCGACGACCGTGGAGGTCACGGTCACCGCGTCGCCGTACGCCGCCGGGCTCGGGCCCGAGGTCACCGACGTGGTGGTGGACCCCTTCGACACGTTCTGCCCGGTGCCCTGGTCGAGGACACCGTTGCTGCCGACGAAGTTCCCGTCACCGGAGTACGTCGCGGTGATCGTGTAGGTGCCCGGCGAGAGCGACGCGAAGTTCGCGCTGCTCGCCTGACCACCGACCACCGGGACCGCACCACCGAGGTTCGCGCCGTTGACGAAGAACCGGACCGTCCCCGACGGGTCACCGGCGCCGGGCGCGACCGGCGTGACCGTGGCGGTGAACTGGACGCCCTGGCCGGTCGCAGCCGGGTTGGCCGAGGAGGCCAGCGACGTCGTGGTCTGGGCGCGGGTCACCGTCTGCGAGACGTTGCCGGTGCTGCTGGTGAAGTCGTTGTCACCCGAGTACGCAGCGGTGATCGCGTGCGACCCGA
The DNA here is from genome assembly GCA_045806825.1 of Marmoricola sp. GTDB lineage: Bacteria > Actinomycetota > Actinomycetes > Propionibacteriales > Nocardioidaceae > Marmoricola. The sequence continues at coordinate 3,833 of JBJMIP010000423.1, forward strand.
CGCTCAGGCCGGCGATGGTCACCGAGGCCTGCTCGCCGGTCGCGGAGCTGACCGGCTTGGTGCCGATCACCGTGCTGCCGTCCTTGAACACGATCGTCCCCGACGGCGAGCCGGCGCCCGGTGCGAGCACCGAGACCGCGGCGGTGAACGTCACCGGCTGCCCGAACACCGAGGTGGCCGACGAGCTCGTCAGCGTCGTCTTGGTCGCCGCCTTGTTGACGACCTGGGTGATCTCCTCCGACGTGCTGGTGAAGAAGTTCGGGTCGTTCGAGAAGTACACGGCCTCGATGGCGTGGCTACCGGTCGAGAGGCCCGGCAGGCTCAGGTCGGCCGCCCCGTTGCTCATCACCACGAAGCCGGCGTTGGCACCGTCGACGATGAACTCGATCGCCCCGGTCGGGTGACCGGTGGCCGGCGCGTTGGGCGTGACCTCGGCGTGCACGACGACGCCCTGGCCGAACACCGACGGGTTCGGGTTCGACGAGATCGCCGTGGTGGTCTGCGCGGCGACGACCTTCTGGGTCAGTGCCGTCGACTGCCCGGCGAAGCTGCCGTCGCCGGAGTAGTTCGCGGTGACGTTGTGGTTGCCCACCTGCAGGTTGGTGACCGCGGAGACGGCCTGGCCACCGGTGAGGGCGACCGGGGCACCGAGGTTCACGCCGTCGACGGCGAACTGCACCGTGCCGGTCGGGTTCCCGGCGCCCGGGGCGACCGGCGCGACCTGCGCGGTGAAGGTCAGTGGCTCGCCGGAGACCGCGCTGGCGTCCGAGGTGCTGAGCGCCACGCTCGTGTCGGCCTTGTTGACGCCGTGGGTGACGGTCGCCGAGGAGCTGGCCGCGAAGTCGCCGGTCCCGTTGTAGACCGCGACCACGTCGTGGTTACCGGTGCTCAGGTTGCTCACCGTGAGCGTGGCGTTGTCACCGGCCCCCAGCGGGACGGCGGTGCCGAACGGCGACCCGTCGACGTTGAACTGCACGGCACCACCCAGCGCGCCGACGCCCGGCGAGACGATCGCGACGTGCGCGGTGAAGGTGACCGCCTGACCGGTGACCGTCGGGGACGGCGCGTCGGTCAACGACGTCGTGGTGCCGGCCTTGTCGACCGTGACGGTCTTGGTGGCCGCCGAGCTCCCGTTGATATTGGTGTCGCCGCTGTAGCTCGCGCCGAGGGTGTGCGACCCGGTGGCGATACCGGTGTCGAGCGGCGTGGTCGCCGAGCCCCCGCTGACCGAGACGGGAGCGCCGTACGGGCTGCCGTCCAGGGTGAACTGGACCGTGCCGGACGGGGTCGAGGTACCCGAGGTGGCCGCCACGTTCGCGGTGAACGAGACGCCCTGCCCGTGCACCGTCGTCGCCGGCTGGACCAGCGTCGTCGTGCTCGGGTTCTTGACCACGTCGACGGCGATCTGCTTCGACTGTGCGCCCCAGAAGGGCGTTCCGGCGAAGGAGAGGTTCACCGTGGCGCTGCGCGGAGCGCCGCCGTTGACCGGCAGGTTCAGCAGCACGAGGCCCGAGGCGTTGGTGGCCCCGCTCACCTGGGTGCCGCCACCGGACAGGACCGCGTTCACGGTGAGTCCCTGGACGGGGGTGTCGCTGTTGTTCGGGTCGACGAGCTTGACCTGGATCGGCACGGTCGTGTTCTGCTCGACCGTGGTCGGGCCGGTGTACTGGATCGCGACGGTGTTGGCGATGCTCACGTTCTGCGTGAAGACGCGGGCGCTGGCGGACTTGCAGGTGAAGCCACCGAGGTTGTCCTGACCGTCGACCTCGCTGACCCGGATCACGTAGCTGCCGTTGGCGTACGCGTGCGTGTCCAGCTGCTGGCTGTACGCGCCGGCACCGGTCTGCGTCCTGGAGTAGGCCGGCGAGACTGCGCCCAGGCTGGTGGTCAGCAGCTCGATCTTCGTCGAGGTGTTGCCGTTGCAGTGCTTCGGGTTCAGGCCGAGGACACCGGTGCTGGTGTCCACGCCCCCGGTGCTGGCGATCGTCACCGTCCCGACCAGGGTGGACCCGGTCGGTGAGGTGATGGTCGCCTGCGCCGCGCCGACGCCCAGCATCGTCAGGCTGAGGGCCGTCATTCCTGCGACAGCCGCGGTGAGTCTGCGCACGATGTGCCTTCCTTCTCGGGTCGGTGAGCTCTTCACGAGGGCCCTCACTTGATGATCGCGCCGGCAGCGGACGAGCCGAGGTAGTCCCCGGTGCCTGCGAACGTCGCCGTGTAGCCGTTGAACAGGACCAGACCGACCAGCTGGCTGGCGGCGTTGCACGTGGCGACGCCGAAGGCGTCCGTGCTTGTGGTGCAGACGGTCGTGGTGCCGACGGTGAAGACCACCGGGACACCCGGGACCGCACCGTTGGCCGAGAACACCGTGGCCTGCAGCTGGCCCAGCGGGAGGGCCAGCGGGGGCAGCAGCTTCACCAGCGCCGCGCGGGCGCTGACCGTGGTGGCCAGCTTGGCGACGGTGACGGTCCTGCTCGACGACGTGCTCCCCGCGTGCGTGCTCGATCCCGAGTACGTCGCGGTGATCACGTGGCTGCCACCGCCGAGGTTGGACAGCGAGATCGATGCGGTGCCGTTGGTGCCGCTGGCACCCACGACAGCCGAACCGAGGACCGTGCTGCCTTCCTTGAAGGTGACCGTGCCAGTCGGGGCACCCAGCGCGGTCGCGGCCGGCGTGACGGTCGCGGTGAGGGCGACGGTCTGGCCGAAGTTGACCGTGCTCGGGCTGGCCGCCAGCGCGGTGCTGGTGCCGACCTTGCCCACGTTCTGGGTGAGACCGGCGCTGGCCGCGTCGAAGTGCGCACTCCCCGAGTACACGGCGGTGACCGTGTGGGTTCCGGGCGTGATCGCCGAGGACGGAGCGCTGGTGGCCACGCCGTTCGCGTTCAGGGCGACCGCGCCGCCGAGGGCGACTCCGTCGACCCGGAACTGCACGTGCCCGTCCGGCGTACCGACACCCGGGACCGGGGTGGCGACGACAGCCTTGAAGGTGACCGTCTGCCCGTAGGCGCTGGAGGCGTTCGACGAGGTCAGGTCGAGCGTGACACCGGCGTTCGCGACGCTCTGCGCCAGGAAGTCGCCGCTGTTCGAGTAGCCCGGGTTCCCGACGAAGGCCGCGATGACGGTGTGGTCACCGGGCTCCGGCGAGGAGACCAGCGGGCTCTGCGCGTGCCCGTCCGTGCCGACCTCCACCGGGTCACCGACGTTGGTGCCGTCGACGGAGAACTGGACCGCGCCCGAGGGGGTGGTGGCGTCGTCCGCGGTGACCGCGGCGTCGAAGCTGATGAACTGCCCGTAGGTCGAGGGGTTCGCCGAGGAGGTGACCAGCACGCTGGTGCCCACCACCGCCGCACCCGGGATGACCGTGTGGCTCTTCGAGGCCGACTCGCTGGCGTTGTAGTCGTTGTCGCCCGCGTAGGAGGCCACGATGGTGTGGCTGCCTGCCGTGAGCGTCGAGATCTGCAACGTCGCCTTGGCGCCGCCCGAGGAGGGGCTCAGCGAGGCCGAGCCGATCGGGTCGCCGTCGGCGGTGAAGCTGACCAGACCGGTGGCTGCGCCCGAACCGGGTGCGACCGCACCGACGTTGGCGCTGATGTTGATGAGCTGGTCCTCCGAGGACGGGGACGGCGAGATCGTCACCACGGTGGTGGTGTCCGCCTTGGTCACGACCTGGGTGACGGTGTCCGAGCCCGTCTTGAAGTTCGCGTCACCGCTGTAGCTGACCTTCACCGCGTGCGAGCCGGTGAGCAGCGTGGTCACCGGGTCGAAGGTGGCGACGCCACCGGCGAGGCCGACCGGGGAACCGACGGCGTTGCCGTCGATCACGAGCTGTGCCGTCCCGGTCGGGACGCCGGCGCCCGGGGCGTGGGCCCCGACCGCGACGCTGTAGGTCACCGACTCGCCCGAGACCGTGGTCAGGTCCGAGGAGGTCAGCACGGTGTCGACGTCGGACTTCGCGACGGAGAGCGAACCGGGCGCAGAGGCCGCGCCGTTGTACTCGTCGTCGCCGGAGTAGGTGGCCACGATCGCGTGGCTGCCCACCGGGATCGTGGTCGAACCGACCGAGGCGTTGCCCGAACCGTCGACAGCAGCCGTGCCGTAGACCGTGCCACCCTCGCTGAAGGTGATCGACCCGGTCGGGTGTCCCGAGCCGGAGCTGGTCGTCACGTGCGAGGACAGGGTCACGGACTGGCCGTAGACCGTGCTGCCCGGGCTCACCGCGAGCGACGCCGAGGACGCGAGCAGCGGGACGCGGACCCGGAAGACGGCCGTGGCCGAGGTGCTCGGAGCGAAGCTGGCGTCACCGTTGTAGACGGCCTGGACCGTGTGGTTGCTCAGGGACAGCGAGCCGGTGTTCAACGCGTTCGACGTCGCCACCCCGTTGACCACCGGACGCGGGGCGCCGAAGGCGTTGCCGTCGACCAGGAACTGCACCGCGCCGCCCGGGTTGGAACCGACCCCCGGGGTGACGGTGGCCGAGAACGTGACGTCGTCGCCGACGGTCACGGTGGGCTGCGAGGGCAGGACCGTGGTGCTGGTCGGGTTGACCTGGACCGCGAACGCGGCCGAGTCCGAAGCGGCTGCGAGGTCCGCCGCGCCGGCGTACGAGGCCGTCACGGTGGTGTTGCGCACCGACTGGTTCATCGGCAGCGTGGCCGTCGCGATGCCCGCGGCGTTGGTGGTGCCGGTCACCGAGCCGCCACCACCCAGGGCGAAGGTGATGGTCCGTCCGGCGGTGCCCGCGCCGGTCAGGTCGGTGAGCTTGGCGCTGACCGCGGCCGAACCGGCGACCGGCGCGCTGGTGGCACCCGTGTAGCTGATGCTCGCGCAGTCGACCGGGGTGACGACGACGGTGGCCGCGCCGACCGCGGTGGTGGCCGTCGAGGTCACCTCGACACCCCAGTTGGCCCGGGACCCGGTCTTGGCCAATCCGTCGGCGTCAGCAGGAACCGGCAGGGTCACCGAGTAGTTGCCGTTGGCGCCGGTGGTCGTCGTGGCGGACGGGCCGGTGCCGTGGTTGATCTGCGACTGGTCGAGCTTCACCGCCACCGGGACGCCGCTGGCGCCGGTGCTCAGGGCGCCGGAGACCGTGACGTTCCCGCCTGCGCAGGTGAGCGACGGCGTCGCCGTCGCGGTGAACTGCGGCCCGGCCGGGAGCGAGACCGTGGACAGGTTGCGGGTGATGACGAGCTTGGCACCGTCCAGCGGCAGGGTCAGGATCTCCTTCGCCTGGTTCTTGTGGGCCGGAGACCACCAGCTGAGGTCGGACATCGACTGGTCGGCGTTGACGGTCGTGGTCTTGTCGGTGTTCAGGTTGCTCGCGATCGGGACGCTGATCGTCTCGGCAGTCACGTTGGACGGAGCGTTGAACGGCAGGGTCGAGGGACCGAACGGCGAGGACCCGGTACCACCGAGCGAGCCGGCGTCGTAGTTGAAGCCGCCGGAGTAGTCGATGTTGGTGTTCGTGGTCCAGTGGTCACCGGCGTTGAGCGGGAAGTCGTTGACCTTCCAGCTCGGGTTCGGCGTCAGGGTCAGGTCGATCACCGCAGTGACCGTCGGGCTCAGGAAGCTCGCGTGCGCGACCGCCTGGAGGTTCTGGGTCTGGTGCTCCTGCAGCAGGGCGAGGTCGGAGACCCGCACGTACCGGGTGCCGCTGACCGAGCCGCTGAAGCTGTCCAGCGTGGCCGAGCTGATGCCGGCCTGCGGAGGGTCGATCTTCACCTTGCCGCTACCGCCGGTGATGGTGCCACTCAGGTTGAGCTTGTAGGCGTCCTGCCCCTGGAAGGTCTCGCGTCCGGCGACCTGGTAGGTCGCGTTCTCCAGGATCGTGGCGGTGGTCCCGTCACCGGAGTCGTAGTCGAACGTGGTCGCGTAGGTCCACGACCAACCGTTGTTCCACGCCACCACGTCGTGGCCCGGAGCCTGCGCGGCCTGCGCAGGCGTGGCTGCGCTGACCAGCGCCGCAACGCCGAGCAGCAGCGCGGTGCCGAAGCTCGCGAGGGCGCGTGGAGAACGCGTCCTGGAGGAATTGATGCCTGAAGTGCCGGGTGCACGCATTTCGAAGCCCCTTGTTCAACTGTGAGAGACCACGGTGGGAGGTCCGTAGCGAAACGTGTTCTAGCGCACTCGCCGGCAACTTCTCCACGAGATTGAAAGTTGTCCCTGATATGTCCGGTTTCGAAATAGACCAGTTACTGGACCGGTTGGAACCGATACCGCCAAGGTCTTGAACTTTTTTTCGTTTTGCGGGAATGAGCCCACGGACTACTCTGTTGATGAAACGAAACCGTTCCGTTTCATCCGGCCGATCGGCCGGCGCAGCCCCGTGGAGGTGACCCCCGATGACGACCGTTTCCGCACCGACCGCGCCCCAGGCCCGGCCGCGCGTCGAGGGTGAGCGCGAGGACGAGATCCTCGACGCCTGCGTCGAGCTCGTGATCGAGCTCGGTTACGACCGGCTGACCATGGACGCCGTCGCCAAGCGGGCCCGGGCGAGCAAGGCGACGCTCTACCGTCGCTGGGAGTCCAAGGCCTCGCTGGTCGTCGAGGCGCTGATCCGGGCCAAGCAGTCCCCGCACATCGGCGACCACGACACCGGCACCCTGCGCGGCGACCTGCTCTCCACGTTCTGCGGCCACCAGGGCATCAACGAGACCGCCACCAAGGTGCTCGGCTCGGTGATCACCGCGCTGTCCACCGACGAGGAGTTCGCCGAGCTCTTCCGCGAGAAGTTCATCGCGCCGAAGGTGGCGGTGACCCAGGAGATCTACGCGCGCGCCCAGGCCCGCGGCGAGATCGGCCCGGACGTCGACCTCGAGATGATCGGCCCCGCGCTGGCCGGGATCCTGCTGCACCGCACCTTCATCCTCGGCGTCCCGCCGGACGACGGCACCATCGAGCGCGTCGTCGACCACGTGATCCTTCCTGCCGTGCAGCACCCGGCGTGCGGCAGGCGCACCAACAAGCTCACCACCACCCTGAAGAGAACCACCAAGGCAAGGAAGTCCTCATGACCGACACGACCATCGCCGATCCCACCGGGTCGGCGCCGGCGGACGAGATCGCCGAGCCCGGTGCGCACAAGCACCTCGGCTGGGCCCTCGTGCTCATCTGCATCGCCCAGCTGATGGTGGTGCTGGACAGCACCATCGCCAACATCGCGATCCCGTTCATCGGCAACGACCTGCACATCGACCGCGCCAACCTGCAGTGGGTCGTGACCGGCTACGCACTGGCCTTCGGTGGTCTGCTGCTGCTCGGCGGGCGCCTCGGTGACCTCTACGGTCGCCGGCGCATCTTCGTCACCGGCCTGACGCTGTTCGCACTGGCGAGCGGCCTGGGTGGTTTCGCGCAGAGCGAGGCCATGCTGCTCTCCTCCCGTGCGCTCCAGGGACTCGGTGCTGCGCTCGCCGCACCTGCCGCCCTCGCGCTGATCACCACGACCTTCCCGGCCGGTCCGCGTCGCAACCAGGCCTTCTCCGTGTACGCCGCGATGTCCGGCGTCGGTGCCGCCATCGGCCTGCTGCTCGGTGGCTGGCTCACCGGCCTGCACCCGGCCGGCATCGAGGGCTGGCGCCTGACCTTCCTGATCAACGTGCCGATCGGCCTGGTCGCCGCTTTTGCCGCACCGCGCCTGCTCGCCGAGTCCGAGTCGCGCCGCGGCCAGCTCGACCTGCCGGGCGCCGTCTCCGGCACCCTCGGCCTGGTCTCGCTGATCTACGGCATCAACCGCGCCGGCCAGGAGGGCTGGGGCGACACCTGGACGATCATCTTCATGGCCCTCGGCGTGGCCCTGCTGGCCGCCTTCGTGGCCATCGAGCGCACCGTCACCCACCCGCTGCTCCCGCTGCGGATCCTGGCCAACCGGACCCGGGCGACCGCCTTCGTCGCGATGATGATCGTGCCCGCAGCGATGTTCGCGATGTTCTTCTTCCTCTCCCAGTTCCTCCAGGACGTGATGGGGTACACCCCGCTGCACGCCGGGCTCGCGTTCCTGCCGTTCCCGTTCGCGATGGTGTTCGGCGCGACGATCAGCTCCAAGCTGATGAACAAGATCGACCCCCGGTTCCTCGCCGGCACCGGCACGATCCTCGCCGGTATCGCGCTGCTGGCCTTCCACCGGCTCACGGTGGACGCCTCGGCCGGGAACATCGTCGCTCGCGCCTCGGGTCACGGCGGCGCCTTCCTCGGCGACACGATCAGCTACTGGTCGAGCATCTTCCCGTTCATCGCGCTGATGGCCTTCGGCATGAGCCTGACCTTCATCCCGCTGACCCTCTCGGCCGTGCACCACGTCGACGAGAAGGACTCGGGCATCGGTTCGGGCGTGCTGAACACCATGCAGCAGGTGGGTGGTGCTCTCGGCCTGGCGACGCTGTCCACGATCGCGACGCACTACATCACCGAGAAGGCCACCTCGCTCGGCGGCAGCGTCGGTGCGCTGCTGCACAGCGGCGGCGGCCAGGCCGACCCGGCCGCGGTGAAGTCGTTGATCGGTCAGGCGGCCTTCACCAGTGGAGGCACGCACGCCTTCCTGGTGGGTGCGTTCATGATCTGGACCGCGTCCCTGGTGCTGTGGATCTTCCTGTCCGTCAGCCACGAGGAGATGGCCACCGACGCCGCCCCCACGGCCGCCGGCGCGCACTGATCGGGTTCCGAGGCTCGCACCACGACCACCGTTACAGCCGGGCGGCGCTCTCCCTGACCAGGGAGAGCGCCGTTCGTGCGTATCCGGGGCTCGCCCCCGCCAGGCCGCAAGCGGGGGTCAGCACGATCTGCGGTGCGACCTCCTCGTGGTCGAAGCCGAGCATGTCCAGCAACCTGAGCACCCGCTCGACGACCTGGCGGTCGCTCGGGACCCGGGCGACGTCGAGGGCCGGCAGCACCCCGAGGAAGACCCGCGCGCCCTCGTCGAACGCGGTGCCCAGCTCGTCGTAGTCCTCGGCCGCGAGCACGTCGAGGTCGAGCGAGATGCCGTGCGCACCGGCACCGCGCAGCAGCCCGATCGGCATCCCCGGCGCGCAGCAGTGCGCGAGGCTCGTCGCGCCGGACCGCTCGATCGCGGCGAACACCGTCTCCAGCGCCGCCGATGCAGCCGGCAGGTCAACGCTGCGATGACGCCCGAAGCCGGACGAGGTCGGCACCTGCGCGGCCAGCACCGCGGGCAGGGCGGGTTCGTCGACCTGCACCACGAGCCGGGCACCGGGAACGCGGCGGGCGAGGTCGGCCAGGTGCACCCCCACGCCCTCGGCCAGCGCCTGGGCCAGCTCACGGCGGGCTCCGGCGTCGGCGAGCAGGCGGTCGCCGCGCGGACGCTCCACCGTCGCCGCCAGCGTCCACGGACCAGCGACCTGGACCTTGAGCTCGCCGGCGTAGCCCTGGGCCTGCTCCTCGAAACCGTCCAGGTCCTGGGCCAGCAGCGACCGGGCCCGGCGGTGGTCCACGCCGGGCGCGTCGGTGAGCCGCCACCCGGCCGGTTGCAGGTCGAAGCCCAGCTCGGCGACGACGGCCAGGGTCCGGCCGGTCATCGACGCGCTCGCGCCCCGGGCCGGGAGCTCGGGCACGAACGGCAGGTCCGGCACCTCGCCCAGCACCAGCCGCACGGCCTCGGCGTAGTCCTCGCCGGGAAGCGATCCGACCCCGCTGGAGATGCTCACCCGCTGAACCCTAGTGCGGGTCCAATCCTCCGGCCGCCCGGCCCCGAACACCGACCAGCAGGCCCTGGAGGGGACCTGCGACCTGCCCCCTGCGGCGAGCCCGGCAGCTCCTCCGGGGGGACCCTCACCGGCTCCTTTTGCAGACCACTCGGCGGTGTTGTCGGCAATCGGGGCCGGTGAGCGGGAAATTCTTCCAATCCGGCCCTCCCCCCGGCTGCGAAGCACTCACCGAAGAGCTGTCCCGCTCTTCTGACCGATACTGGTCACAGCCCACCGACAGGACAGGACCACGGTGTCCCACCTCAAGCCCGTTCCGTCCGGAACACCCGAGCCGGACGGCCAGCCCGCCGCCGACCTGGGCGTGCTGCTGCGCCAGTCGGCCCGCGGCGACGAGCAGGCGTTCGCCAGCCTGTACGACGCGACCTCGGCCCGGGTGCACGGCCTGGTCCTGCGCGTGATCCGGGACCCCTCCCAAGCCGAGGAGGTCACCCAGGAGGTGTTCCTGCAGGTCTGGCGCACCGCGTCCCGCTTCGACGAGGACAAGGGCAGCCCGCTCGCCTGGCTGATGACGCTCGCCCACCGACGTGCCGTGGACCGGGTCCGCGCCGCCGAGGCCGTGAGCCGTCAGGACACCAGCTACCACCAGAACAACCACGTCGTTCCGCACGACAGCACGGCCGAGGAGGCCGAGAAGTCGATGGAGGGCCGCCGGGTGCGAGCCGCCCTGACGGAGCTCACCCCCGTCCAGCGCGAGGCCCTCGAGCTGGCGTACTTCGGCGGCTACACCCACACCGAGGTGGCCGCCATGCTCGACCTACCGGTCGGCACAGCCAAGACCCGCATCCGGGACGGACTGATCCGGATGCGCGACGCGATAGGAGTGGGCCAATGACCGCTCACGAGATCCACGCACTCTCCGGGGCCTACGCCGTGGACGCGCTCGACCCGCTCGAGCGTGCCCGCTTCGAGGCACACCTGTCCGCGTGCGCCGAGTGCCGGGCCGAGGTGGCCAGCCTCCAGGACGCGGCGGCAACCCTGAGCGCGGCGACCGTGTCGGCACCGTCCGCGGAGCTGCGCGCCAAGATCCTCAGCGAGATCAAGGGCGTCCGCCCGCTTCCCCCCGTGGTCGCACGGCTGGAGGCCCGGCGCCCGCGCCGCTGGGTGAACCTGGTGGCAGCAGCCGCTGCCCTGGGAGTCCTCGGCGGCGGGGTCGCGGTCTGGCAGCAGACCCACGACAGCACCAGCCAGGCACCGCTGACCGCCGCTGAGCAGATCCGCGCGGCCGCCGACGTCACCTCGGTCACCAAGGACCTCGGCGACGGGGCGAAGGCGACGGTCTACCGCTCGGAGTCGCTCGGCAAGGCCGCCCTGGTGACCTCGCACCTGCCGGCCCTGCCGGCGGGCAAGATCTACCAGCTCTGGCTGCAGGACCCTGCCGGTCACATGATCAACGCCGGCCTGCTCTCCGGAAGCGGCCACCGCGAGGTGGTCCTCCGCGGTGACGCGAGCTCGGCCACGGCAGCCGGGATCACCATCGAGCCGACCGGCGGCTCGGCGACGCCGACCATCCCGGTCTTCGCCCTGATCGACTTCGAACAGGCGACCTGACCATGGGCGTTCCACGTCGTGTCGGCATCGTCGGCAGCGGCGTCGCTGGGCTGACGGCTGCCTACGTCGCCTCGTACTCGGCCGAGGTCACCCTCTTCGAGGGCGACGAGCGTCTAGGCGGTCACGCCGACACCCACCAGGTGCCGACCCCGGACGGCCCGGTCGGGATCGACACCGGCTTCATCGTGCACAACGAGCGCACCTACCCGACGCTGCTGCGGATGTGGGCCGAGCTCGGCGTCGAGACCCAGCCCTCGGACATGTCGATGTCGGTGCGTGCCGACGACGCGCACGGCGGTCGCGGTCTGGAGTGGGCCGGGGCGCTCGGGCCGGCCGGCCTGTTCCCGACCTGGCGAAACGCCCTGCGTCCGCGGTACCTGCGGATGCTCACCGAGATCCCGCGCTTCCACCGGCAGGCCGAGAAGCTGCTGGCGAGCACCGAGGCATCCCCTCGCGACGTGACGCTGGCCGAGTTCCTCGACGCCGGCCGCTTCTCGGCGTACTTCCGCCAGCACTTCATGACCCCCCTGGTCGCTTGCGTGTGGTCCTGCGACCCGGCGATCGCGCTGGAGTACCCGGCGCGCTACCTGTTCTCGTTCCTGCAGCACCACGGCATGCTCACCATCTTCGGCTCCCCCCAGTGGCGCACGGTCTCCGGCGGTTCGCACCAGTACGTCGACAAGGTGGCCGCCGCCCTCGAGAGCCGCGGCGGCCGGATCCTGCTCGGCACCAAGGTGACCTCGATCGTCGAGACCGCGACCGGGGCCGAGCTCACCGACGGCAACGGCCGGGTGCACACCTTCGACGCCGTGGTCGTCGCGACCCACCCGGACCAGGCCCTGAGCATGCTCGCGGAACCGACCGCGCTGCAGGGCGAACTGCTGGCCTCGATGCCCTACTCGCCGAACGTCGCGCGCCTGCACACCGACGACTCGGTGATGCCGCGCAACCGCAGGGCCTGGGCCTCCTGGAACCAGTGGGACCGCCCCGGGCAGGACGCCGTGACGGTCACCTACGACATGACCCGGTTGATGACGCTGCCCTCGCCGGACGGCACCCGCTACTTCGTGACCCTCGGGTCCACCGACCAGATCGACCCGGCCAAGGTGATCTCGGTGCGCCACTACGCGCACCCGATCTACAACCCGACCTCGGTCGCGGCCCAGCGCCGGCTGCCCGAGATCGACAGCGACCGGATCGTCTTCGCCGGCGCGTACCACGGCTGGGGATTCCACGAGGACGGTGCCAGGTCCGGGGCCGCGGCGGCCGAGAGGCTCGGCTTGAGCTGGCCCGACTCCCGCCCCCGTGCGGACGCGGGCGTGACGACGCCGCGGATCTACTCCACGACCATCAGCCACACCCGTCGTGCACCGCTGAAGCACCGGTTCACGCTCCGCAGCCACGCCTGGCTCGTGGACCTCGACGACCTGCCCGACCACGGTCCGCTGGCCCGCTTCGAGGCCCGCGACCACCTCGGCGACCCCGGCACGACCATCCGCGCCAACGTGGAGGCGTTCCTGGCCCGCGAGGGCATCGTCGTCACCGGCGGCCGGGTGCTGATGGCCGCGAACGCCCGTGCGCTCGGCTACTGCTTCAACCCGATCAGCGTGTTCTGGTGCTTCGACTCCTCCGGCTCGCTCGCCGCGACCCTCGTCGAGGTGCACAACACCTACGGCGACCGGCACGCCTACCTGGTGCACCCGGACTCCGCCGGTCGTGCGCTGGTCGGCAAGGAGATGTACGTCTCCCCGTTCCACGGCGTCGACGGGCACTACGAGCTCGTCGTCCCGGTGCCGGGCGAGGAGCTGACCATCTGCGTGCGGCTCGTCACCGAGGCCGGCGACGTGTTCGACGCCGCCCTGCGCGGAACGCCCACCGGCGCCGGCGCGTGGCGCGCGGCTCCGGCTGCAATCCGGGGTGCGGCCCTGATCCGAATGCACGGTGTCTGGCTCTGGGCCCGCCGTCTGCGGATCCAGCCCCGCCCCGCACACCACCAGGAAGGCGTCCGATGACCCAGTCGACCATCCGCGCGACCGCCCCGACCATCTCCGCCACCGCCAGCGCCTGGCCCGCACTCGACGTGCTGCCGCGCGGCCCCAAGGCCCGGTTCTACGCCCGCGTGACCCGCAGGATCTTCCGCACCGGTACCCACCGGCTCGGGCTGACCTGGTCCGAGGACGGCTCGCCGGCCGACATCCGGGTGCTGAACCCCGAGTCGTTCTTCCTCCGGGTCGGCAACCAGGGTCTGATCGGGTTCGGCGAGTCCTACATGGCTGGCGACTGGGACGCGGACGACCTCGGCGGCACCCTCACCGTGCTGTGCACCGAGATCGCCGACCTGGTGCCGCAGTGGATGCAGCGGATGCGCGCGGCGTACGTGTCGCGGCCGCCGAAGCACCAGGAGAGCAGCACCGACAACAGCCGCAGCAACATCGCGCACCACTACGACTTGTCCAACGACCTGTTCTCGACGTTCCTGGACCCCACGCTGAGCTACTCCTCGGCGATGTTCGACACCGACGCGGTCACCCACCTCGACTGCGCGCTGCCGTTCACCCGGCTGGAGGCCCCGATCGCGGGGTCGCCGCTCGAGGAGGCCCAGGCCCGCAAGATCGAGGCCATCCTGGACGCTGCGGGTGTGACCGCCGGCAGCCGCGTCCTGGAGATCGGCACCGGCTGGGGCGAGCTGGCCATCCGCGCCGCCCGCCGCGGTGCGACGATCCGCTCGATCACGCTCTCCTCCGAGCAGCAGGCGTTGGCCCTGGCCCGGATCGCCGAGGCCGGGTACCGCGACCAGTGCGAGGTGGACCTGCTGGACTACCGCGCCCTGGCCTCGACCGCCTCGACCACCAGGGAGCAGTACGACGCGATCGTCTCGGTGGAGATGATCGAGGCCGTCGGTTTCGACTACTGGGACAGCTACTTCGAGGTGCTCGACCACGCCCTGGCGCCCGGTGGCAAGGTCGCCATCCAGGCGATCACCATGCCGCACGACCGGATGCTCGCAACCCGGCGCACCTACACCTGGATCAACAAGTACATCTTCCCCGGCGGCTTCCTGCCCTCGACCGAGGTGATGGACCAGATCACCCGCAAGCACACCGACCTGCGGCTGACCGGGCGCACCACCTTCGGCAGCCACTACGCCGAGACGCTGCGCCAGTGGGACGCGGCCTTCACCGGCGCGCACGACGAGGTGCTCGCCCTCGGCTTCGACGAGACCTTCCTGCGGATGTGGCACTTCTACCTGGAGTACTCGCGCGCCGGGTTCGCCTCGGGCTACATCGACGTCCAGCAGCTGACCTTCGCCCGGGAGGCGTGATGACGACCCTGGAGAGCTCACCGGGTGTCCACAAGCTCGGCCAGACCCCCGGCGTGGCGACCACGCTCGCCGAGGCCCTGCGCCCCTTCGTCGGCGGCGAGCTCCCGGTCGAGCTGCACGCCTGGGACGGCTCGGTGGCCGGGTCCGGCCCGGTGGTGCACCTGAACTCACCGCGAGCCCTGACCCGGCTGTTGTGGGCGCCGGGCGAGCTCGGCGCGGCGCAGGCGTACGTGACCGGTGAGATCGATGTCGAGGGCGATCTGAACGAGGCCCTCACCCATGTCTGGGCGGTGATCGAGCAGCGCGGACTCACGGGGGTCTCCGCGAGCATCGGCACCGTCTGGCGGGCGGCCCGGGCGGCACGACGGGTGGGAGCCCTCCGACGCCGCCCGGCCGCACCGGTCTCGCAGGCGGTGCTCAAGGGCCGGCTGCACAGCAAGGGGCGTGACCGCGACGCGATCAGCCACCACTACGACTTCTCCAACGAGTTCTACGACGTCATCCTCGACGACAACATGGCCTACTCCTCGGGCTACTACAGCTCCCCGGAGATGAGCCTGGAGCAGGCCCAGGACGCGAAGCTGGACCTGATCTGCCGCAAGCTCGGGCTCGGCCCGGGCACGACCTTCCTCGACGTGGGCTGTGGTTGGGGCTCGCTGTCCCTGTACGCCGCGCAGAACTTCGGGGCCAAGGTCACCGGCATCACCATCGCCGCGGAGCAGAAGAAGTTCATCGACGCCCGGATCGCCGAGCGCGGACTGGGCGACCTGGTCGAGATCCAGCTCTGCGACTACCGCGACGCCCGCGGCGAGCACGACACGGTCGCCTCGATCGAGATGGGTGAGCACGTCGGCCAGGACAACTACCCGACGTACGTCTCGGTGCTGCGCCGCTCGGTGAAGCCCGGCGGTCGGGTTCTGGTCCAGGCGATGTCCCGCAAGGGCACCGGCGGCGGCAATCACCCGGGCGGCGGGCCGTTCATCGAGTCGTTCATCGCGCCCGACATGACGATGCGCCCGGTCGGCGAGACGGTCGCCCTCATCGAGGCCGGCGGCCTCGAGGTGCGGGACGTGCACGGCATGCGCGAGCACTACGTGCACACCGTGAACCACTGGGTCGAACGCTTCGAGAACAACCTGGAGCACCTGCGAACGCTGGTGCCCGAGGAGTACATCCGGGTCTGGCGCCTCTACCTCGTTGGTGGCGGAATGGCCTTCCGTGACGGCAGGATGGGGGTCGACCAGATCCTCGCGGTGCGCCCGGGCGCCCTGCACGACCTGCCGGCGGTGCGCGACTTCTGATGAACGACTTCCAGCTCGAGAACGCACTCGTGGTCTCCGCGTGGTGCCTCGGGGTGGTCGTCGGGCTGATGGTCTTCACCGCGGTGCTGGCCCGGGTCAGCGGCAAGATCTCGGTCGTCGACACGATCTGGGGCCTCGGCTTCATCGCGGTGGCACTGACCTCGGCCCTGGTCGGGACCCGGCAGATCATGGACTGGGGCTGCCCGCTCTCCTTCGGCGCGGTCGACCCCTGCTCGATGGCGCCCGCGGACGACCACGACCGCCGGATGGTCCTCGTGCTGGCGATGGTCACGATCTGGGGCGGACGCCTGGCCTGGCACATCTACCGGCGCTCCCGTGGTCACGGCGAGGACCCGCGCTACGAGGAGCTGATGAGCAGCGGACCGGGCGGCATGGTCCGCAAGGTGCTGCTCCCCCAGGGCCTGGCGATCTGGTTCGTCTCGCTGCCGGTCCAGGTCACCTCGGTCTCCGGCGGCTACGTCGCCTGGGTGCTCTGGCTCGGCGTCGTCGTGTGGGTCGTCGGCCTCGCCTTCGAGGCGATCGGCGACGCCCAGCTCGCGGCGTACAAGCGTGATCCGGACCGCGGGCCGGTGATGGACCGCGGCCTGTGGCGTTACACCCGGCACCCGAACTACTTCGGCGACTCGGCGGTGTGGTGGGGCATCTACCTGGTCTGCGCCTCCGCGGCGCCGGCGCTGTTCACGATCCTCTCCCCGATCGCGATGACCTACTTCCTGGTCCACGCCACCGGCGCCAGGCTCCTCGAGCGGACGATGATGAAGCGCCCCGGTTACCCCGAGTACGCCGCCCGCACCAGCATGTTCTTCCCGCTGCCACCGAAGGCTGCCTGAACTTCCAATCCCCGGCGGTGTGCGGTGCCGAACCACCCGCATGAACATCGTCGGTAGGGCCCTGCAGCTGATCACCGCGGCAGGTCTGGCGTACGACGCCAAGATCCACCTCCACCTGGCGCCGGCCTACGACCAGATCAAGAGCAGCACCGTCAGCCAGGGCGATCTGTTCCGGGTCGAGGCCTGGCTCGCGATCGCCGCAGCCGTCCTCGTACTCGTCCTGCGCCGGCCGATCACCGCGTTGCTCGCGGTGGCGGTCGCCGGTGGCGGCCTGGTGCCGCTGCTGGTCTACCGCTACTACGACTTCGGCTCCTTCGGCCCGCTGCCCGCGATGTACGAACCTGCCTGGTACCCCGACAAGACCCACACGGCCATCGCCCAGGCGATCGCGGCCGCAGCTGCGGCGCTGCTGCTCCTGCTGGTGGTGACCGACCGCAAAAAGAAGTCGGCCGGTCCAATCCGGGACGCCTCGGGAAGCGAACTCCCGTCGTGATGACACTCTCCAGCACCTCGCGGGTAACGCGAACGGTGGGCGCCCTCGGCGCGACCGCCCTGACCCTGGCACTGGTGGCCGGCTGCGGGTCCTCGGACTCCTCGAAGCCGGACTCCTCGGGATCCTCCAGCAAGGACACCGTGACGACGAAGCTGCTCTCCTTCAAGCCGGAGAAGCTCAGCGTCAAGGTCGGCACCACGGTGACCTGGGAGGCCGGCGACGGCATCGGCCACACCGTGACCACGGGAACCTTCACCCTCGGCTCGGACGGTCTGCGCACCGCCGAGAACCCGGACGGCTTGATCAACAAGCCCCTGACTGCCGGCAAGGACGTGACCTACACGTTCAAGAAGCCGGGCAAGTACGTCTACTACTGCTCGATCCACAAGGGCATGGCAGGCGAGATCGACGTGACTCCGTAGTTCTACGGACGCGAGCTTCACCCCCCTTCACCATTTCATCCAGCAAGGAGCACGTCATGTCCCTGTTCACCTCCGGTAAGACCCGGCTCGCCGCGGCAGCCGTCGCGACTCTGCTCACGGTCTCCGTGGCCGCGTGCGGCAGCTCGTCCGACGACAAGTCGAACGGCTCGAACGGCTCGACCACCAGCTCGAAGGTGACCGGCGCTGCCGCCACCACGACCCCGGCCGCCGAGCTGCGCGCCGCGCTGACCGACCTGCTCACGCAGCACGTCTACCTCGCCGGGATCGCGCTGAAGACCGCGGTCGAGAAGGGCGGGAACCTCAAGGACCCGGCCGTCGTCGCCGCTGTCACCACTCTCGACGGGAACTCCGTCGCGCTGTCCAAGGCCGTCGGTTCGGCCTACCCGGACGCCGAGAAGCCGTTCCTGGAGTCCTGGCGCCAGCACATCGGGTTCTTCGTCAACTACACCCTGGGTGAGGCGACCAAGAACACGGCGATGATGAACAAGGCGAAGGCTGACCTCGACGGCTACCGCACCTCGTTCGGCCAGCTGATCAACTCGGTCGTTCCCGAGCTGCCGGCCGACGCTGTCGCCAAGGAGCTCATCCCGCACGTCAACACCCTGTACGCGGCCATCGACGCGCTGGTCACCGGCAAGGGCGACGCGTTCGCGCTGCTGTCCAAGGCTGCCGACCACATGCCGATGACCGCCGACATCCTGGCCGGTGGCATCGCCAAGAACAAGAAGCTCGCCGGTGACCCCGACGACGCTGCGTCGAACCTGCGTTCGGGCCTGACCTACCTGCTCGACTCGCACGTCGACCTCGCCGGCATCGCGCTGGTGCAGGCCGTCCAGAAGGGCGGCAACCTCAAGGACCCGTCCGTCGTCGCGGCGGTCAACGCCCTGGACGCCAACTCGGTCGCCCTGTCCAAGGCCGTCGGTTCGGCCTACCCGGACGCCGAGAAGCCGTTCCTGGAGTCCTGGCGCCAGCACATCGGGTTCTTCGTCAACTACACGCTCGGCAAGGCCACCAAGAACACGGCCATGGCGAACAAGGCGAAGGCTGACCTCGACGGCTACCGCACCTCGTTCGGCCAGCTGATCAACTCGGTCGTTCCCGAGCTGCCGGCCGACGCTGTCGCCAAGGAGCTGATCCCGCACGTGCAGACCCTGCTCGACACGATCGACGCCCTGGTCGCCGGCAAGACCACGGTCTTCGCCGACCTGGAGATGGCCGCCATGCACATGCCCGGCACCGCCAAGATCCTCTCCGGAGGTATCGCCGCGAACAAGAAGCTCAGCTGACCTCAGCTGCGCGCACCCTCCCCGTCCCGGGTGGCCCCACGCCCACCCGGGACGGGGCTCCCGCTCGATCCTGAAGAAACCAGGTGGGTCTGATGACCGCAACCGTCCGAGAAGCACCCGCGTCCCCGCTCAGCCAGCCCCTCCTGCGCGCCGGCGTCGTCGCCGCCATCGCCGTGGCCGCGGTGGCGCACATCCCGGTGATCGCCCCGCACCTGGAGGAGGCGCCTTACATGGGCGTCCTGTTCATCGCCCTGACCGCCGTCTGCCTCGGCCTCGGCGCCGTGATCGCGGCGTCCGGCCCCCGGTGGGCCTACCAGGCCTCGGCCGCCGTCTGCGGCGCCGCGGTGGTGGCCTACGCGGCCACCCGGCTGGTCGCCTTCCCGCAGCTCGCGGACGACGTGGGCAACTGGTTCGAACCCCTCGGTGTGGTCTCGGTGCTCTCCGAGAGCCTCGTGGTGGCCCTGGCACTGCTGGCCCTGCGCGGACTCCGCACCACAGCAGCACACGTCTGACGGCGCTTGCACCGCAGACCTTCTCGAAGAACGTTCTGAAGACAGGACCTTCGTCACTGGCGAGTCGCCGGAACCCCGGAGCAGGATGCGAGTTGACCACTCGTCATGCTCTGGAGGGATGCATGGACACTGCACGCGCGCACTACGACGACGGTGGCATTGCCTGCGACGACGAAGGCCTGGCGATCCAGCGGTACTACCCCTGGAGCGCACTGCGGGTGAGGTACGACGACATCAGGTCGCTCTCCGTGCTACCGATCAAGGGCTGGAGCGGTTTCCAGCCGCTGCTGTGGGGCCCCTCGGACCTCACCCACTGGTGGAACCTGGACACGCACCGGCAGAACCGGCGGACCGCTGTGGTGATCGACATCGGTGCCCGGTTCAAGCCCACGGTCACCCCGCTGGACCCGGACGCGTTCGAGGAGATCGTCCGCGCCCACCTGCACCGGCAGCGAACGCCAAGTGCCTATTCCTAGAGCCCAGGACTAGGGCTCACGCCTAGCGCGCGGTGGACGCGATCGTCCCGGATCCGACCACCCGGGTGCCGTCGTACACGACGCAGGCCTGACCGGGGGCGATCCCCGAGGCCGCGTCCAGCAACGTCACCGCGAAGCCGTCCTTCGACGGCACCACGACGGCCCGGTGCTCCTCGCCGTGGGCCCGCAGCTGCACCGTGCACTCCAGCGGCGAGCTGGGGGCGGTGCCGCACCACAGCGGCCGGATGCAGCTCAGCCCGGTGACCGCGAGAGCCTCGCGCGGACCCACCGTGACGGTTCCCGAGACAGGCTCGATGTCCAGCACGAAGCGGGGCTTGCCGTCGGCTGCAGGGGTGCCGATACGCAGGCCCTTGCGCTGCCCGACGGTGAACCGCCACGAACCCTCGTGCTCGCCCAGCACCTCGCCGGACTCGGAGTCCACGATCGGGCCGGCGGTGTTCGGGGCCGCCTCACCCAGCTTCTCGCCCAGCCAGCCGCCGGTGTCGCCGTCGGAGATGAAGCAGATGTCGTGGCTGTCGGGCTTGTCGGCGACCTGGAGGCCGCGGCGCTCGGCCTCGGCCCGGATCTGCGGCTTGGCGGTGTCCCCCAGCGGGAACAGCGAGTGCGCCAGCTGGTTCTGGGTCAGCACGCCCAGCACGTAGGACTGGTCCTTGCCGGCGTCCACCGCGCGGTGCAGCTCGATCAGGCCGTCCGCACCGGTGCGCAGCTGCGCGTAGTGCCCGGTGGCCACTGCGTCGAAGCCCAGGGCAAGTCCGCGCTCGAGGACCGCGGCGAACTTGATCTTCTCGTTGCAGCGCAGGCACGGGTTAGGGGTCCGCCCCCCGGCGTACTCGGCGAGGAAGTCCTCCACCACGTCCTCGTGGAACCTCTCCGAGAGGTCCCAGACGTAGAAGGGGATGCCGATCACGTCGGCCGCGCGGCGGGCGTCGTTCGAGTCCTCGATCGTGCAGCAGCCGCGGGCCCCGGTCCGGTAGGAC
>JBJMIP010000424.1:0-5958 GCA_045806825.1 Marmoricola sp.
GTAGCGCGGGTTGAGCGGGCTGTCCGGGATGCCCGTGGTGAGCGAGGGTCCCCCTTGGATATTTGTCGACAAAGAACTTTGTGTACTTGTCGTTGTATCACTCGTGGGGGGATTGTTGCGCTGCTGCGGGTCGATCGCGTTGGTGGGCGCGTACTCGGCCGAGTCGGTGGTCGAGGCTCGGGGCGCGTCCGGGTGCTGGGGCGCCGGCTGGCGGAGGAACTCGTTCGGGACCTGGGCCGGCGGCAGGCTCTCGTCCACGCTGACGGCGATCCGGATCGGTCGGTTCAGGCTGTCACTCAGCGCGTCCTCGAGGCGGGTCCGCAGCCGGCCCTCGAGCTGGGTGCGGGTGAACTCGTTGGGGACCGCGATGACGGCGGTCGACTCTGCGAGCATGACCGGCTTGCTGGAGGCGAGCCAGACGCGCTGGTTCGGAGCGAGGCTGTCGAGGATTGCGGGCCAGAGAAAGTCCAGTTCGCGGCCGTTGGAACCGTTGTTTCCTGCTGCTGATTCCACGTGGGCCTCGCGCTCTCCTCGTCCTGGTTGTCCGATCCACACCTTTGTCCACAGGTTGTGCAGGGTGCGCGAGATCCAGATTGAGCCAGCTTGTCCGCTTTCTCAGGTGGGTCGGTGCCCGGACGCTAACAACTGGGATGCCTGTGGATCAACTGTTGTCCACAGGTTATGGGCTTTCCACGGCGTGTCGGTGTGAATCCTTGGACCCACCCGTGCATCATCGTCTCTTTTGAGGGTCTGCGACCGCTCAGCGACCGGCGAATTGACCCTGCGCGGAGCCGACGCGTACCGTTGGCAGGTCGAAACCGGTTCGACCGGTGCCGCATGTCCACGACCGGGCTCTCCTGAGCCTGTCGCGCGGGCAGGCGGTGCCAGTTGTGCCAGCTGTATTGGCTCCTGGCGGCGTCCTGCGTCGTGCGACCCGGTGTGGACACGTCCCAACACTGCATTTCCTAGAAGCGCGTGGAGAAATCGTGAGCAAGCGTACGTACCAGCCGAACAACCGTCGCCGTCACAAGGTGCACGGTTTCCGCCTGCGGATGCGGACCCGTGCGGGTCGCGCGATCCTGTCCGCCCGTCGTCGCAAGGGCCGCAACAGCCTCGCTGTCTGAGGCTCGGCGCGCCTGGTGTGCTTCCCTCGAGCAACCGCCTGACGGCAGCTGAAGACTTTCGGCACGCTGTCCGACGGGGACGCCGGTCCGGTGGACCGCTGATGGTGGCGCACCTGGTGGTGCCTAATGTCGACAAAGCGACAAGTAGCCCCGCCAAGGTGGGGTTCGTCGTCGCCAAGTCGGTCGGCCCGGCCGTGACCCGGAATCGTGTGAAGCGACGACTACGCCACCTGATGAGGGAGCGGATCGACACGCTCCCCAGCGGCAGCATGCTCGTGCTCCGAGCCTTGCCTGCGGCTGCTGGGGCGACGTCACGGGATCTTGCGGGCGAGCTCGATCGTTGTCTGGATCGACCATGAAGCTGATTCTCATCGCCTTGCTGAAGGCTTACCGGTTCGCGATCAGTCCGCTGTACGGGCAGGTCTGCCGGTACCACCCGACTTGCTCGGCGTACGCGCTGGAGGCGGTGACCGAGCACGGAGCGATCAAGGGCAGCTGGCTCGCCGTCCGCAGGATCGGTCGCTGCCACCCCTGGGCGGCAGGCGGGTACGACCCGGTGCCGCCCCGCACGAACCTGACCGCAACACCAAGCACGACTCAAGGAGTCTGAGTGGGTTTCCTCGGCGATATCGGCAGCTTCATCATGACGCCGCTGTACTACGCGGTGTCCGTCGTCCTTGTCGGATGGCACAAGGTCTGGAGCCTGGTCCTCCCCTCGGGGTCGGGCGCTTCCTGGGCACTCTCGATCATCGGACTGACACTCGTCATCCGTGCGGCCCTGATCCCGTTGTTCGTCAAGCAGATCAAGTCCAGCCGCAACATGCAGCTGCTGCAGCCCAAGGTCAAGGAGCTGCAGAAGAAGTACGGGCACGACCGTGAGCGCCTGACCCAGGAGACGATGGCGCTCTACAAGGACACCGGCACCAACCCGTTCTCGTCCTGCCTGCCGCTGATCGTGCAGATGCCGATCTTCCTGGCGCTGTTCCGACTGCTGAGCAAGGCCGCCAAGGGCCAGGGTCACGGGGTCCTGACGACCGCGCAGGCCAAGGAGTTCGCCCAGGCGAAGATCTTCGGCGGCACGATCTCGTCGAGCTTCGTGAACGCGAACGTCACCGAGGTGAAGGTCATCGCGGTCTTCCTCGTCCTCGCGATGACGGCGACCACGTTCCTCACCCAGCGGCAGCTGATGAGCAAGAACATGCCGGCGGACGCGCTGTCCGGGCCGTACGCCCAGCAGCAGAAGATGCTGCTCTACATCCTGCCGCTCGTCTTCGCCGTCGGCGGTATCGCGTTCCCGATCGGCGTTCTCCTCTACTGGACCACGTCGAACCTGTGGACCATGGGCCAGCAGTTCTACGTGATCCGCAACAACCCGGCACCGAACACCGAGGCGTTCCGCGCGAAGCAGAAGCGTGACGCCGCGAAGGCGGCCGCCAAGGGCGAGACCGTCGCGACCACCTCCGCGGTCGCTGTCGAGGACGTCGTCGAGGAGCGTCGCCCAGCGCCGCGGCAGCAGCCGAAGAAGCAGTCCCGGCAGCAGCGCCGTTCGCAGGCACCCAAGAACCAGTCGCCGTCGGGCGACAGCACTGATCAGGGAGAGAACAGTTGAGCGAGAGCACCGAGACCGAGACCGTGGTCGACGACGAACTTGCCGGTGACGAGTCGGCCCGCCCCACGCGCACGAAGCGGCTGGAGCAGGAAGGCGAGATCGCGGCTGACTACCTCGAGGAGCTGCTGGAGATCGCCGACCTGGACGGCGACCTGGACATGGATGTCGAGGGGGACCGGGCGACCGTGTCGATCGTGGGGGCCAACCTGCCCCAGCTCGTGGGCGAGAACGGCGAGGTCCTCGAGGCGCTGCAGGAGCTGACGAGGCTGGCCGTGTACCGGGAGACCGGTGAGCGCTCGCGCCTGATGCTGGACGTGTCAGGCCACCGGGCAGCTCGTCGCACGACCCTCGAGGAGACTGCCGCCACGGTGGTGGCCGAGGTCAAGGAGACCGGACAGCCGGTGTCCCTGGACCCGATGTCGCCGTTCGAGCGCAAGGTCGTCCACGACGCGGTCGCGGCCGCCGGCCTGAACTCGGAGTCCGAAGGCGTCGAGCCGCGTCGGTACGTGGTGGTCCTTCCGGCGTGAGCTCTGATGTTTCACGTGAAACACCCTCTGCACCTCCCGAGGCGCAGGGGGTGTTTTCGGATGCCCTCCCGACGGCAACTGCCTTCGCCGGCCTGCTGGCCACCGATGGCATCGTCCGTGGACTGATCGGTCCGCGTGAGGTCCCGCGGCTGTGGGACCGCCACCTGCTGAATTGCGCCGTGGTGACCGATGCGATCGCTGAGGGTGTCTCGGTGTGCGACATCGGTTCTGGGGCAGGTCTTCCGGGCCTGGTGATGGCCATTCGGCGTCCTGACCTCCAGCTCACCTTGGTCGAACCGTTGCTACGGCGCACCACGTTCCTGGAGGAGGCAACTGTCGCTCTGGGCCTGGTAAACGTACGCGTGGTGCGAGCCCGGGCCGAAGAGCTCCACGGCCGGGAGGCCTTCGACGTGGTCACGTCGCGGGCAGTTGCTCCGCTCGATCGTCTCTCACGTTGGTCTTTGCCCTTGGTCAGGGCTGGCGGTGAGTTCCTTGCCATGAAAGGCTCGTCCGCAGAGGACGAGCTTGCGGCTGCGGCCAAGGCCATCGCCAAGGAGCGCGGCGTGCCTCAGGGCGTTCTGGAGCTCGGTTCCGAGTTCCTCGACCCACAGGTGCGCGTAGTCCGGATCCTCAAGCACTGACTTTTTCGAACTAGGGAGATAGTCCTTTCGGGTAGTTCTCCCCCAAAGTTATCCACCGCTCGGATCAGCCCTCCAAGCGGGGGAATCCACAGCTTCACCCCACTTATCCACAGGCAGCAGCCTGTTTCACGTGAAACATCGCCCCAGGAGAACAGCGTGACCCAGCCGGAAAACGGGACCTCGGAACCGGAAGCCGCCAGCGTCCGAACCGCGGCGGACCTGGAAAGTAGCCCCACCTCGTACGGCGACACCTCGACGCCGCTCGCCCGGGCCATCGAGGCCGAGCTGCGTGCGCGCGAGCGGATGAACTTCCACGCCCCGCTGCCGCGGCCTCCGAAGACCCGGGTGATGGTCGTGGCGAACCAGAAGGGCGGCGTCGGGAAGACGACCTCGACGGTGAACCTGGCTGTCGCTCTGGCGCAAGGCGGCCAGCGGGTCCTGGTCGTCGACCTCGACCCCCAGGGCAATGCCTCCACGGCGCTCTCGGTGGACCACCGACGGGGTACTGCGTCCTCGTACGACGTCCTGGTCGACGGGATGCCCCTCTCGGAGGCAGTCCAGCAGCACGCGGACATTCCCGGGCTTTTCGTCGTCCCGGCGACGATCGACCTCGCCGGCGCCGAGATTGAGCTGGTCAGCGTCGTGGCCCGCGAGAACCGGCTGAAGAAGGCGCTCGCGGCCTACGACCTGATCGGGGCCGAGTCGGAGGAACGGCTGGACTACGTGCTGATCGACTGCCCACCGTCCCTCGGCCTGCTGACCCTGAACGCGTTGGTGGCGGGCGTGGAGATGCTGATCCCGATCCAGGCGGAGTACTACGCGCTCGAGGGACTGGGCCAGCTGATCGAGACCGTCGAGATGGTCAAGGCGCACCTGAACAGCGACCTGTCGATCTCGACCATCCTGATCACCATGTACGACTCCCGGACGAATCTGGCAGCCGGCGTCGCCGAGGAGGTTCGAGCCCACTTCAAGGAGCAGGTGCTGCGGACCACCATCCCGCGCTCCGTCCGTGTCTCGGAGGCCCCCAGCTACGGGCAGAGCGTGATCACGTACGATCCGGGCTCTCCGGGTGCGCTCAGCTACTCGGAGGCAGCACGGGAGATGGCCATCAAGGGAGGACAGCGGTGATCGGGGTACGCACGGCATGAGCGAGAAGCGACGAGGCCTCGGCAGGGGCCTCGGATCCCTGATCCCCACCCAGCCCGAGCCGGGCGAGGTCGTCGAGGGAAGCACAGCAGTTCCTGGGGGAGCCCCCGCGCCGCAGACGGTGGCCGGGGCCTACTTCGCCGAGCTGCCGATCACGGCGATCACCCCGAACGCCCGTCAGCCGCGCCAGGTCTTCGACGAGGAGGCGATGGCAGAACTCGTCCACTCGGTCAAGGAGGTCGGCCTCCTGCAGCCGGTCGTGGTCCGGAGCCTCGGCGACGACCGCTACGAGCTGATCATGGGCGAGCGCCGCTGGCGCGCGACCACCCAGGCCGGCCTGAGCACCATCCCGGCGATCGTCCGGGAGACCGACGACGACGTCATGCTCCGGGACGCCCTGCTGGAGAACCTGCACCGCTCTCAGCTCAACCCGCTGGAGGAGGCTGCGGCCTACCAGCAGCTGCTGGACGACTTCGGCTGTACCCACGAGGAGCTCTCCACCCGGATCGGTCGGAGCCGCCCGCAGATCAGCAACACGCTGCGGCTGCTGAAGCTCTCACCCGCCGTCCAGCGACGGGTGGCCGCCGGGGTGCTCTCGGCCGGTCACGCCCGGGCCCTGCTCGGGGTCGACGACGCGGCTGCACAGGACCGCCTGGCGGCCCGTGTGGTCGCCGAGGGCATCTCCGTCCGAGGCCTGGAGGAGATCGTCGCTGTCGGTGTCGCGGACGACGACGGGGAGACTGTTCGCTTCAAGGCGAGGCGGCCCTCGGCGCCCGGTCTTGCCGACCTGAACGACCGGTTGTCCGACCGCCTCGACACCCGGGTGAAGGTCACCATGGGCAAGGCCAAGGGCCGGATCAGCATCGAGTTCGCGTCGCTCGGGGACCTCGAACGGATCGTCGGGGTCA
>JBJMIP010000425.1:0-5510 GCA_045806825.1 Marmoricola sp.
ACGTGCGCTGGTACCGCGTGAACGCGCGGCCGAGGGAGTCCTTCATCAGACCTGCATCCTCATGATCTCGTTGAACGCCTCGACGGCCTTGTTGCGCACAGCCACGGTGAGCTGCGTGGTGACGCTCGCCTCGGTGGCGGCGATCGTGTAGTCGTGGATGCTGTTCAGGTCCCCGGTCGCGGCCTTCACGGCGAGCTGGTCGGACTTGTCCTGGACCGCCTCGAGCTTGTCGATGCCGTCGAGCACCAGGTTGCCGAAGTCGTGCCCGGAGGTGGACTTCGCGGCACTGGTGCCGGTCGGGGCGACCGTGGCCGGCACGAACGGGGTAAACCCGACGCCCCCGACTCCGCTGACACTCATCGTCATCGTCCGATCTGAAGGGCTGCGTTGTAGGTGTCCTGCGCGGTCTTGGTGGTCTGCACCGAGGCCTGGAAGCCGCGCTGGGCCATCACCAGCTGGCTCATCTGGCTGGCGAGGTCGATGTCGGGCATCCGCACGTTGCCCTCGGCGTCTGCCAGGGCGTTGGTCGGGTCGTTGACCACGCGGCCCTCACCGTCGGAGAGCGCGATGCCGGCCACGTCGACGCCGCCGCCGCCGGGCCGGGCACTGGCGATCACCATCTGGCCCTGGAAGGCCTTCTCGCTGGTCCGGGTCGCGGTGTTGACGTTGGCGATGTTGTTCGCCAGGGCGTCGAGCCAGGTTTGGTGCATGCCGAGACTCGTCCCGGCGATGTTGAGCATGTCGACGGCACCCATCACACGTCCCCTGTCACTGACCCGTTGCCGCGGTCTTGACGAGGTTGAACCGCTCGGAGACGGCCCTGGTCAGGATCTGGTACTGGTACTGGCTCTGCATCGCGGCCAACGTCTCCTTGCGGAGGTCGACGTTGTTGCCGTTCGCGCCGACCGGGGTGTCGGTCGGCGTCTCGGTGACGCCCGGGTCGACCGGGGAGCCGGCGTTGAAGTCCCCGTCCTCGATGGCGGACTTGAGCTGGGACTCGAAGTCGACACTCGTCGCCCGGAACCCGGGGGTGTCGACATTGGCGATGTTGTCGGCGATCACCTGCTGGCGCGTGGTGACACCGTCGAGCGCGGAAGCCAGGACCTGGCTCACAGCGTCGGACACGGCGAACGGCACGGGATGCCTCCGATTGCGCGGTAGCGGGTGCCGGTCCGTGGCGTGGGGTGAGCGATCCGTGCTCGGATGGTTGTTCGGTCGTGGAGCTGAGTGGTTAAGACAAAACGGACATTCAGGTCCGTTCGGTCCGAGGAGACGGGACGTAGGTCCCTAGGCGACGAGGACGACCGAGAGCCGGCCGGAGCCGTAGCCCGCCACGTCGATGGCGAGGTCCTCGCGGCGGCCCAGGGTGAGCGCCTTGACCAGCACGTCGCCGGGCAGCGGGTTGCCGATGTGGTGCGCGTCGTAGAGGCGCACGTGGGTGGCGCCGTCGGCGTTGAAGAGCGAGGCGGCGATGTTCAGCACCTCGTAGAGGTTGTCCCGGAGGGTGTCGTTCAGGATGCCCTCCTCGATCGCGGTCTGCGCCCCGGCGGCAGGCACCAGCCCGATCGCAGCCCCCGCGTGCGCGGACAGCGCCAGGTCGAAGGCGATCACCGAGGTCACCTGCAGGGTGTCGTCGACGTAGACGGCGACGGTGCAGGGGGTTTTCCCCGTGGGCGCCAGCGGCGCGCTGGGCGAGACCTGGACCTCGCGGTCGAGCAGCTCGGTGAGCAGGTCGCGGATCTCCTTCGTCGTCGGAAGGTAGGAGGTCTGGACGTACACGACTCAGCCCCGGAGCACCGGCGCGAGGGCCTCGTCGAAGGCCTCGGGGGTGAACGGCTTGGCGATCAGGAACAGCGCTCCGCCGGCCTCGGCCCGGGCGCGCATGTCCGAGGAGCCCTCGGAGGTGACGAAGCCGAACGGCACCGCGGAGCCCGAGGAGCGGAGCTCGGCCAGCAGGTCGATCCCGTTCATCTCCGGCATGTTCCAGTCCGAGAGGACCAGGTCGGGTGCCTCGCTGCGCACCTTCTCCAGGGCGTCGCGACCGTTCTCCGCCTCGACGATGTCGTGACCGGTGTAACCGGCCTGGCGCAGGGTGCGGATCACGATCTGCCGCATCACGCGGCTGTCGGCGGCGACCAGGATCTTCATCAGGCGTCCTTCCTCACGTACACGCTCACCAGCAGCGGGGTGCCGGCCCACGAGGCGTCCAGGCGGCAGACCTCGACGGTGTCCGACGGGCGCGCGACGCGGCCCGCGGCGACGACCGGCAGCGAGAGCACGCTGGGGCCGGGCATCAGGCTCTTCACGTTGCCGCCGATCATGTTGACCAGCTCGCCGACGGCGTCCGCGACGTCCTCGTCGAGGGTCTCCTGGACGGCGAGCATCCGTCGGGTGACCTCCTCGGCCAGGCCGGTGGGCAGCTCGACGCAGACCAGGCCGTGCCACTCGCCGGTCACGGTGACCGCGGCAGACCAGCCGACGTTCAGCTCGGTCGGGCCGCCGGGGAGCAGCGGCTCGTCGGAGCCGAGGAACGAGGTCCAGACCTCGTCGACCAGCATCTGCACGTCCTCGTAGGACGGCTCCACCATGAGGCTCATGCCGGCACCGCCCGGGCAACCAGGCCGAGCAGCTCGAGCTTGTCCGCGATCGCGTCCGGCGTGAACGGCTTGATCACGTACTCGTGCGCACCGGCGGCCAGGGCCTTCACGATCTGCCCGTGCTCGCTCTCGGTGGTGACCATCATCAGGGTGATGTCGCGCCACTCCGGGTTCGCCCGGACGTTGGTGATGAAGGTGTAGCCGTCCATCACCGGCATGTTCCAGTCGATCAGGCACAGGGTCGGGATCCGCCCCTCGTTGAGGTGGTCGAGGGCCTCCTGGCCGTCGGCCGCCTCGAGGGTCTCGAAACCGAGGTCGGTGACGATCCGGCGCAGGATGCTCCGCATCGCTCGCGAGTCGTCGATGATCAGCGCGTACATGGGTCAGGCTCCCGTCATGGCAATGGGCAGGGTGGTGGGCTGGGACTGGCGTACCGCTGCTGCGGCGGCGTAGCCCGCGGGGCGGTGGACCTGGACCCGGCCGTGGGCCTCGCGGTCCCAGTGGTCGTCGAGGTCGAGGGTGGTCTCCGACGAACCGAGCAGCATGAAGCCGTCGGGCGAGATGACCTGGCCGATGCGGCGCAGGATGTCGCGCTTCACGTCGAGGTCGAAGTAGATGAGCACGTTGCGGATGAAGACGATGTCGAACGTCGGGAGCGGCGGAAAGCTCGCGGAGAGGTTCAGATGCTGGGTGCGCACCATCTTCTTGAGCGTGTCGTTGACCTCCCACTCGCTGCCCGTACGGGTGAAGTACTTGACCAGCGAGGTCGCGGGCAGGCCCCGGTTCATCTCCACCTGGCTGTAGCGCCCGGCGTCGACCCGGGCGAGCATCTTGTGCGAGATGTCGGTCGCCAGGATCTGCACGGTCCAGCCCGGCGGCAGGTGCTCGTCGAGCAGCATCGAGAGGCTGTAGGCCTCCTGCCCGCTGGAGCACGCGGCCGACCAGATCGAGATGTGCCGGACGTGCTGGCGGCGCTCGAGGATCGCAGGCAGCATCAGCTCGGTGAAGGCCTGGTACGGCGCCATGTCACGGAACCACGAGGTCTCGTTGATGGTCAGCGCGTCCAGTGCCTTCGCCCGCTCGGCCGCATCGACCTGGAGTCGCAGCACGTAGGCATCCACGTCGGCGCACCCGGCCTCGCGAGCGAGCGGCAGCAGCCGCGCCTCGACCAGGTACTCCTTGCCTGGGTCGTAGAGCATGGCGGTCTCACGACGGGCAAGGTCGGAGACGAACGCGAAGCTCGAGTCGGAAATCGTCACGGCGCACTCATCGGTACCGGTCGACCTTTCTTGAGGGGAATTACGTCCCGGAGGACCAGGGTCCTTCGACACCTCAGGGCAGGGTCCTTTCGGCCGATGAGTGCGGGGTGATCCGAGTCCTGGTGGTCGACGACTCCGCGCTGGTGCGCCGCCTCGTGACGACGTCACTGACCCTTGACGCCCAGATCGAGGTCGCGGGCGTCGCCGTCAACGGACGCGAGGCGATCGAGCTCGTCGACACGCTCAAGCCCGACGCCGTCACCCTCGACATCGAGATGCCGATCCTCGACGGGCTCGGCGCGCTCGCCGAGATCCGCAAGCGGCACCCCAAGCTGCCGATCATCATGTTCAGCACGTTGACCGAGAAGGGCGCCACCAAGACGCTCGAGGCGCTCTCGCTGGGTGCATCGGACTTCGTCACCAAGCCGTCCAACACCACCTCGATGGCCGAGTCGATGGCGAGCGTCCGCGAGCAGCTGATCCCGAAGCTCAAGGCCCTGGTCGGCGCTCGCCGTCTGGTCGGTCCTGGGCGGGAGCGCCCCGCCCCGCCCCCGGCGCCGGTCCAGCTCGCCGAGCCGAGCAGCAAGCGACCCGAGGTCCTGCTGATCGGCTGCTCCACCGGAGGCCCGGACGCGCTGTCCCGGGTCCTCGAGGGTCTGCCGGGCACGCTCCGGGTCCCGGTGCTGGTGGTCCAGCACATGCCGCCGTTGTTCACGACGATGTTCGCCGAGAGGCTCGACCGGGTGTCCGCGCTCACCGTCCGCGAGGCTGTGGAGGGCGACGTTCCCCGGGCCGGCGAGGTGCTGGTCGCGCCGGGCGGGTTCCACCTGCGGCTGAAGCGCTCGGTGGGCGTCGTACGGGCGCACCTGGACGAGGGGCCGCAGGAGAACTTCGTGCGCCCGGCGGTCGACGCCCTCTTCCGCTCCGCGGTCGAGGTGTACGGCGGCGCCGCGACGGCGCTGATCCTGACCGGCATGGGCTCCGACGGCCTGATCGGCTGCCGCCTGCTCGCCGAGGCCGGCGGCCGGATCGTGGTCCAGGACGAGGCCACGTCGGTGGTGTGGGGGATGCCCGGTGCAGTGGCGACCGCGGGTCTCGCCCACGACGTGCTGGCACTCGACGACATCGCCGGCAAGCTCACGGCCGTCATCAGCTGATCTCCGCGACCAACGGTGGTTGAGGTGGGGACGCGCCACCCGCCTTACGGTGGTTGAGGTGCGGACGCGCCAGCGGCCGCCTCGAAACCCGGTGACCTGAGCGCCGACTCGCTCAACCCCGCTTCCGCGGTCGGAGATGTCCGCGCCGGGACAGCTCCGGAAGCGAGTCGAAGTCGCCTCGGATGAGCGCCTCCCGCTTGGCGCGGCTCCACCCCTGGACGCGCTTCTCGAAGGCAAACGCCTCAATCATCGAGTCGAAGTACACGCTCCACGCGAGCACGACGGGCCTGCGTTTGCGCGTGTAGATCGCGCCCTGGTCCGGGCTGTTGTGCTGCCAGACCCGGACGTCGACGTCCCAGGTGCTTCCGACGTAGTAGCTGTTGTCCGCGCAGCGGACGATGTAGGCGTAAGGCATGCCGCAGGATCTCGGCGCGATCCGGTGTTCGCGAGGGGGCGAACTGGTGCTGTGGAAAAGCCTGGGCGTGCACGGCGCCGGG
>JBJMIP010000426.1:0-10216 GCA_045806825.1 Marmoricola sp.
ATGAGACGTTGCGCGCGATCAGCGCCCACGCGGCCGCGCAGGGCTTCGACACTGCATCACCCGAGCCGGAGCCCGGACCCGGCCGTCCCACCGGCGAGCACCCTTCGACGCTGTCCATCCGGGACGCAGGGATTGGCAGCGTCATCTGGTCGACGGGTTACTCCTTCGACTACAGCTGGGTCCAGGCACCATGCCTGGACAGCGACGGACAGCCGCTGCAGGAGCGGGGGATCGGCCACGTCCCGGGCTTGTACTTCCTCGGCCTCCACTGGATGCACACGTTCAAGTCCGGGACCTTTCTCGGAGTCGGTGACGACGCAGCCCACGTGATCGACCACCTGGTGACCCACGCGCTACGTTCCTGAGCACAACGGCAGTGCCAACGCGCGGCTCGCAGACGATGAGCCCCAAATACGAGTCGTCATGACGCTCTTATCGCGGCAAACCCCTGAGGCCGCGTGGCTCGTCAGTCCGCGGACAATGCGTGCGTTGGTTCGAAGGCGCTGGGTGCGCTCTCGAGCTGGCTGCGGCGAGTCGGGTCCTGGCATGGATACTGAAACCGTGAAAGGTCGTCGGCGCGTGGTGAGCTCGACTCTCGAGCTGGAGGTGCAATACCAGGCCGAAGTGATGCTGCAGATCGCTGTCTCCGGCATGGACGGCGCCCAGGTCGAGGAGACCTTGTCGGTTCGCTGCGATGGAGTCGAAACGTCGACGACCGAGGTCGCGCTCGCTGGCGGAGGCCGTGTCCATCTCGTTGTTCCTCCAGCGGGCCGGATGACCATCGAGTATCAAGCCACCGTCACGGGCAGTGCGCTCGAGCATGAGGTCAGCGCCGACGACCGGGTCGTCTATCTGCGCCCGAGCCGTTACGCGGAGTCAGATCGGCTGAGCGCTATCGCTGCGGCAGAGTTCGCCGGGATCGTGGGCGAGCGTGAGCTGTTGGCAGCTGTCTCGTCGTGGGTGGGTTCGCAATTGACCTATGTCCCGGGATCGAGCGCGCCGACCGACGGTGCCGTTGACACGCTCCTGCTGCGGCAGGGGGTCTGTCGGGACTACGCCCATCTCGTGGTTGCGCTGCTACGCGCGCTCGATGTTCCTGCTCGACTTGCTGCGGTGTACGCGCCCGGTCTGGCGCCGATGGACTTTCACGCCGTTGCTGAGGCGGCGGTCGACGGCGTGTGGCGCGTTGCTGATGCCACGCTGCTCGCGCCTCGCAGCACGCTGGTCCGCATCGCTACGGGACGCGACGCCGCCGATACGGCCTTCCTTTCGTCCTACGGGGGAGCGGTCAACCTCCTGTCCTGCGATGTAGTGGCTACTACCGATGGCCCGCTGCCCGCTGACGACATCCACGAAGTCGTTAGCCTCACCTGAGGACCGATCCGGTGGCTTTGCCGACGCATGTCGGAGATCCGGCTTTCGAAGTGCCACCTAAGTGCGCAGGAAGTTTGACGAGAGCCAAGCGACCCCCGTCGACATTAGGTGGACCCGCTTCCCGGGCTACCAGTGATGACCAGCGCGCCGGCACTCTGGGGGTGGTGTCGACGGGCCGGCGTTGTTGCGTCCGCGCTCCCGGGAGCGTCCCGCTCCCCGACGAAATCTGGCTGCAGACGGGCGCCGAGAACAAGCGCTTAAACGTGGGAGTGCGCCATGGCCGAATACGACCATCCGGACTTCAAGTGGGGCTGGCGCGCGGAGCGCTATAGACGCGACCCCCGACTAGCTCGCAGCGTTAGTCAGACCGAGTGCAGGTGCATGCCTTTCTGGTCCGGGGGCAGTCGACGGGTGCGAATGAATTCTGCGGCGATGTCGCGCAGCTTGCGGTTTGAGTGTTGGGAATGACGACGGAGGACCGCAAAAGCTGCTTCCGGGTCGATCTCGTAGCGCTCCATCAGGATCCCCTTGGCCTGCTCTATGGCGGCCTGGGACTGAAGGATCTCGTCCACGTCAGCTGGTGCCAGCGATGCTGCTGGCTCGTCAGGGTGAGCCATATCAACGTCATATCCCCACGCGGAGCCGAGTAAACCCGGGGAGACACCCCGCCGAGTAGGCGTGGAGCGGGCCTGAGCAGAGGTCGGCCCGCAACTCCCGGTGTTGGATCGTCGCGGGCCTAGCCGCTCGATCCTGTGCACAGAGCCGAAGGGGTACTACCAAGGTACGCCCACCCGGGTACCCATGCCATGCGGGATTCCGGGCGGCGCGCCTGGGTACATCTCCCGAGCCGGGCTGAGGCGTTCGGGCCAAGACCAAATCGGCTGGATGCTCTACGGGGACAGATCGGGGTGTCATGCGAGCGCTACCAAGCGATCTCGAAGACCGCAGTCTGGAGCTCTTGAACCGGCTGCGAAACGCCCTACCCAACGCCGATGCGACTTATCTCGGAACACTGGACCCGGCACGGGAGCTCTCGATTGTCGAGGCATACCTGTACATCCGGCGCAGGAGGCTGGGCGTGCGGGCAGAGCTCTACCAAGAGGTCCAGCGCCACGTGCTCACGGTCTTGGATTGGCTCTGATCCGCGGATGTCGCAAGAGCGGCTGTATGACGCGTGCTCGTCGCGGCGCTCCTTGAGACAGCAGTGAGTCTTCCGGATGCGCCGGACAGTCTCTGGCATCTATCCGCGGGGGCGTGCAAGCGCGCGCAGTCGCGCAGCTTGCTGGGTCGCCTCCGTCGTTGACATCTGCGGCTTGCGACTGAACACTTGTAACGACTGTTACATGTGCCGTCTGGGGGATGATCGAATGCCGTTCCTCGAACGCGACGGGGTTCGGATCTGGTGGAACGCCATAGGGAACGGTGAGCCGGTCCTCCTGCTCAACGGGCTCAGCTCTTCGTCCGACATGTGGTTCCGGCTCGTTCGTCACCTCTCACCGACGTTTCGGGTCCTCACGGTGGACAACCGGGGCACTGGTCGGACCGGAGTCACTCCCGGTGGTCCGTACTCGATCGAGACGATGGCCTTCGACGCGGTCGCGGCGCTCGATGCTGGCGGTGTCGAGCAGGCGCATGTCGTGGGGTTGTCCATGGGCGGGCTCATCGCGCAGGAGATCGCGCTCTCCGTCCCGGACCGGATTCGGTCGCTGGTCCTCGCGGCCACGCACGGTGGCTTCCGCAGCGCCCTGCCGCTCTCCGCAGACGTGAC
Source organism: Marmoricola sp. (assembly GCA_045806825.1). Classification (GTDB taxonomy): domain Bacteria; phylum Actinomycetota; class Actinomycetes; order Propionibacteriales; family Nocardioidaceae; genus Marmoricola. The sequence continues at coordinate 3,143 of JBJMIP010000426.1, forward strand.
GGAGCGGTTCGCGAAGGCAGCGGAGCTACCCGCGGACGAGCGCATGCAAGAGCTGTCCCCGCTGTTCTACGCGAGTACGACGCCGCGTACTGAGATCGACATCGACAACGCGGTCCGCGATACCTGGCCCACCTCGAGCGAGGGTTACGGGAACCAGCTGCGCGGTGCGATGAGCTGGGGGAGGTTCGGCGACCTTCCGACTCTCGTCGCGCCCACCTTGGTGCTCGCAGGAGAGGTCGACATAGTCGTACCCCCGGAGAACTCGCGGATTCTCGCGGCGGCCATCCCGGGGGCTCGCCTCGAGCTGGTGCCCGGTGCCGGGCACCAGGTCTTTACCGACCAGGAGCACGTGGCGGCTGGCCTGGTGATCGACTTCCTTCTCACAGTCGACGGCGTCGTGCCGGCTCGCACCCCGTAGCGTCACAGCCTGGGCGTGGCCCGAACGATCGCCAGCGCGTAGGCGACGTACTCCTCGGCGAGGTCCTCGGTGCTCACGGGCGGAACCCATTGCTGCATGGTGATGGCGTAGGTGTCGATCACACTGTTGATCGGTTGCGCGGGTGGCCGGTACCAGTGCGATACCCGGATGCCCATTCCTGCGAGCGCCGCGACGGCGAGCCAGGGTCTGGCGCAGCTGAACTCGCCGCTCTCGTTCCCACGCTCGATGGCATCGAGAAACAGGTCGATGGTCTGCTTGCGGAGCTCTGTCACCTCGCTCAGCGAGGCATCCGACAACGCGTGCAGGTCGCTGTGCCCGACCGTGCCGAGCGTGGGGTACGTCGCGTGCCAGCTCACGTAGGTGCGCACGATCGCCCCGAGCGTGCTCGCTGGATCGGGGTCCACGCTCGCGATCGCCTCGAGCAGCGATCGGTGGATCTCCTGGTTGGCGAGGAGGACGAGGAAACCGAAGAGCTCGTCCTTGGACTTGAAGTGCGCGTACAGCGAGCTCGGCTTCGCTCCTAGGGCGTCGCCGAGGTCACGGACCGATACGCCGTTGTAGCCGCGGGCCGCGAACAGCTCCACCGATACTTCGAGCAGGCGGGCTCGCCCGGGCGTTCCCGAGGCCAGCGTGCCGGCCGGGAACGCACTCCGCCACGGGCGGGTGACCTCGTCTTGTGCCACAGCTCCCAGCCCACATCCTCGACCGATCAGTACGAAAGGAATCTAACGCAGCGGTGCACGGCCGTTCCCGAGGTGGCTCGAGATCTGCCCACCATCAAGGTGGGAGATGACATTCCGTACGGCGGGACGAGCCTGTGCCTTGCGACAAGGCAGAGCACGGGTCCAGGACCGGGTAGTGCCGGAGCACTTCGTCGGTCCGCCGTGTCACCGTCCGGGCCTCTCTGAGCCTTTGCTCGGACTTGAAACCGCTGACCAGAACGCACAACTGTCTAGACACGGATTACGCCAGATAGCGCCGGATCCCCTTATTTCTAGGGCTTTTCTGCGACCTGGATCACAGTTCTGAGTCGCTCTGTGACGTCTCGTGTCGGTCGCGTAACACCCAAGTTAATTGAATCCAGAATGGTCTGGGGCCGCTGCCGGGGATGGCAGGCTCAACCGTGTCAGCAAGCGGCAACGAAGCCTCTTCGGCACACAGCAAATGACGTCAGGCGGACCGCTCACTCCGGTTCTCTTTCCGCTCTGATCGCGATTCCGAGCCCTCGGAGGAACGCCGATCCCATGAGCCTGTCGACCCATTCCCCGTCCACTGATCGTGACCTCTCCCCAAGGCCGAAGCGCCGAGGGCCCGACTACGAACCTCGCCGCTTCAGGCCCGACATCCAGGGACTGCGGGCGGTCGCGGTGCTCCTGGTGGTCCTCTACCACGCGGGCGTGCCGGGACTGCGTGGCGGATTCGTCGGGGTCGACGTCTTCTTCGTCATCTCCGGCTACCTGATCACGGGCCAGCTGGCGCGTGAGGTCGAGCGGACCGGCCGTATCTCGTTGCCGGCGTTCTACGCGCGCCGGGCGCGGCGCCTGCTGCCGCCGGCCACCATGGTCGTGGTCTCGTCGCTGGTCTTTGCGTACTTCTTCATGCCCTACAGCCAGCTGGTGTCGCTGACCAAGGATGCGCTGTACGCAGCGGTCTACGGGATCAACTACCACCTCGCGATCGAGGGGGTGAACTACCAGAACGCAGCCGCGCCGCCCTCGGCCTTCCAGCACTTCTGGTCGCTGGCCGTCGAGGAGCAGTTCTACCTGGTCTGGCCGCTGCTGATGGTCGTGTGCGCGGTTCTCGGTCGGAAGCGGTTCCGCAAGGTGCTGTTGATCCTGGCGATCGCTGCGCTGTGCCTGGTCACCCTCAAGCTCTCGATCGTGACCACCCCCACGGACGGCTCGATGGCCTACTTCGGGATTCAGACCCGGGCGTGGGAGCTCGGTCTCGGCGCCCTGGTCGCCCTCCTGGCCCCCGTGATCGTGGAACTCCCCGACCAGGCAGCACGGCTGCTCGGCTGGTCCGGACTGGCCGCCGTCGTCATCTCGGCCTTCGCATTCACCGATCGGACGCCGTACCCGGGATCGGCCGCTCTGGTTCCGGTACTCGGCAGCGCTGCCGTGATCGCCGCGGGTCTGCGCTCGGTGGACCGTTCGGTCGAGTCAGCAGTGCTCTCAGGGCCGGCGATGCAGTACGTCGGACGTTCGTCGTACGCCTGGTACCTGTGGCACTGGCCGATGCTGATCCTGCTCCCGATCTGGTGGGGTCGCGACCTCGTGCTCTGGGAGCGCCTCGAGGTGGTCCTCCTGGCGTTCTGGTTCGCGGTGCTGACGTACTTCCTGGAGAACGCCAGCGCCCGCAGTCTCTGGCGCGCCGGCCGCTGGGTGCTCACCGGGCTCGGTCTGTCGGCCACCATGGCGGCGACCGCGTCCGTGGTGGCGATCCTGGTCCCGAGCCTGGACGGCACCGGAGCAGCCCAGGCAGCGATCAAGCTGAGCTCGGCCGACCAGGCGATCGTGACTCGTGCTCTCTCCGAGAGTCTGCCGATCACCAACGTGCCATCGAACCTGACGCCCGAGATACAGAACGCGGCCTACGACACGCCGCTGGACCAACACTTCGGCTGCATCGCAGACCTGAAGGCGGTGACGTCCGAGCTGTGCGTCCTCGGGGACAAGCACGGCCAGCGAACCGCGGTCCTCGTCGGGGACTCCCACGCCGACCAGTGGCTGGGCGCGCTCGCTCCCTGGGCGGCCCAGCACCACTGGAAGCTGATCGAGGTCACCAAGTCGGCGTGCCCGATCGCCCGGCTGCCGGTGTGGGAGTTCGACCTCAAGCGGATCTACACCGAGTGCATCAGCTACCAGAAGTGGCGTGATGCCCAGATCGAGAGGATCAATCCCGACCTGATCATCGCGAGCAGCGCCGACGCGGTCGGTGTCACGCCGGACCACCCCCCGAGGGTCTGGGCGGACCAGACGGTCAAGGAGCTGAACAAGCTAGCCGGATCGTCGTCTCGCGTCGTCTACATCGGTGACTCGCCGTACCTGAACGAGGACGGCCTGGGATGCATCGAGAAGAACCTGAAGGACGCCCGTGTCTGCGCCTACACCCGCGATCTGAAGTCGCAGCCCGCCTGGAACGAGGCCTACCAGCTGCTCGGGGAGCGCACTACGGCGGCCGGCTTCGGCTACATCGACTCCCGCAGGTTCTTCTGCATCGCCAACCGGTGCCCGCTCGTCGTCAAGAACATGCTGACGCACCGCGACCAGGGTCACGTGACCAACACCTATGCGACATGGCTGTCTCCCATGTTCGCGCCGATCTTCAAGGACGGAGACTCATGAGCACGATCGAGGAAGAGGCGGCTGCCGCACGGCGGGCCTACCGCCGCTCGACGATGGAGGGCATTGCCACCGGTCGGATCCCGGAGCAGCGCGACTTCCGGCGGACGGTGGTCACGCCGAACCTGGGCGCTCGACGGCTGACGACCGAGCCTGGCAGGGCGCCCGACAAGCTGGGCTTGCCGCAGCCGCCGACCGACGCCGAGAAGTACCTGTACTACGGCAAGCAGCACCTCTGGTTCATCTGGCTGCGGACCCTGGCGACGGTGAGCGGCGTGATCAGTCTGCTGCTGTTCTCGGTCAGCCAGTCGGCGCTCTGGCTGTTCTGGGTCCCGATGACGGTGTTCGTGATGTACATGGTGCTGACGCACTACGCGACCACGCGCCAGCGACGTTTCACGCTCTCGGACCACCGCCGGCTGGTCGGCTTGTGGAACCCGCCGGACCTGCCATCGGTCGATGTCTTCCTGCCGAGTGCCGGTGAGGACATCGCGGTCCTCAACAACACCTACCGGTACGTCTCGCAGATGCAGTACGCCGGCGAGGCGCAGGTGTACGTGCTCGACGACGCGGCCCGGCCGGAGGTCGCTGAGCTGGCGCGCACCTACCACTTCCACTACCTGGTGCGGCCCGATCGACCGCACATGAAGAAGGCCGGCAACCTCAAGTACGGCTTCGACCGGTCCGACGGCGACCTGATCGTGATCTTCGATGCCGACTTCGCCCCGCGCCCCGACTTCCTGATGGAGCTCGTGCCGTACTTCGGGGATCCGAAGGTCGGCATCGTCCAGTCGCCCCAGTACTTCGACTCCGGCAAGGGCATGCACTGGTTGCAGCAGGCTGCCGGGTCGGTCCAGGAGAGCTTCTACCGGTGGGCTCAGGTCTCGCGCGACCAGCTGGGGGCACCGATCTGCGTGGGCACCTGCGCGATCTACCGTCGCGCCGGGCTCGAGCAGTCGGGCGGGTTCGCCCAGATCGGTCACAGCGAGGACGTCCACACCGGCGTGAACCTGATGAAGGCGGGCTACCGCACGACGTACGTTCCGATCATCCTGGCCAAGGGCCTCTGCCCCGACAAGCTGTCCAGCTTCATCTCCCAGCAGTACCGCTGGTGCGCCGGCTCGATGTCGCTCCTGCGGGACAAGAAGTTCCACGACTCGCCCCTGACCTACCGCCAGCGGATGTGCTTCTTCACCGGCTTCGGCTACTACATCACCACCGCCATCGGGGTCTTCTGCCTGCCGCTGCCGACGTTGATCATGCTGTGGTTCATGCCCGAGCGGGTTCAGCTGTCCAACTTCTTCTGGATGGTGCCGGCCTTTGCCATGTACCCGCTGATCCGGGTGATGCACACGAGCGGATGGCGGGCCTCGACGCTGCGGGTCTACACGATCTCGTCGTTCAGCCACGCGGCAGCGATCCTGCACACGCTGCGCGGACGGACCGCCGAGTGGGTGCCGACCGGCGAGACCCGACGTACCTCGATGACGTCGAACGTGATCGCGACCATGGTCGGGTGGTTGGCGCTGACCAACATCCTCACCCTGACCGGGGTGTTCCGATTCATCGGCATCTGGGGAGGCAGTGCTGTCGACGTCGGCCCGATCCTGTTGGTCGCGGTGCTGAACGCCTCGGTGTGGATGCCGATCCTCCGGCTGGCTTGGGCCGAGCGGGCCGTACGCCGCGAGGCGATCGCGTCGACGGACCTGGTCGCTTCCTGAGCTAGTGGTAGACCCTGACGTAGTCGATCACGTAGCGCTGGGGGAACACCGTGGTTGACGGGACCGGGCCGGCGTAGATGCCGCCGACGGCCAGGTTGATCAGCAGGTAGAACGGCTTGTCGAACGGCCACACACCGTGCTGCATGACCTGCGCGCGTGTGATCGTGCTGAGCAAGGTCTTGTCGCGGTAGAACGTCAGCGAGTCCGAGGTCCAGTTCACGGCGTACACGTGGAACTGGCTCGAGAGGGTCGTCGAGGTCGTCGATGTGTGGGTGGAGTACCAGTGGCTGCCGTCGTACGCCGCCAGGTGGACGGCGCTGGTGGTGACGGTCGGACGGTTCCCGGTGTACTCCATCACGTCGATCTCGCCGCAGTTCGGCCATCCGACCGTCCATTCGTTGGAGCCCAGCGCCCAGAACGCAGGCCACGCTCCTGCTCCGGCGGGCAGCTTCGCCTTGATCTCGAGCCGGCCGTGAGTCACCGAGAACGAGTTCTGAGTGCTCAGCCGCGCGGAGGTGTAGCCGTTCAGGTGGCCGTCACTGCACAAGTGCAACGGCGTCCGCAACGCGGAGATGACGAGCTGTCCCTGCCCGTTGGTCGCAGCGTTGTCGCGCGACTTGGTGTAGCACTGCAACTCCGCGTTGCCCCAGCCACCGCCTCCGGTCGCGAACGTCCAGCGCGACGCGCTGTCGAACGCTCCGGCCGGACCGGAGAAGTCGTCGGACCAGACCAACGACGTGGTCGCGCCAGCCGTCGGCCCCGCCTCGGCAGATGCGCTGGTCAGGCCCAAGATCGCAACCAAGGACATCAGCCCGACAACGGTACGAGGGAGCATGGCCGTCCATGTTGATAGAGAGCACTCTGAGGGATGTTCGGCACGATTGAACACGCCAAATGTCGCGTAGATGTTTCGAAACGATTCCGGCGTCGTTCACAACTGGCGCGCCAGAAAACGTTGTGCCAGGCGACCCTTCTCCTGAGACATGAGGCGGGGAGAGACGGGCACCCACACCTCGCGGCGCTATGACGCAAGGTCGTGCACGGCGCTTACGGCGGCCCGCCGCGAGCCGCAAGCTCCCAGCCTCAGATCAAGCGGTGTCGTCGTCCTCGAACCCGATGAGCCAGTGCACGCCGAAGCGATCGACAACCTGGCCGTCCGAGGCACCCCACGCTCGACGTTGGAGGTCGTCGACGACTCGACCACCTTCGGAGAGTTTGGAAAACCACGTCCGCAGGGTGTCGGGATCGCTCGTGCCGAGCAGCGACAGCATCATGCCTTCGGCACGGAACGCGGGCTCGTCTCCCGTCACGTCGGCAGCGAAGAGCGAGACCGGACCCTCCAGGAGGTAGCCGTGGGCGATCGCGTCGGACGGACCGTCGGTCCTGCTGAACTCGGCGTAGGTGTGCAGCTGGACGGCACAGTCGAAGACTCCGCCGTAGAAGTTCAGGGCGTCTCGGGCGGTTCCCGCGAAGTGAAGGTACGGCGTAGGGGCGGTCACGCGGGCAATCCTAGCGATCAGCCTGCACCGGAACTCCGCGATCGCGAAGAGGTGCGGCGGCATAGGCTGCC
>JBJMIP010000427.1:0-4449 GCA_045806825.1 Marmoricola sp.
ATGGCGATCTACCTCAACTCTGACAGCAAGATCATCGTCCAGGGCATGACCGGCGGGATGGGTGCCAAGCACACCACCCTGATGGTCGAGTCCGGTGCGAACATCGTGGGCGGCGTCAACGCCCGCAAGGCCGGTACGACGGTCAACCTCGGCGGCAAGGACCTCCCGGTCTTCGCCGACGTCGCGCAGGCGATGAAGGAGACCGGCGCCAACGTGTCGGTCGCATTCGTCCCGCCGGCGTTCACCAAGGACGCGTGCATCGAGGCGATCGACGCCGAGATCCCGCTCCTGGTGGTCATCACCGAGGGTGTGCCGGTCCAGGACAGCGCTGAGGTCTGGGCGTACCTGGACGGCAAGTCCACCCGGATGATCGGACCGAACTGCCCGGGCATCATCAGCCCCGGCCAGTCGCTGGCCGGCATCACGCCGCACACCATCGCGGGCGCGGGTCCGATCGGGCTGGTCTCGAAGTCGGGCACGCTGACCTACCAGATGATGCACGAGCTGCGTGACTTCGGCTTCACCACCGCCATCGGCATCGGCGGTGACCCCATCATCGGCACCACCCACATCGACGCGCTCGAGGCCTTCGAGAACGACCCCGACACCAAGGCGATCGTGATGATCGGCGAGATCGGCGGCGACGCCGAGGAGCGTGCGGCGGCGTACATCAAGGAGCACGTGACGAAGCCGGTCGTCGGCTACGTCGCGGGCTTCACCGCCCCGGAGGGCAAGACCATGGGCCACGCCGGCGCCATCGTCTCCGGCTCCTCGGGCACCGCGCAGGCGAAGAAGGAGGCCCTCGAGGCTGCTGGCGTGAAGGTCGGCAAGACGCCGTCCGAGACCGCTGAGCTGATGCGGGCCATTCTCAACGGCACTGCGTAAGAACCTCTGACCTCGGTCAGCACGAAGGCCCTCCGGGAAACCGGGGGGCCTTCGTCGTTCTCAGTGCTGGTCAGTGCCGATCAGTCCCCGTCAGCGCCGGTCAGCGTTTGGTCGGGCCCATCCCGCCCATGATCCTGAAGTAGCGCATCGCCTTCGCGTCGCCGACAGCCGAGTCGTTGGTCGGCGGGCTGATGTAACGCTTGCGGCCGTCGGCGCGACGGTGGTCGTTGATCCACGCCAGCGTCAGCACGACGGCGAAGATGCTTCCGGCGATCATCCAGAACACGGGCTACCTCCTGCCATGCGCTTCACGGCCCGCGTCCAGGGCCCATGCCTCCGAGGTTGCGGAGCCCGCGCATCGCCTTCGCCTCGCCGACGGCGGGGTCGTTCGTGGGCGGGCGGATGTGCTTGTCCCGCCCGGTGCCACGGTGGTCGGCCCGCCAGGCGAGGACCAGGACGCCGGCGAAGAGCACGAGCCCGATGATCAGCCACAACACGGCGGCCTACGGAACCGGGTTCGGACCCTGGTGGGAGGCGCGGTCGGTGGCGACCTCGCCCTGGGTGCGCCGGATCGCCTCTTCCGGCCTCATCCGGCTGGTGCCTTTCGAACGACCACTGGTCCACCAAGCCAGTGCGAACCCGACCACGACGACTGCTCCGACGATGAGCCAGAACATAGGCACCTCCCGCTAGGACTTCAGCGTGCGCCCTCGACCCCGACTTCCGCAACGGAATCGGTGAGCGTGTCGTCCGGAGCCAGCCGGCGCTGCCGCTCGACGGTCGCGGCGAAGAACGCCCACCCGAACGTGAAGCTCGCGAACAGCGTGACCGCGAAGTAGAGCCACGGCCGGTTGATGCCCTGGCGGCGTCCCCACACGATCGCCACGATCGGGAGCACCAGCACGTTCGCGATCGAGAAGTCGATGCCGGCCGACCCGGCAGCCGGGTTGTCGAACATCAGCTGCATGTACTGGGCCCAGGAGCCGTCGCCCCACAGCGGGTTGTTGAACCAGCCGTCGGTGTTCTGCACGACGAAGGAGACGTTGAAGGACCAGCCCGCGATCACCGAGGCGATGCCGATCCCGTAGAGCGCGAGCTCCAGGTTCGAGAGCAGCGGCCCGGTCGCGGTGCGTCGGAAGATCGCCGGGTTGGCGCGGACGACCAGCACGACGGTCGCTATGCCGAGCAGCGCGTGCACGATGAGGGAGACCATGGCTCACCGTCGTATGAACGCCGAAGTTTTGTCAATGATGACAATCGAGGACTACGGTGCAGGGATGGCCCGCAATCCGCAGACGGTCCGCAGCGAACGCACCCGCGTGGCGCTGCGCCGCGCTGCGATGGAACGGTTCGCCGCCCAGGGCGTCGAGGCCACCACGGCCGAGGAGATCGCCGCGGACGCGGGCGTCACCCTGCGCACCTTCTACCGGCACTTCCCCTCCAAGCACGACCTGCTCTTCGCCGACTACGACTCCGGGCTGCAGTGGTTCCGCAAGGCGATGGTGGGACGGCCCGCGGACGAGCCGGTGCTCGCCTCGGTGCGCTCGGCGATCTTCGCCTTTCCGTACGACGTCCAGGCGCTCACGCAGATGGCAGCGCTCCGGGCCGAGGAGCTGGATCCCGAGCGGATCGTCGGCCACATGCGCCAGGTTGAGTCCGACCTCGCCGAGGCGATCTCCGAGCACCTGCAGCGTCGTACCGAGGAGGGCCGCAGGCTCGACGTGGTCGTGACCTCGCGGGTGATCGCCGCGGCGGTGTTCGGGGCGATGGAGGTCTGGATGCAGCGGGAGGACCGCTCGATGGCCGATCTGGCTGACCTCACCCAGGCGACGCTCGCAGCACTCGAGGCTGGCTTGGACCCCGGGGGCATGTTTCGTCACTATTGACGAAACTCGGGAGCTCGTGTGAGTCTCCCGGCATGACCTACGACGCCATCGTGATCGGTGCGGGCCACAACGGCCTGACCGCCGCCGTCCTGCTCCAGCGTGCCGGACTGCGCACCCTCTGCCTTGAGTCCAAGCGGTACGCCGGTGGGATGGCGTCGACCGTGGAGCTGTTCGACGGCTACAAGTTCGAGATCGCCGGCTCGGTCCAGCTGCCGACCTCGGCCGTGGTCAGCAAGGAGCTCGGTCTGGACGAGCTGCCCCAGGTCGACCTGGAGGTCATGTCGGTCTCGCTGATCGACGAGGCCACCACGCCGCTGATCTACTACACCGACCTCGAGGCCGCCGCGAACCACATGATGGAGGTGCACGGCATGGAGGTCCTCCTCGGGATGGCCGAGATGACCGGCTGGAGCGCCGCGCCGACCCGTGCGCTGGGTCGCTTCGAGGCCGGCACCCTGCCCAAGAGCATCGACGAGATGTACGCCTGCGCGACCAACGACGCCGAGCGGGCCAGCATCACCGAGATGCTGTTCGGCTCGGCCAGCGACGTGCTCGACCGGTACCTGCCCGACAAGGAGAAGCACGCGGCCCTGCGCGGGATGCTCGCCTTCCTCGCGGTGAACTCGACCTACCGCGGGCCGGCCAGCCCCGGCAGCGCTGCGGGACTGGCCTTCGGGATGGCGGTGCCCGACGAGAACACCGTGCTGACCAAGAAGCTCAAGGGTGGCATCGGCGTGCTGACCCAGCACCTCGAGAAGCAGTACGCCGACGCCGGCGGCGAGCTCCGTCTGGAGGCCGCCGTCGCCGAGGTCGTCATCGAGGACGGCAGGGTCGTCGGGGTCGTGCTGGAGGGCGGCGAGCGGATCCCCGCCACCACCGTGGTCTCGGCGGTGGCCCCGGACCTGACGCTGAACACCCTGGTCACCGACGGTTCGGTCGACGCGGCGCTGAGCACCCGGCTCGGCAACATCGACCACCGCGGCTCCTACGTGCAGATGCACTTCGCCCTGGACGGCGTCCCGGAGTTCGTGGCTCCGTACGAGTTCCTCAACGACCCGAAGATGCAGAGCGCCATCGGCCTCTTCGCCACACCGGAGGTCCTGCAGCGCCAGTTCGAGGACAGCCGGCGCGGGATCGTCCCGGCAGACCCGGCGGTCGCGTTCCAGATCCCCTCGGCTTCCGACCCAGAGCTCTGCCCGCCGGGCAAGGCGGCCGCCTCGGCGTTCGCGCTGTGGTTCCCGGTCGAGGAGGACCCGAGCGAGTACGCGCGCCTCAAGGCCGAGATGGGCCAGCGGGTGATCGAGAAGATCAGCCGGTTCGCCCCCAACTTCGAGAGCCTGATCCTCAAGCACACGACGTTCACGCCCAAGCACATGGGCACGATGTTCGGCGCTCCCGGAGGCGACTACTGCCACGGCTTGATCCACCCCGACCTGCTGGGGCCGTTCCGGCCCGGACCGAAGGGCTACGTCGACCAGCCGCACGGGATCGCCGGGCTCTACCTCGGAAGCGCAGGTTGCTACGGCGGACCGGGGATCACCTTCATCCCCGGCTATAACGCCGCCCAGGCGGTGCTGGCGGACCGCTGATCCGTCGCCGGGTTTCGAGGCTCGCGCCAGGGCGCTCGCACCTCAACCACCGGTTCAGTGGCGGACTGCTGATCCGTCGCCGGGTTTCG
>JBJMIP010000428.1:0-2622 GCA_045806825.1 Marmoricola sp.
AGCTCGGCGGCGTAGGCGTTGTAGGTGGCGACCGTGGGCTCGAGGACCTCCTCGACGTCCGGCCCCGGAGCAGGCAGCGCGCCCGCCGCGGTCAGGGCTGAGCGAATCCTCGTGCGCAGCTCAGCCGCGGCCTTGGTGGTGAAGGTCAGGCCGAGGATCTCCTCGGGTCGCACCTGGCCGGTGACGACCAGGTAGACGACCCGGGCCGCCATCAGCGTCGTCTTGCCGGAGCCGGCACCGGCGATGACCAGGCTGGGCGCGAGCGGCGCGCTGATCGCAGCCCACTGCTCCTCGCTCGACGGGAAGTCCGCGCCCATCACCTTCTGCAGGTCCTCGGGGGTCTCGATCGCGACCACGTTCATGCGGTCACCGCCCCGGCGCTCTTGATCGGGCACAGCGCGACGAACGAGCAGCGCTCGCAGTGCGACCCGGCGATCGCGGGGAACGTCTCGGTGCGCAGCATCGTCGCGGTCGTCGACAGGACGGCCCGGAGCTGCTCGCGCTCGGGTCCGTCCGCCGCCGGAGGGGCTTGCGGTTGGACCGCTGCGGTGGGCGAGTCGTCCAGGGCCCCGAGCTGGACCAGCTCCGCACCACCGCTGCGCAGCGGCCGGTCGGCGAGCGCATCGACAGCGCCGCTGTCGACGGCGTACTGGTAGAGCGCGAGCTGCACGTTGCGCTGCACCGACGGCGCCGTCGGTGCATTGCGCTGGGTCTTGAGGTCGACGACCACGACGTCGCCGTCCGCGTCGAGCTCGAGCCGGTCGGCGTACCCGCGCAGCCGCACCCGTTCATCGGCGGGCAGGTCGACCGTGGTGGAGAACCCCTGCTCGACGCCGATCAGCTCCCGAGGGTTGGCGGTGTGCCAGGCGAGGAAGCGCGCGAGTGCTGAACGGATCCGGCCGTACTCGCGGTCGCGGGACCACGGGGTGCGGAACTCCAGCCGCGCCCAGACGACGTCGACCTCGGCCATCAGCGCATCGAGGTCGTCGTCGGGGAGCTCGCCGCGGGCCACGCGTTCGGCGATCGCGTGCACCAGCTGGCCGACGTTCGCCGACTGGTGCGCGGCGACCACGCCACCGGCCTCGTCGGTCAGGAACCAGTTCATCGGGCAGACCAGCACGGACTCCAGCAGGCTGGCCGAGATCGGGACCGGCTCGTCGGGCACCCGCACCGGGACGCCGGACCGGCTGGCTGCCCGGGTGCCCCACCAGCTCGCGGGATCGGCCTGCGGGACGAGCGGTCGGCCGTCCAGCTCCTCGGCGGACAGCCGGGCGAGACGCCGTCCGGCCGCCTCGCGCAGTGCCGGGGACAACGTGGGATCGGTCGTCACCCGGCGCAGCTCGGCCACGATCCCGGCCAGGGACAACGGTCGCCGCGGCCGACCGACGACGTCGGTGGCCTCGAGCCCGAGCTCGTCGAGGAAGCGCGACGGCTGCTCGCCCTCGTCCTCGGGCGAGGCGACCGCGGTGACGACCAGGCGCTGCCGGGCGCGGGTGCAGGCCACGTAGAACAGGCGACGTTCCTCGGCGAGCAGGTCCTTGTTGGAGACCGGCGGCAGCACACCGTCACTGCCGATCCGGTCCGCCTGCAGCAGCGTCGAGCGGCGGCGCAGGTCCGGCCAGCCCTGCTGCTGCACGTGCGCGATCACGACCAGTCGCCACTCCAGGCCCTTGGACCGGTGGGCGGTGAGCAGACGGACCGCGCTTCCGCGCAGGCCGCGCTCGGCCAAGGTGTCAGCCGGGATCTCCTGGGCGACCAAGGTTTCCAGGAACTGGCGCACCGAGGTGTTCTCGCGCTGGTCCTCCACCCGGGAGGCAGCCTCGAAGAGCGCGCACAGCGAGTCCAGGTCGCGGTGGGCGCGCGACGATGCCGGACCGCTGCCCTCGGCAGAGCGCTGGAGTCGCGCGGGCCAGCTCGTCCCGGACCACAGGATCCAGAGCACGGCCCCGGCCTCGGCGCCGTCGTCGGCAGCAGCGCGGGCCTGGGTGAGCAGCGAGTTGAAGGCGACGACGCGCGCGACCTCGGGGCCTTCGAGACCCTCGAGGAACCCGGCTTCGAGCACCGCGAGCCGGAGCAGGTCGCGCGAGTGCCGGTGCCGGTCACCAGCGGCCAGTGAGCGGGCCTTCTCGCGCTGACGCAGAGCACGTCCGAGCCGGCGGACGTCTCCGGCATCCAGGCCGGCGAGCGGCCCGAGCAGCAGCCCCTCGACGCGGCCTGCGTCGATGAAGTCGACGTCGTCGGGATCGTGGTTGTCCAGGTTGAGCACGGCGCGCAGGGCGTCGAGCAACGGCTGCACCGCGGGGTCCCGGATCAGCGGGACCTCGTCCGCGGCGACCTCGACCGGCACGCCCGCAGCCCCCAGCGCACGACGCAGACCCGGCAGCGTCGAGCGACCGGAACGAACCAGCACCGCCATCTCGTGCCAGCCGACGCCGTCCTCGAGGTGGGCCCGGCGCAGCAGGTCGGCCAGGTGCTCGGCCTCGGCACGATCGGTGTCGAAGCGGTAGACCTCCACCCGTCCGTCGCCGTACTCGCCCGGCACGCAGACGGGCTCGCGGAACGCGGTCCGCGCCTCCTCGCTGATCGAGCCCTGCCAGCCGAACTGGCCAGCCAGCCGCTGCG
>JBJMIP010000429.1:0-9626 GCA_045806825.1 Marmoricola sp.
GACGTTGACGCGCTCGACACGGTGCGTCGCGACGGCCTTCTTGCCGGACTCGATCTGGTAGGTGAGCACGTCACCGACGCGGACCTGGTCCGGCTTGTCGGGCTTGACCACGACCAGGGTGCCCGGGGGCATGTGCGGTCGCATCGAGCCGGTCAGGATCGTGTAGGAGGTGGCCCCGCCGAGCTTAGGCACGACCACCGCCAGCGCGAGGACCACGACAACAAGCCCCGCAGCCAGCAGGGCGAATGCCCTGCCGGCTGCGGTGCGCAGAGTGCGCAGGCTCATCGACTGTCTCCCCGAACTGGTGATCAGTTGTGGTTCTGCTTGGCGGTGATGGTGATGTCCGCCAGAGCGGCCTGGAAGCCGGCGCCCGTCAGATCGTTCGAGGTGTTGTCCGCGGCAGCGCCGTACGGCCAGGCGATGGTCAGGTCGACCGTCACGGTGTCACCGTTCGAGACCGCAACGGCGGGGACGGTGCCCGGACCGGAACCGAGCGACGTCGCGCCCTTGCTGTACGCCGCAGTGAGGGTCAGCTCACCGGTGGTCGGGTCGAACAGCTCGGCCGAACCGCTGGTGGTGCCGCCCGCGACCGTGAAGTCGGCGTTGGTGAAGTGCGTACCGGCCTTGTTGACGGTGATCGTGCACTTCTTGGTCAGGGTGTCGCCCGGGACCAGCCGCATCGTGGCCGGGTCGTAGGCTGCGCCGCCGTCGATCTGCCAGTCGTGCAGCGTGCCGCCGGTGCAGACCGGGTCGCCCAGGTCCAAGTAGCCGCTGGTGATGCTGGTACCCGACACGTTCGAGCTGTCGGTCCAGTACGCGAGCGAGCCGGCACCGCCGAGCAGAAGGGTTCCGGCAGCCGCAGCGGCCAGAGCGCCCTTGGTGGACTTCTTCATGGTGGTTCCTCCAGGGAGGTCGATGTTTGTTGACTGCACCAGGCAACGACGCCGACGAGGTGGAGTTAGCCCCTTGCGCCCCTTTATGGCCCGTTATGCCTAGGCGATCTGACCGATTGGCGAAGATCTGTCCAGACCGAGAGCCGGACCTAACGGACACTTTCGTGAACGAGCCCCGGAGGTATCGGAAATCAGTTAGGAAGGCCGGTTTGCCTTGCGCCGGGCTGAGGCGGCGAATCCGGGCACGAAGCAGGCCAGGACCAGCACCACCCACCACCCGAACGGGATCGAGGGCCGTACCGAGACGCTGAACTGACGCCCTGCCTGGACCCCGGTGGCGTGCTCGGTGAGCACCGACCCCACTTGGCCGTCCCGGAGCACGACTCCGGGGACCCCAACGGCTGCGAGCCGGACCGGCAGCAGCCCCGTCGAGACGTACGTCGCGCGCGCACCCGACCCGTCGGGCACGAACGAGATCCGCTCGGCACGGGTCAACGGCCGGTAGGCCACCAGCGCACAAGCGATCACCAGCGAGGCACCGATGATCGCCACCGGGAACCGGGCGTCGCGGTTGCGGATCCGCCCGGCGACGACCGCGACCAGTGCAGCCCCCAGGACCAGGACCGGCAGCGCCTGCACCAGCCAACCGACGCCCGGCCAGCGCATCTCGGCCCGGCCGACGACGTCGCTCGCGCGGATCCGCCACGGGTCGGGGGCGGTGATCCGTCCCTGGGTCGAGAGCGTGCCGTCCGGGTTGATGCTGCGCACCTCGTGGCTGTAGGTGACACCGTGGGCCCCCGGCGGGGTGAAGGTGATCAGGTCTCCTTCTCGGAGCGAGTCGAAGGCGACCGGCTTGATCCACAGCAGCGTGCCGACCGGTGCTCGGGTCCCCATGGACGGCGTCTCCACCCGAACCCAGCTGCCTCCGCTGATCCGCCACCCGGCGAGAACAGCGACCAGGGCGAGGAGCAGCGCAACGCCGGCCCAGGCTGCGAGCCGGCGGCTCATCCGAGCACCACCGCGGACGCTCCGGTCCAGCTGAACGTGGCCGACCAGTTGGTACCACCGGGAGCCGCCTGGATCCGGTGCCCGGTCGGCAGGTACAGCCGCAGTCCGGCGATGTAGGCGTTCCAGGTCGCGTCGCGGCTGACCGAGACGGTGGAGGTCTGCGTGCCGGCCGGTGCGGGCGCGCTGACGGTGTGCCAGGTGCCGTCGGCGAACGTGGACAGCTTGGTCCCGGCACTGACTACGGTCCCGGCGGGCGACGTGGTGGCCCAGCCGACGTCGAGCATCGTGCAGGGCGCGGTCGCGCCGATCACCGGGAGTGTGCCGGCATAGGTGGTGGTCCCGGAGTCGGTCAGTGGCCAGAGGTGGGCGACGCTGGTCAGCGCCAGCACCAGGGTCGCGTAGGCGCTGCTCGAAGCCGCGCCGTACAGCGCCGTCCGGCTGGCCGAGCTCACCGTCGATCCGGTCGCGAAGGCGCCGGCCAACGAGCCGGTCAGGGTGCTCGCCGGCGGACTGCCCACTCCGGTGAAGTCGGCCCAGCCGAGGTGCCAGTAGGCGTTTCCCCCGGTCAGGGCGGTCAGTCCGGCGCCAGAGACACCGGCAGCGTTGTCGACGTACAGGGTCGGGGTCGACACGATCACCGACGCCACGCTGAGCACCGCCAGGTGCCAGCTGCCGTCGTTGTACGCCGCCGCGGAAACACCGCTACTGCTTCCCAATGTCGTGGTGACCCGGAACCGGATCTTCCCGGCAGTGTCCATCCAGAGCATCGGGCTGCCGGCGGCCGAAGACCCGTCGACCGGGCTCACGTCGAGGCTCATCAACGGGCCACCGGCGGCGTACCCGTTAGCCACCTTGAACCAGACCCCGAGCGCGTAGCTGTTGCCCAGCAGCGTCGCCGTGTTGGTGGCGACCACATCGGAGGCGTACGCCCCGCCGGAGAGGCCGATGGCGCCGGCGCTCCCCCACGGGTCCGAGTCGCCGAAGCTCGTCGTGTAGCGCGGCAGCATCGGATCCGTCGCGGTCTTGCTGTTCGCCAGCTGCACCGTGCCGCACGAGGCCGCGCGGAAGTCGGAGACGAGCTGGGCTGCGGTCAACGTGCCGTTGTTGGTGATCGAGTCCGCCGCGGTCAGCGTCGAGCCGGTCGAGGCGCCGGCCGGAGCCAACGACCCGGCGCAGCTGATGGTCCCGGTGGTACGCGCGGTCAGCGAGCAGGTCCCGGTCGGGTAGCTGTGCGAGAACGCGAGGCTGGCATCGGCGGTGTCGTTGGTGCCGTTGCTCACCGACGCTGCGGTCCAGCCGCTGAGCGACCCGCTCGTGCCGGTCAGCACCAACGCGACCAGGACCCCGGCCAGGAGCGCCGAGATCCGTCGCGGCGACGCGGTCGGCAGCACGACGGGTCAGACGTTGAGGGTCCAGGTCAGCGCCTGGCTGGCCGTGATGCCCTGAGCCAGCACCGACGCGGACGCCGAGAGGGCGACCGTGAACCGGCAGGTGAACGACGCGCCGGCGGCAAGCGTCGCGGTGTGGGTCAGCGTGCCCGGGATGCTGCCCGGTGCTCCGGCTGCGTAGACCAGGTCCACCCACGCCGAGCCGGCCGAGTAGGTCGCGCCGTTCGAGCAGGAGATCGCCACGGTCAGGTCGCCGGAGGTGCACACGTTCGCCGCCGGCGGCGTCCCGGAGCCTGCGGTCGGCGTCTGCGAGCAGGAGCCGGCGGCCAGCACGAAGGTCGAGGCCGAGGCCGAGCCGACGTTGCTGAACACGACGTCGGTGACCTGGCTCCCGCCCGGCGAGAGCGGGCTGGAGGTGCCGCCGTACTTGTTCACGGTGCTGCAGGTGTAGCTGTTCGAGGCGCCGCTGCTGGAGAAGCAGGTCGCGCTCGGTCCGACCTCGCGAAGGATCACCGCATTGGCGGTCGCGACGGTGTTGGTGTCGTTGGTGATCACGGCGCTCGTCCAGGACGACAGCGTTCCGCTGACGCCCAGGGTGAGGATGATCGCTGCCACGGCACTGCTGCCCAGGGCCCACCACGTGGCGCGCCCGCTACGTCGGACTGCTCGAGCTCCACTCATGGTCAGACCGCGTCCAGCGTCCAGGTGATCGGCTGTGCGACCTGCGAGCCCGCGTCGACCGGCGGGGCCGATGCGTCCAGGGTGGTCGTGAACCGGCAGGTGACCGCGGTCGCCGAGGCCGAACCGAGTGCGGGCGCGGCGGTCCAGCTCTTGGAGACCAGGGTGCCCGGTGTCCCGGACTGGCCGAGCGCGGCGATCGCGTTGCCGGCGTTGTAGGTGATGCCGGTCGAGCACGCGACCGCGACCGTCAGGTCACCGTCGGTGCACAGGTTGATGCCACCGGTGCCGTTGGTCGGCGTGCAGGCGCCCGGCGCGTAGGAGAAGGTGTTGCCGTCGGCGGTGCCCGGGTTCGTGAAGGTCACCGCGACCACCTCGCTGTCGCCCGGGGACATCGTGCTGGTGCCGCCGTACTTGTTGATCGACGAGCACGCGGCGATGGTGTTGTTCGGGCTGGTGGTCGTGTCGCAGGTGTTGGCGCCGTCGGTCTCCACCAGGGCCAGGTACGACGAGGTCGCGCCGGCCGAGTTGTTGTCGTTCGTGATCAGCGCTGACGTCCACGACGACAGGGTCCCGTTGACGCCGAGGACAAGCACCACCGCGGCGATCGCACCGCTCCCCCAGAGCGCGGCTGCTCGCCGTGGTTTCTTGGTTGCCGTGGCTTCGTCCTGGTTCATTGCCGTCTCCTCTCGGAGCCTGGCTTCGGGACCCCGTCAGCACCCCTATCGGCACGCTGAGCGGGATTCCTGAACCGAATTCCCGAAAAGTTCAGTCGGCGCGAAGGGCCGCCAGGATCAGGTCCTCGATCGGGGTGTTCGGGTCGAGCTCGACCCCGCGGTCGCGGGCGTGCCCGTCGATCTGGAACCACACCGAGCGCGAGAGGTGCGTGGCCAGCACGTCGACCGCAGGCTCGCGGACCTCGCGGGCCAGCCAGAAGCGGACGGTGCCGACGGCCTGGCCGACGATGCCGAAGACCAGCGGGTCGAGGATCAGCTGGTCGTCAGAGGTGAGCTCGACCTCCAGGAGGCTGGCCCCGGAGGTGACCAGGGCGGCGATCAGGTCGCCGATCTGCTTGGTCGTCTGCATCACGTCGGAGAGCCGCTCGCTGTCCTGGGACTCAGCCGCGCCGATGCGGTGCAGAGCCGGGTGTGCGTCGGCCCAGGCGACGTACGCGTGCACGATCCGGGAGATGATCTGCTCGATCGAGCCGCTGAGCTCGAACTCCGGGGTCAGGGTGTCGACCAGCATCTCCAGGATCCGGCGCTGCACAGCCCGGTCGAGGTCGGCCTTGTCCGCGAAGTGCCGGTAGAGCACCGCGCGGCCGAGCCCGGCTTCCTGCGCGATCTGCCGGACGTGGATCTCCTCGCCCTCGGGCGTCGCCTCGATGACCGTGATCGCCGCGTCCAGGATCGCCGCACGGCGCTCCTCGCGGTGGGCAGCCCAGCGCTCGTCTCGCCCGTCGGGCGCGGAGGCTGGCTTCTCGGTCACATACCGAAGCGTAGAGGGCGACGTCCGCGGCTCCGGGAAAGGCCCGCTGTCGCGATGCTGTGCATCTCCTCGAGGTCGAGCACCTTGACCCGTGGGCGCCCGACCTCGGTGCCACGACGACGCTCCTCGGCATCCAGCGCCCGCCAGCCCGCGAGGCCGATGTGCTGCGGGGCCCGTTCGTCGAACCAGCGTTCGAGCTCGGCGGCGTCGGCATCAGGCTCGACGAGGAGCCCGGCCGCCAGGTCGTCGAACAAGGACGCCACGGTCTCCTCCGAGCACGACTTGTTGGTGCCGATGAACCCGGTCGGACCGCGCTTGATCCAGCCGGCGACGTAGAGACCCGGTTCGACCCGGCCGGCGGTGTTCGGCACGGTGGCCGTGAGCTCGTCGAACGGCAGACCCGGGACGGGCTCGCCGCGGTAACCGACCGAACGCAGCACCATCTGCGCCGCCAGGACCTCGGTCTCGCCGGTGCCGACCGCGACGGTCCGTCCGTCGACCTGCTCCAGCCGGGTGCGCTCGAGCTCGATGCCGGTGACCGACTCGGTGCCGAGGATCCGGACCGGTGCGGTGCAGAAGCGCAGCAGGATCCGACGACGGCCGGGCGTGGTCGGTCGCGCGGCCAGCTCGGCCAGCATCCGTCCCTTCGCCGTGGTCAGGTCGAAGCCGGCTCCGGCGTCGTCGACGACGACGTCCACGTCGCTCAGCCCGGCCAGCCCGACGAGCTCGGGCAACGTGAACGCGGCCTCTGCCGGGCCGCGACGACCCAGCACGACGACCTCGGAGACCCGGCTACCGCGCAGCGTGGCCAGCGGCAGGTCCGCGATGTCGGTGCCGGCCAGCTTCGCGGGGTCGGCGGTGAGGACGCGGGCGACGTCGAGCGCCACGTTGCCGTTTCCCACGATCACGACCCGGTCGCCACCGAGGTCGACGAAGGCGTCCTGGTGGTCGGGGTGGCCGTTGTACCAACCGACCACGGAGGTCGCCGCGACGCTGCCGAGCAGGTCCTCACCGGGCACGCCCAGCGACTTGTCGGAGGAGGCACCGACGGCGTAGATCACGCCGTGGTACCGCTCGGCGAGCTCGGTGTCGCTGATGTCCCGGCCGACCTCGACGCCCAGCCGGTAGCGGAAGCCGGGTTGGCCCTCGATGGCGGCGAACAGCTTGGTGACCTGCTTGGTGTGCTGGTGGTCCGGCGCGACACCGGCCCGGGCGAGCCCGTACGGCGTGGGCAGCCGGTCGATCACGTCGACGCTGACGCCGGGGTGCTTGAGCAGCTCGTCGGCGGCGTACAGGCCGGCCGGGCCCGAACCGACGACGGCGACCCGGATGTCCGCGGTGGGCAGCGCCCGACGCTTCGGGATCACCGCGAGCGGCGTCCGGTCCTCGTGCGGGTTCTCCGCGTAGTAGAGGCGGTTCAGCTCGATGAACGGCAGCTCATCGGCGGTGAGCTTGGTGTGCGGCTTGAGGGCGTCCACCGGGCAGGCGGTCGCGCAGGCGCCGCAGTCGACGCACGCCTTCGGGTCGACGTACAGCATCTCGGCCTCGGCGAACCCGGGCTCGCCCGGCGCGGGGTGGATGCAGTTGACCGGGCAGGCGATCACGCACGAGGCGTCGCTGCAGCAGGACTGGGTGACGACGTACGGCATGGTGCACTCCTCCTGAAGGATTGCGGCTCAGGCGGCCTTGGCGCCGTCGTTGACCGGCTCGCTGCGGAAGCGCGCCTTCGGGCCGTCGATCTTCAGGGCCTTCCAGACCCGGCGCGAGACCGGGTTCATCAGGTCGAGCTCCTCGGCCAGGGCCCGGACGTCGTAGAAGACGTCACTGAGCATGTCGCGGGCCTCGGGGCTGTTCCAGAAGGTCTCCTTGAGCACCTTCTTCGGGACGCCGACCTGCTGGGTCATCTCCTTGCCGGGCACCATGATCGCGTCGCCGAGCAGGCGCATGATCACCGGGAACACCACCGACAGCACGCCCTTGCGGACCTTGCCGACCTTGGGCACGTTCCGCTTGAGGTACTCGTGCGCGAACGAGATGTGGCGCGCCTCCTCGGCGATGTGGATCTGCATGATCCGCTGCAGCAGCGGGTGCATCCGGTCGCCCTCGCGCAGGATCGCCTTCTGCAGGTGGTCGATCGGCTCCTCGCCGGCGAGAACGCCCATGAAGAAGACGATCGAGAGCGGACGCGCGGCCAGCGGCAGGAACGGAGCGAGCGCCCGGAAGTAGCGCGGACCCCCGGGCGCATCGACACCGGTGCGGTTCACGAACTCCTGGAACATCTGGGTGTGGTGGGTCTCCTCGGTCGCCTCGTGGGTGACGTAGCGGTACTCCGCCGATCCGTTCGGCAGGCCGATGACGTACTCCATCAGGCCGCGGATGAGGATGTTCTCGAACTGCAGACCGACCTTCGCAACGTTCGCCTGGCGCCACAGACCGATCTCGATCTGGCGGTCCAGCGGGAGCGCCTGGTACCACTCGCTACGACCCAGGGCGTCGGCCTTCGGCAGCACCCAGCGCGGGTCGGTGCGGTCGATCGCGAAGTCGGGGTTGTCCCAGTCGATGTCAGTCCACGGGTCGAAGTGCTGGTGCACCGAGCCCTCCGAAAGGGTCAGGAGCTTCTCTTCGTAGGTCTGGATCGCGGTCATCGCGGACTCCTCGTCACGTCGTTGTGGGACGAGAACGAGGTTAGTGAGACTCGGTGTCACATGTAAAGGAGTACACGTGACTTCGTGTCACATGTATCTGGATCCCCGCGGGAAATGTGGCCCACCTCACCCCTCGCCGAATGGGGCCTGACTCCCGTGCGAGTGGGCCCGAACACGCCGGTAGATCAGTCACCGGCGGTTGAGGCCCCACTCGAGGGAGAGTTAAGCCCCACTCGGCGAGGAGGTTGGACGGCGCTGCCAGTACGCCGAGACCTCGATGCGGCCCTCGTCGAAGTGCGCCGCCAGGCCAGCCGTGGCGAACGCCGCGAGGGCGTCCGCGAGCAGCTGGTCCCCCGGGGCTGCGTTGGCTGTGCTGCCGTGCCAGAGGTTCACCTCGAGCATGCCCTCGTCGACCGCGTGCCAGATGTCCGGTGCGGTGAACCAGGCGATCCCGCGCGGCGCGGACCGCTGCAGCTCGTCCCGGGCAGCCCAGTGGTCCGGGCAGCCCTGCAGCACCGCGATCCCGGCGGCCTCGAGGGCGACGAAGGCCTGCTGGAGCCGGTCGTAGTCGGTGACCTCGGGCCAGCCGGCGGCTTCGGTCCGCCACTCAGCGGTCGCCTGGTCGATCCACGAGCGCGCGGTCGCCTCCGCGTCGCGGTCCCGCACGTCAGCGCGGAGCGCCTCGACAACCTGGTCGAGCAGCTCCTCAGCCGTGCCGAGCCCCGAGCGCACGAGTGCGTGCACCCAGGTACGGGTGTCGGCCGCTCGACGCGCGGCGCGCATCACCAGCCGCGTTCGGCCAGCCGGTGCGGGGCCGGGATGTCCTCGACGTTGATGCCGACCATGGCCTCGCCCAGACCGCGGGAGACCTTGGCGACCACGTCGGGGTCGTCGTGGAAGGTGGTGGCCTTGACGATCGCCTCGGCGCGCTGGGCCGGGTTCCCGGACTTGAAGATGCCCGAGCCGACGAAGACACCCTCGGCGCCGAGCTGCATCATCATCGCCGCGTCGGCCGGGGTCGCGATGCCACCCGCGGTGAACAGCACCACCGGCAGCTTGCCGTTCTCGGCGACCTCCTTGACCAGCTCGTACGGCGCCTGCAGCTCCTTGGCCGCCACGAAGAGCTCGTCGTCGTGCAGCGCGCCCAGCCGGCGGATCTCGCGACGGATCGTGCGCATGTGGGTGACGGCGTTGGAGACGTCACCGGTACCGGCCTCGCCCTTGGAGCGGATCATCGCCGCACCCTCGGTGATCCGGCGCAGCGCCTCACCGAGGTTGGTGGCGCCGCAGACGAAGGGAACCGTGAAGGCCCACTTGTCGATGTGGTTCGCGTAGTCGGCCGGGGTCAGCACCTCGGACTCGTCGATGTAGTCCACGCCCAGGCTCTGCAGCACCTGCGCCTCGGCGAAGTGGCCGATCCGGGCCTTGGCCATCACCGGGATCGAGACGGCCTCGATGATGCCGTCGATCATGTCCGGGTCGCTCATCCGGCTCACGCCGCCCTGCGCACGGATGTCGGCAGGGAC
>JBJMIP010000430.1:0-4773 GCA_045806825.1 Marmoricola sp.
GAGCTCGGCGCGCTGCTCGACGGTCTCGCCCATGCCGACCAGGCAACCGCAGCACAGCTCCATGCCGGACTCGCGCACCATCAGGCAGGTGTCCCAGCGCTCCTCCCAGGAGTGCGTGGTCACCACCTGCGGGAAGAAGCTGCGGGCGGCCTCGAGGTTGTGGTTGTAGCGGTGGATGCCCATGTCGACCAGGTCGTCGACCTGCTCCTGGGACAACATCCCCAACGAGGCAGCGACTTCGATGTCGACGGCTTCCTTGATCGCCTTGACGCCCTCGCGCATCTGGGTCATCAGGCGCTCGTCCGGACCGCGCACGGCGGCGACGATGCAGAACTCGCTCGCACCGGTGGCGGCGGTCTGCTCGGCGGCCTTGACCAGCTCGGGGATGTTGAGCCAGACCGAGCGCACCGGGGAGGTGAACTGGCCCGACTGGGAGCAGAAGTGGCAGTCCTCAGGACAGCCGCCGGTCTTGATCGAGACGATGCCCTCGACCTCGACCTCGGGGCCGCACCACTTCATCCGGACCTCGTGGGCCAGGGCCAGCAGGTCGCTCAGAGCCTCGTCGGAGGTCCGCATCACCGCCAGGATCTGCGCCTCGTCCAGCGGAACGCCCCGCTCCAGCACCTGCTCCCGGGCGATGGCGAGGATCTCGCGGTCGCTCTCGGACGCGCGGGTGGTCTCTTCTGCGGCGGTGGACATGCGGCTCCTTACAGGGCTCCAGGGGCGAAGGTGTTGCAGGCCTCCAGGGAGCCTTCCTTCAGACCCGTATTGAACCAGTGAACCCTCATCGCCGATGACCCGTGGGTCCACTGTTCAGGATTGACCCGCCCCGAGGAGCGCTTCTGGATGCGGTCGTCACCGACCGCCTGGGCGGCGTCGATCGCCCGGGCGATGTCGTCCTGGGTCAGGTCGCTGATGATCGGCTGGCCGCTGGCGTCGGTGGTCTGCTGGGCGTCCTTGGCCCACATCCCGCCCAGGCAGTCCGCCATCAGCTCGACCTTCACCGAGTCGCTGGTCGGCCCCTGCTGGGTGCGCATCTGCCCGAGCACGCCGAGCTGGTCCTCGATGTGGTGGCCGTACTCGTGGGCGAGCACGTAGCCGAGCGCGAACGGGCCGCCCTTGGCGCCGAGCTCCCCGGTGAGCATGTCGTCCATGAACCCCAGGTCGATGTAGACCTGCTGGTCGTTCGGGCAGTAGAACGGCCCCATCGCGGCGGCCGCCTGACCGCAGCCCGAGCTGGTCGCGCCGCGGAACTTCACGGTCTTGATGTCGTCGTACTGGATGCCGCGCTGGTCGGGCAGCGCCTGGGCCCAGTAGTTCTGGACGGAGTTCGTGAACAGGTCGATCGCGCAGCTCTGGTCCTTGTTGGCGTCCGCGCCGGTCCGGCAGCTGTCGGTCACCGTCGAGGACGAGCCGTCGCCGCCGAGACCGGGGACCGGGTTGTTGCCGCCGAGGGCCTGGATGAGCACGTAGATGATCACCACCGCGACCGTGCCGAGGCCGATCCGGCCACCTCCGCCTGAGGGGATCGGGAGGCGCATGCCGCCGCCCCCGAGCCCGCCGCCGAGTCCGCCGCTGCTGGAGCCGCGGCTCTCGACCTGGCTGGTGTCGATCCGGGCTCTCGGGTTGAAACGCATGCTCGTAGACTAAGCGTCCCGTGATCACCGCCCACAGCCTCGAAGTCCGTGCGGGAGCCCGACTTCTGATGGAGAACGTCTCCTTCCGCATCGCTACCGGCGACCGGATCGGGCTGGTCGGGCGCAACGGTGCCGGGAAGACCACGCTCACCAAGATCCTCGCCGGGGAGGGGCAACCTGCCTCCGGGACGGTGACCAACTCGGGCACCCTCGGCTACCTGCCGCAGGACCCGCGGACCGGTGACCCCGAGGTGCTGGCGCGGGACCGGATCCTCTCGGCGCGTGGCCTGGACACGGTGGTGGCACGGTTGCGGGCCGCTGAGGTCGAGATGGGCTCCGAGGACCCGGACACCCACGAACGCGGGATGAAGAACTACGACAAGGCCGATGCCGCGTTCCACGCGGCCGGCGGCTACTCCGCCGAGGCCGAGGCCGCGCAGATCGCCTCCGGGCTCGGCATCGACGACCGCCTGCTCGGTCAGCAGCTCAAGACGCTCTCAGGTGGGCAGCGCCGCCGGGTCGAGCTCGCGCGCATCATCTTCTCCGGTGCCGACATCCTGCTGCTCGACGAGCCGACCAACCACCTCGACGCCGACTCGATCGTCTGGCTGCGCCAGTTCCTGGCCAACTTCAGCGGGGGACTGGTGGTGATCAGCCACGACGTCGAGCTGCTCGAGGCCGTCGTGAACAAGGTCCTGTACCTGGACGCCAACCGCGCCGAGGTCGACCTCTACAACATGAAGTGGAAGAACTACCTCCAGCAGCGGGAGGACGACGAGCACCGTCGCAAGAAGGAACGCGCCGCAGCGGAGAAGACCGCCGAGACCCTGATGGCCCAGGCGAACAAGATGCGTGCCCGGGCCAGCGGCGCCAAGGCCGCCCAGTCGATGATCAAGCGCGCCGAGAAGATGATGGACGGCCTCGAGGGTGTCCGGGCCGCGGACAAGGTCGCCAAGATCAAGTTCCCCGAGCCGGCCCCCTGCGGCAAGACACCGCTGATGGCCGAAGGGCTCTCGAAGTCCTACGGCTCGCTGGAGGTCTTCACCGACGTGGACCTCGCCATCGACCGGGGCTCGCGCGTCGTCATCCTGGGCCTCAACGGCGCCGGCAAGACGACGATGCTGCGGATCCTGGCGGGCGTGGACACCGGCGACACCGGGTCCGTGCTGCCCGGTCACGGCCTCAAGATCGGCTACTACGCCCAGGAGCACGAGACGCTGGACGTCTCGCGGACGGTCCTGGAGAACATGGCGACGTCCGCTCCGCAGCTGACCGATGCCGAGCGCCGCACGGTGCTGGGCTCGTTCCTGTTCAGTGGCGACGACGCCACCAAGCTCGCCGGCGTGCTCTCCGGCGGCGAGAAGACCCGGTTGGCACTGGCGATCCTGGTCGTCTCCTCGGCCAACGTGCTGCTGCTCGACGAGCCCACCAACAACCTCGACCCGGCGTCCCGGGCGGAGGTGCTCGCGGCGATCCGGTCGTACGCGGGCGCGATCGTGCTGGTCACCCACGACGAGGGCGCGGTGCAGGCGCTCGAGCCGGATCGGGTGCTGCTGCTGCCCGACGGCGACGAGGACCTCTGGAACGAGGACTACCTCGACCTGATCAGCCTCGCCTGACGGCGGGACTGTCCGCGGCCTGAAATAGGCTGACGGCATGGATCCCGAACTTCTCGCCCAGGGCGGCGTCGTGATGGCGCAGGACGGTGCCGTGCTCACCGTCACCATGAACCGCCCGGAGATCCGCAACGCGATGCGGCCCTCGACCTGGGCGGCGATGGCGGCGATCGGCGCCGCGATCCCCGAGGACGTCCGGGTGGTCGTCGTCCGGGGTGCCGGAGAGTCGTTCTGCGCGGGCCTCGACAAGCGGGTCCTGATGGGCGGCGGCATCGAGGGCGAGGCTCCGGTGGCCGACCTGTTCGGGATGGAGCAGGACGCGTTCGACGCCACCATCGCGACCTTCCAGGAGGGTTTCGCCTGGCTACGGGATCCGCGGTTCATCAGCATCGCAGCGGTGCAGGGGTACGCCGTCGGCGGCGGGTTCCAGCTGGCGCTGGCCTGCGACCTGCGGATCGCGACCGACGACGCGCAGTTCAGCATGAAGGAGCCGGCGCTCGGCATCATCCCGGACGTCACGGGCACCAAGCACCTGGTCGAGTGCGTCGGCTACTCGCGCGCGCTGGAGATGACCGCGTCGGCCCGCAACGTGAGCGCGGCCGAGGCTCTCGCGATGGGTCTGGTCAACCGGGTGGTCGCGCCCGGTGAGCTGGACGCCGCGGTGGACGAGTCGGTCGCTGCGATGACCGCTCACCCCGCTGGCGCGGTTCGCGGCACCAAGCGCGTGCTCCTCGGCGCGGCCGAGCGCACCTTCGACGAGCAGCGCGCCTGGGAGCGGGCCGTCCAGTTCGACCGCTTCCGCGAGATCGCTGCCGGTAGCTAGGTGTCGACCCGATGAGCTCGATGAGCCCGATGATGGCCGCGATGCGGGCCATGCGTACCGACCCGTCGGTCGTCGACCAGAAGCTGACCAGGCGCACCGTGCGCCGGGTCGTCGCGTTCGCCCGTCCGCACCGCCGGCGCATCGGCGCGTTCCTGGTCTTCGTCGTTCTCGACGCCGCGCTCGTGGTGGCCACGCCGCTTCTCGTCAAGCACCTCCTGGACGACGGCATCCTCGCCCACGACGGCTCGGTGGTGACCGTCGTCGCGCTGGCGATGGTCGCGGTCGCGCTGATGGACGCCTTCCTCGGCGTCGCGGGCGGGTACCTGTCCTCGCGGATCGGGGAGAACCTGATCTACGACCTGCGCACGCAGGTGTTCGGCCACGTCCAGCGGATGTCGCTGGCCTTCTTCACCCGGACCCAGACCGGGGCGCTGGTCTCACGCCTGAACAACGACGTGATCGGCGCGCAACGGGCGTTCACCTCCACCCTGTCCAGCACGGTCGCGAACACCATCTCGGTGGTGGTGGTCGGCGTCGAGATGATCGCGCTGTCCTGGCAGATCACCCTGCTGTCGCTCGTCCTGCTGCCGGTGTTCATCGTGCCGGCCCGGCTGCTGGGCACCCGGCTGCAGGCTCTGACGCGCGAGGCCTACGGGCTCAACGCCCAGATGAACACCGTCATGACCGAGCGCTTCAA
>JBJMIP010000431.1:0-8353 GCA_045806825.1 Marmoricola sp.
CGAGGCCTCGGGCAGCGACCTGTCCTACTTCGACCAGGCTGCCAACGAGCGTTACTTCCCCTACGTCATCGAGCCGGCCGCGGGTCTCTCGCGCAGCCTGATGACCTTCCTGGTCGACGCCTACACCGAAGACGAGGCGCCGAACACCAAGGGCGGAGTGGACAAGCGCACCGTGCTGCGCCTGGACCCGCGGCTGGCCCCGGTGAAGATCGCGGTGCTGCCGCTGAGCCGCAACGAGGACCTCTCGCCGCGCTCCAAGGCCCTGGCCGCCGAGCTGCGCCAGCTCTGGAACGTCGAGTTCGACGACTCCGGCGCGATCGGCCGCCGTTACCGCCGCCAGGACGAGATCGGTACGCCGTTCTGCGTCACGGTCGACTTCGACAGCCTCGAGGACGGTGCGGCCACCGTGCGCGAGCGCGACTCGATGAACCAGGAGCGGATCTCGCTCGACGGCCTGCGCACCTGGTTCGCCGAACGGCTGGTCGGCTGCTGATGGCCGGGCAGGACCCGGCGGTTCGGGCCCGCGGTGCCCGAATTGCCGTGCACAATGACCGGGTGATCTCGCGTGCACGCCGTCCTGCCCTGCTCCTGTCCGCCCTGGTCGTCGCCGGCCTGGTCCTGTCCGGTTGCGGCGGGTCCTCGGCGACCCCGCAGGCCAAGGAGACCGAGACGCCGAAGAACACCCAGACCGACGTGCCGGTGCCGTCCGGGGTGACCCTGACCGCTTACGGCACCGAGCTGAAGTTCGGTGAGTCGGCGACGGTGGCCTACGCGCCGAACGACCAGCGCAAGTCGGTGCTGCAGCTGACCGTGCTGTCCGCCTCCAAGGGCTCGATCGCCGACCTGAGCAGCTACTCGCTCGAGGACCGCACCAAGGCCTCCACCCCGTACTACGTGCGCGTCTCGGTGAAGAACGTCGGCACCGGTGACGTCGGGCGCACGCCGATCCCGCTGTTCATGGTGGACAGCCGGGACACGCTGATCTCGGCGTCGAGCTTCACCAACACGTTCGCCAAGTGCCCCTCGGTCCCGCTGCCCACGACGTTCGGGCCGAACGCGGCGATGTCCACCTGCCTGGTCTACCTGGCCCCGGAGCACGGCACCATGACCGGCGTCAGCTTCCGGGCGGTGCAGGAGAACGCGCCGATCCTCTGGAAGGGCACGGTGAAGGTTCCGACCGTCCCGAAGAAGCCGACGAAGAAGAAGGCGTCCTGAGTCCCGCTGCTCCCGGTCTGACACTCGGCTCGGTCCGGGTCGAGACTCCGGTGGTGCTCGCGCCGATGGCCGGCATCACCAACGCGGCGTACCGCCGGCTCTGCCGTGAGCAGGGGGCCGGCCTCTACGTCTGCGAGATGATCACCAGCCGCGGGCTGGTCGAGGGTGACGCCACCACCAAGGCCATGCTCGTCTTCGACGAGCTCGAGGACGTGCGTTCGGTCCAGCTCTACGGCACCGATCCGGTCTACGTCGGCAAGGCGACCGAGATCCTCTGCGCCGAGTACGGCGTCGCGCACGTCGACCTGAACTTCGGCTGCCCCGTGCCGAAGGTGACCCGCAAGGGCGGTGGCGCCGCGCTGCCGTGGAAGCGGAACCTGCTCGGCGAGATCCTCACCGCCGCGGTCTCGGCCGGCGCCCGGTACGACGTCCCGGTGACGATGAAGACCCGGATCGGCATCGACGAGGAGCACCAGACCTACCTGGACGCGGGCCGGATCGCCGCGGAGTCGGGGGCGGCCGCGATCGCCCTGCACGGTCGGACGGCGATCCAGGGCTACTCCGGCACCGCCGACTGGCGCCCGATCGCCGAGCTCGTCGCGCACGTGGACATCCCCGTGCTCGGCAACGGTGACATCTGGGAGGCCGCCGATGCGGTCCGGATGGTCGCGGAGACGGGCGCTGCAGGCGTGGTCGTCGGCCGTGGTTGCCTCGGTCGTCCCTGGTTGTTCCGCGACCTGGCCGCTGCCTTCGCCGGTGAGCAGGTGGCCGTGCTCCCCACCCTGGGCGAGGTCCGCACGATGATGTACCGGCACGCCGAGCTGCTCAGCCAGCACATGGGGGAGGAGCGCGGCTGCAAGGAGTTCCGCAAGCACATCGCCTGGTACCTCAAGGGGTTCGGCGCGGGCGGGGAGCTGCGGAACGCGCTGGCGCTGGTCAGCACGCTCGCCGAGCTCGCGACGCTGCTCGACGAGCTCGATCCCGCGGAGCCGTTCCCGACCACGATCCTGGGCGCCCCGCGCGGTCGCCAGGGGAGCCCCCGCAAGCGGGTGGTGCTGCCCGAGGGCTGGCTCGACGACACCGACGGCAGCGGCCTGCACCTGCACGAGGACGCCGACGAGGTCTCCGGCGGGTGACCTGATCGATCGGGCGTTTCCGCCCGGTTTGTCGGGAGTCTGGTTGGGCTTTCGGCGACGGAACGTGTTCTCATGGACCGTCCGCTCCCTCCCCAGCACCATGCGGACTGACCTGTCGTCGACGTGAGGAAAGCACGTGACCCGAGGCAACCACAGCCTCAAGCCACGCGGTTCCAAGTCCCGCCGCCTTGCCGTGATCTCGGCCCCGATCGTGACCTGCGCCGTCGTCGGCGCGGGCATCGCGATCTCCGACGGGGCCGTCACGACGGTGGACCTGTCGGCGCGCGGTTCGTCCGCGGACCTCTCCGCGGCCCTGGGGGCACGCAGCAACGGGGCCTCGCGCGACGCCGACCGCACGTCCTCGATCGGCGCGGTCGTCTCGGCCGCCACCCTGCCCGAGGCCCGGGGCCGTCGCTGGACCAAGTCCGCAGTCGACCTGCGCACCGCTCCATCGGCGCAGTCGCCCGTGCACGGCGAGATCGGTGCGGTGCAACGGCTCGTCGTGACCGGTCTGCACCGCAACGGCTTCGCCCAGGTGCTCCTGTCGGGCCGTTCCTACTGGGTCACCGCGGCCGCGCTCGGCGCCGCGAAGCCCGTGCTCGCCCCGAAGTTCACCATCAAGGGCAAGCCGTGCCCCGGCACCAGCAGCGTCGAGAACGGTCTGCAGCCGGCGGCGATCCAGGTCTACCGCGCGGTCTGCAACGCCTTCGGGCAGATCACCTCCTACGGCGGCTACTCGCCGCACGGCGAGCACAGCAGCGGCAAGGCGATCGACATCATGACCAGCGACGTCACGCTCGGGAACGCGATCGCCGAGTTCCTGCGGTCGCACGCCGCCGAGCTGGGGTTGTTCGACGTGATCTGGCGCCAGCACATCTTCACCCCGGAGCGTGCCTCCGAGGGTTGGCGGCTGATGCCGAGCCGCGGCTCGGCCAACGCCGACCACATGAACCACGTCCACGTGTCGGTCGCTTGATCCAGCGCGGGAACACGGACCAGCCGCCCGGGGTTGGCCCACTGTGAGCAATCCCGCCGTGACCGACCTCGCCACCGGCGACCCGTCACGGACCACCCTGATGGACGGCTTCCGCGTCCTGGGGGTCGCCATCCGCCGCGAGCCGTGGATCTTCACTGTTTCCACCATCGGCAGCGTCCTGTTCGGCGCGCTCACCGTGGCCGACGCCTGGGTGCTCGGCTGGTCGACCGACCACGTCGTGCTGCCGGCTTTCGAGACCGGACGCATCGGGAGCGGTCTGCTCCTCACCGTGCTGGGGCTGTTCGTCGGTGTCGCGATCCTGCGCGCGGTCGGCATCGTGGCCCGTCGCCTCGGTGCCGGCGTGATGCAGTACCGGATGCAGGCGGCCTACCGGCGCGAGGTCACCTCCCAGTACCTGACCCTGCCGATGGCCTGGCACCAGAAGCACCCGACCGGTCAGCTGCTCTCCAACGCCAACGCCGACGTCGAGGCCGCGTGGGCGCCCATCGCGCCGCTGCCGATGGCTGTCGGAACGCTGGCGATGATGGTGATCGCGATCGCGCAGATGCTTCTCGTCGACCTCAAGATCGCCGCCGTCGGGTTGATGGTCTTCCCGCTGGTCACGCTCGCGACCCTGACCTACCAGTACTTCTCCTCGCCGTTGTTCACCCGCATCCAGGCCCTGCGCGCCGAGCTGTCCGAGGTCGCGCACGAGTCCTTCGACGGCGCGATGGTCGTCAAGACGCTCGGGCGCGAGGCCGAGGAGACCGCGCGCTTCGCCGCCAAGGCGAACCAGCTGCGCGACCTGGGGATCCGGGTCGGTCGGATCCGCGCGGCCTTCGACCCGCTGCTGGAAGCGATCCCGAGCCTGGGCGTCCTCGGGGTCCTCGGCGTCGGGGTCTACCAGATCCAGCACGGGCACGCGGGTGCCGGGGACGTCGTCACGATCGCCTACCTGCTCACGATCGTCGCGTTCCCGATCCGCTCGATCGGCTGGCTGCTCGGGGAGTTCCCGCGCTCGGTGGTCGGGTTCCGCCGGGTGCACCGGGTGCTCGACGAGCCGGTCGAGGTCGTCTACGGAACGGCCTCGCTGCGAGGCGGCGACCAGGGTGCGCGGCTCGAGGTCGAGGACCTCGACTTCGCCTACGTGCCCGGCCAGCGCCTGCTGCACAACCTGGACTTCACGGTCGAACCCGGACGCACCGTCGCCGTCGTCGGGGAGACGGCGTCCGGCAAGAGCACCCTGACCACGCTGCTGACCCGGCTCGTCGACCCGGACTCCGGACGGGTGCTGGTCGACGGGACCGACCTGCGCGACCTCGCCCCCGGCCAGCTCGCGGGTCAGGTCGCCCTGGTGCCGCAGACGGCCTTCCTGTTCGACGACACCGTCCGCGGCAACGTCGCGCTCGGCGAGGACGTGGCGGACGAGGACATCTGGGAGGCGCTGCGCACCGCGCAGGCCGACGGGTTCGTCGCCGCGCTGCCGCACGGGCTGGACTCACGGCTCGGGGAGCGCGGCACCACGCTGTCCGGCGGTCAGCGGCAGCGACTTTCTCTCGCGCGTGCGCTGGTACGACGCCCGCGGCTGCTGATCCTCGACGACGCGACCTCGGCGGTGGACCCCGAGGTGGAGGGCCGGATCCTTGCGGCCATCCGGCGCCAGCAGCAGGGCAGCGCGGTGGGCTCCTCGACCCTGGTGCTGATCGCCTACCGCAAGGCCACCATCGGCCTGGCCGACGAGGTGCTCTTCCTGGCCGGTGGGCGGATCGTCGACCGCGGCCCGCACCCGGACCTGCTCGTCCGCAACGACGACTACGCGCGGCTCGTGAACGCCTACGAGACCGAGGCCGTCGCCGAGGGGGCGGTCGAATGAGCGAGACCCTGGCGAAGGCGGGGACCGCCCTGGACTCCGGCGAGGAGATCTCCGCCTGGGAGACGATCCGGCTCGGCGCCGAGATCTCACCCGAGCTGAAGGAGGGCTTCGGCGGCACGGTGGCGCTGGCGCTGCTCGGCACCGCCGGCCGCGTGGTCATCCCGATCGCGGTGCAGCAGACCCTCGACAAGGGCGTCAACGGACCGCACGGCATCGACCTGGGCTTCGTCGGGATGATGGCGCTGCTCGCGACCGCCGCGATGGTGCTCACCGGGGTCTCGTCGTACCTGATGACCGCTCGGCTGTTCACCACGGCCGAGAAGGGCCTGGCGACGCTGCGGATCAAGGCGTTCCGGCACGTGCACGACCTCCCGCTGCTGACCCAGAACACCGAGCGCCGCGGCGCACTCGTCTCCCGGGTCACCAGCGACGTCGACCAGGTGAGCCAGTTCCTGGTCTTCGGCGGGGTCATCGGGATCGTCAGCATCGGCCAGGTCCTGGTGGCGACCGTGATCATGCTCTTCTACAGCTGGCAGCTCACGATCGTCGTCTGGCTCTGCTTCGCGCCGCTCTTCGCCTCGTTGCAGTTCTTCCAGCGTCGCCTCTCGGACTCCTACGCCGTGGTGCGGCGGATGGTCGGGCAGATGCTGGCCGCGGTCTCCGAGCCGGTGGTAGGCGCGGTCGTGGTGCGGACGCACGCGATCGAGGGGCGGACCCAGGCCCGCATCAACGAGTCCATCGCCGAGTACCAGGCAGCGAGCACCCGGGCCCAGGGCCTGACCGCGTTCTCCTTCTCCCTCGGCGGGGTCTCGGCCGGTCTGGCCAACGCCGGCGTGCTGATCTTCGGCATCTGGCTGGGCCAGGGCCACCTCTGGGGCAGCGGTGTCACCTCCGGCGAGGTGCTCGCCTTCGCCTTCCTGGTGACGCTGTTCGTCAGCCCCGTGCAGATGGGCACCCAGGTGCTCACCGACGCCCAGAACGCGATCGCCGGCTGGCGCCGGGTGATCGGGATCCTGCAGACCCCGGCCGACCTCGACGACCCGGGTCCCGGCGGCGTCCAGCTTCCGCACGTGCCGCTCGCCGTGTCCTTCCAGCACGTCGACTTCGCCTATCCCGGCGGTCCGCCGGTGCTGCGCGACGTCAACGAGGAGATCGCTGCCGGGAGCCGCGTCGCCGTGGTCGGCGAGACCGGCTCCGGCAAGACCACCTTCGCGAAGGTGCTGACCCGGCTGATGGACCCGACGGCCGGGACGGTTCTGCTGGCCGGCCACGAGCTCAAGCAGATCGACTTCGCCTCGCTGCGGCGCCGGGTGGTCCTGGTGCCGCAGGAGGGTTTCCTGTTCGACTCCACGCTCGTCGCCAACGCGGCGTACGGCGACCTGGGAGCCGGCCGCAAGGAGGTGACCGCGGCCATCGAGGAGCTCGGCCTCGGCGACTGGCTCGCCTCGCTGCCGCTCGGGCTCGACACGCGCGTCGGTCAGCGCGGTGAGTCGCTGAGCGCGGGGGAGCGGCAGCTGGTCGCGCTGATCCGCGCGCACCTGGCAGACCCGGACCTGCTGGTCCTCGACGAGGCCACCAGCGCGGTCGACCCGGCGCTGGAGATGCGGATCGGTCGGGCGCTGGAGCTGCTGATGTCCGGGCGTACCAGCGTGACCATCGCGCACCGGCTCTCCACCGCCGAGAACGCCGACGAGGTCATCGTCTTCGACAAGGGCGAGGTGGTCCAGCGCGGACCGCACGCCCGGCTCGTCGCCGAGGGTGGCGTCTACGGTCGGCTGCACGCGTCCTGGGTCGCCCAGCAATCCAGCTAGCGGCCCCTGGGATACTGGGCAGGTGACCTCGCTCGATCCCGCCATCGCCGCCCGCCTCAAGCGCAACGAGGCCGGGCTCGTCCCCGCCGTCGTGCAGCAGCACGACACCGGCGAGGTGCTGATGCTCGGCTGGATGGACGACGAGGCGCTGCACCGCACCCTGACCACCGGGCGGGGGACCTTCTGGAGCCGCTCGCGCAACGAGTACTGGGTCAAGGGGGAGACCTCGGGCCACCGCCAGCACGTCCTGGAGGTCCGCCTGGACTGCGACGGTGACACCCTGCTCGTCAAGGTCGACCAGGAAGGGCCGGCCTGCCACACCGGCGACCGCACCTGCTTCGACGCCGGCCTGCTCGGATGAGCACACCGGGCCAGGAGCCCACCCGGTTCGCGCCGGTGGTGCTCGCCGGGATCGGGTCCACAGCGGTCCTCGCGGTGACGTGCGCCCGGGACTGGATCAAGCTGGACGACAACACCAAGGTCGGGCTGCTGGTACCGGAGAGCGACCTGCGCGCCGACATGCCGCTGGCACTTGCGCTGGCGCTCGTGCTGCTCGCTGCGTGGGGAGTCGTCCTGGTCACGGGCCGCCGGATGCGTCGGGTCGTCCTCGCGGTCGCCGCGCTCGCAGGCGTGGGTGTCGTCGCCTGTCTCGTGGTGGCCCCGTTCACCCTCCCGGACGAGATCCGCTCCAGGATCTCCGGCGACGTCGGTCGTAACGGTGCGCCGACTGCTGCCTACCTCATCGCCTGCCTGATCGTCCCGGTCGTCCTCGCCACCGTGCTGGCCGGCCTGCGCTTGGCACCGCGCTGGCCCGAGATGAGCAGCCGGTACGACGCGCCGAGCGCGCAGCACACGGGGGCCGCGCAGGTGGAGGAGATGGCGGACCTCGAGGTGTGGAAGGCGCTCGACGAGGGTCGTGACCCGACCGGCCCTCCGTCCCCCTAGAATGCTCATCGCCCCGCAGCAAGTACCGAGCTAGGAGTCACTCGCATGGCCGACAACCACGGCAACACCCCCGCAGCCTGGACCGCCGTCGCAATCGGCCTGGCGAGCTTCGTGGTCGGCGGCATCGGTCTGATGGTCTCCTCGATGCCGGTCTTCTGGGTGGGCGTCGCGCTGTCCCCGATCGCGCTCGTCACGCTGTACGTGATGGCGAAGATGGGTCTGCACACCACGTCGCACTGACGCACGGCAGCAGGCGCTCGGCGCCGGACCGCGCCCTGGGCGCCGGATTTCGGGTTGTCCCGGCGTGAGAACCTGTTTCTGGCAACGGCGCCGCTACCCCCACTCGCGGAATCACTGAGGACGTCCATGTCTGTGCTCGACGAGATCGTGGCCGGCG
>JBJMIP010000432.1:0-11754 GCA_045806825.1 Marmoricola sp.
CACGCGATGGACGCGTGGAGGAGCTCGCCCTACCGCGGTGTCGGCGTCTACATCTCCGGCGCCTCGCGCGCCTGCAAGGTGCAGCGCAACCTGAACGCGGCCTGGGTGCGCACCCAGCTGGCGCACGGCTGGAAGCTGCTGCCGATCCACGTCGGCCGCCAGGCCGCGTGCAACCACCACGCCAACCTGCGCGGGCACCGGATCAGCGCGAACCCGGCCCACCACTACGGCATCGCCCGGACCCAGGGCCGCGCCGAGGCCAACACCGCCGTGCGCGCCGCGAAGCGCCTCGGCCTTCCGCGCCGCAGCACGATCTTCTACGACCTCGAGGCGTTCAGCACCTCCTCCTCGGCGTGCCGCAACTCCTCGCTCCAGTTCCTCGCCGCGTGGACCCGCCAGCTCAAGGCGCACGGCTACGTCTCCGGCGTCTACTCCAGCGCCACGTCCGGCATCCGGCTGCTCGACCGAGCCCGAGCCAACGGCAGCCGGCTGACCCTGCCGCACCAGATCTGGGTCGCGGACTGGAACGGCCGCGCCAACACGCGCTCCTCCTACCTGCGCTCGGACAGCTGGATGAACAGCCGCGTGAAGCAGTACCGCGGCGGGCACACCGAGCGGCACGGCGGCGTGGCCATCAACATCGACAGCAACTTCGTGGACCTGCGGATCAGCACGCACACCAGCAACGCCAAGCCGAACCGCACCAAGCCGAGCCACACCACGCCGAACCGCACCACGCCGAGCCACACCACGAAGCCGGCGCACACCAAGCCGAGCCACACCACCAAGCCGGCGCACACCAAGCCGATCCAGACCGCGAAGCCGAAGCCGTTCAAGACCGTCTACCTGCCGGGACGCGGCACGCCCGAGGCTGCGAACCCGGTGGTCGACGGCCGGTGCCAGACCGGCCGCATCAACCTGGCCACCTACCCGTCCACCGGCAAGGGCACCCGCGCCTGGATGCACCCGCTGCTGCAGTGCCTGCTCAAGCAGAACGGGCTCTACAACTCCTACGTCGACGGCTACTGGGACAAGCGGACGGCGTACGGGGTGCACAAGCTGCAGGCCCGCGCCGGCCACGACGTGAAGACGAAGATCAACCACGCTGACTGGGTCTCGCTGCTCATCGCCGGCAACCACCGTTCACGCCTGGTTCGCGGCGTGCGCGGCGCGGACGTCGTCCGGGTGCAGCGCGCGCTGCACGCGGCGGGCCTGACCCAGCTGCACATCAACGGGCGGTACGACCACGCCACCGCGAAGGCGGTCCGCGCCTACCAGCGCCGCGTCGGAGTCCCGGCGACCGGGATCGTCGGTCGGACGACCTGGCGGTACCTGGAGCACGGGCACGTCTGATCGGACTGCGCGTCGGTCGCCGGGTTTCGAGGCTCCTGCGCTCGTTCCTCGCTGCGGAGCACCTCAACCACCGTGCAGACAGCGGGGCACCTCAACCACCGTGCGGACAGCGGGGCACCTCAACCACCGTGCGGACAGCGAGGCACCTCATCCAGCGTGAGGACGGCAGAGCACCTCGACCACCGTCAGGACAGCGAGGTGAAGAACCCGAGCCCGTCGGTGCCGGGACCGCAGAGGTCCTCGATGGCGTGCTCGGGGTGCGGCATCAGCCCGACGACGTTGCCGGCCTCGTTCGAGATCCCGGCGATCGCTCGCTGCGAGCCGTTCGGGTTCCCGACGTAGCGAGCGACCACCCGGCCCTCGGCCTCGAGCATGTCGAGCGTCTTGTCGTCGGCGACGAACGAGCCCTCGCCGTTCTTCAGGACGATGGTGACTTCCTGGCCGGCGTCGTAGGAGTTCGTCCAGGCGGTCTTGTTGTTCTCGATGACCAGGCGCTGGTCGAGGCACCCGAACTTGCGGTGGTCGTTGCGGATCAGCGCACCCGGCAGCAGGTGCGACTCGCACAGGATCTGGAAGCCGTTGCAGATGCCGAGCACGGGCATCCCACCCTTGGCGGCGTCGACGACCTCGGTCATCACCGGCGCGAAGCGGGCGATCGCGCCGCAGCGCAGGTAGTCGCCGTAGGAGAAACCGCCGGGCAGCAGCACCGCCTCGACGCCCTTCAGGTCGTGGTCGCCGTGCCACAGGGCCACGGCCTCGTGGCCGGCGTGCCGGACGGCGCGACGGGCGTCGGCGTCGTCGAGGGAGCCGGGGAAGGTGACGACCCCGACCTTCACGGCAGGACCCGTACGGCGAAGTCCTCGATCACCGGGTTCGAGAGCAGCGTCTCGGCCATCTTCTCGATCTCGGCGAGGCGCTCGTCGGTGACGTCACCGTCGACCTCGAGCTCGAACCGCTTGCCCTGACGGACCTCGGTCACACCGGAGAAGCCGAGGCGGGGCAGCGCGCCGAGCACGGCCTTGCCCTGCGGGTCGAGGATCTCGGGCTTGGGCATGACGTCGACGACGACACGGGCCACGGGGGTCTCCTGGGTTCAGACGGGGAGGACGGACACGATTCTAGTCGCCGCCCGGGCTCTCCTCGTCACGCGGGCAGCATGGCGGAATAGCGCGGCCACATGTCGGCGGCGTACCGGCTCCAGAAGAAGCCCACCACCGGCAGCACCAGGCGAGTGGCACCGTTGACCGGGTTCAGCCGCCAGGTCCAGGTGACCCGGGTGCCGGAGCCCTCGGGGACGAAGGTGAACTGGCCGTCGATGCTGGTGATCAGCCGCTTGAACGGCCCCTGGAAGTCCGACAACCGGTAGCGGTACTCCTGCGTCGCCCGGTCGCCGCCCACCATGGTCTCCAGGTTGCCGGTGCCGTCGGAGAGCACCACGCTGCGCGACGCACCGGTGCGGCCCCACTCACCCTGCTGACCTTCGCACCGGACCACCGGAGGGATCGGACCCGAGCGCGTGGTGAAGAGCTGCTCCAGCGGTGCGGCGCACAGCGTGTCGAAGGCCGCCTCCGGGCTGGCGCTGACGAGGGTCGAGGACGAGAGCAGGTACGGCGCGGCCATGGCGGTCTCCGGGGTTCGGGGCTTTGACCCGACCCTAGGGCTAGCGGGTGACCGGGTGGTAGGCGCAGTCCGAGGAGGTGTCGCTGACCTTGCTGGGCAGATTGTCGGTCGAGCCGCCCGAGGAGCTCCCGCTCGAACCGCTGCTCGACCCTGTCGAGCCCCCGGTCGGAGTGACCGGCCCGGTCGGGTGCAGCGCGGCGTACACGGCGGCGCGCACGTAGGAGAAGTCGGGTTCGTTCGGATTGAACTTCGCGCTGCGCTCGAAGCCGACCGACTTGATGGGCTTGCCCTTCACCTTGCCGGCGAGGTCGACGAACGCGTGCAGCAGCTTGGCCGGGATGTCGGTGCGGACGATGTCCTTGCTGGCGCTGGCGAGCGCGGTGTACTTGCGCAGCATCAGTGCGGGACTGGCCTTGGCGACGATCGCGTTGATCGCGCAGCGCTGGCGGGCCATCCGCTTGTAGTCGGTCGAGCCGTAGCGGCCACGGGTGTACCAGAGCGCGTTGGTGCCGGTGAGCCGCTGGTGCGGGCCCGGCTGCAGGTACTTCTTCGGCGGGATGTGCCGGTCGGTGTCGCCGCCGATCGGGATCGGTTCGTTGATGTTGACGGTGATGCCGCCCATCACGTCGATCAGGCGCGCGAACCCGTCGAGGTTCACCAGTACGTAGTAGTCGACCGGGATCCCGGTGGCGCCCTCGACCGCGAGCTTCACGGCGTCGGCGCCCTCGTTGTCGGTCTTGCCCAGCACGCCCGGGTGCAGCGCCGGGACGTTGCGGTAGACCGCGTTGAGGAAGAACTCGGCGTTGTTCGGGGTGCCGTCGGTGAAGCCGTCCGGGTAGATCTTGGCCAGCGGCGATCCCGGCTTGAACGGCACGTCCTGCAGGTTGCGCGGCAAGCTGAACAAGGTCGTGCTGCCGGTCTTCACGTTGATGCTCGCCAGGATCACCGAGTCGGTGCGGATGCCCTGGCGATCCACCGCGCCGTCACCGCCGAGCAGCAGCACGTTGACCCGGTCGCGGTTGCCCCACGGGTTCTCCGCGCTCACCGCCTTCGGGGTGGTCGCGCTGTTGTGGGTCCCGAACACGGTGTGCACCACGTCGCGCTGCACCACGGCGTACCGGGCGCCGACGGCCATGGGCGCGCTCACCGCCAGGCACATCAGCCCGACCCCGGCTGCCCCGAGCGCTCGGAACGGAAGCGTCGCGCTCCGCGAGCGGTTGCGGGCGTAGATCTTCCAGATCAGCGAGACCCACAGCGACCAGACCACACCGATCATCACGACGACCCACAGCAGTGCCGTCGGGTCGAGCGCCACGTCGATGATCTTGCCGCGGTTCAGCGCGAAGACCAGGTAGCCGAGCACCGCGAAGAACAGTGCCGGCACGACCGTCACGATCAGGGCTCGCCGCAGTGCCCGTCCGACTTGGTCAGGACGGGGTGCCTTGTGCCGCCCCACGTGCACAGGGGCGTCCTGCGAGCCCCAGAACACGCCAGAATCCTAAGCGCTCGGCCAAGCGCCGGCCGAACGTTCGGCTCAGTCGACGAGCTCCCGCTTGAGGATCTTGCCCGTGGCGGTCATCGGCAGGGTCTCCACGAACTTCACCATCCGCGGGTACTTGTAGGAGGCCATCTGCTCCTTGCCCCAGGCGACCAGCTCGTCCTCGGTGACCGAGGCTCCGGCGTTCAGGATGACGAACGCCTTCACCTCCTCGCCGTGGGACTCGTGCGGCACCCCCACGACCGCGGCCAGGGAGACGTCGGGGTGCGTCATTAGCACCTCTTCGATCTCCCGCGGGTACACGTTGAAGCCGCCGCGGATGATCATGTCCTTGGACCGGTCGACGATGTAGTAGAAGCCGTCGGCGTCGCGGCGGGCCAGGTCACCGGAGCGGAACCAGCCGTCACGGATCGCCTCGGCGGTGGCCTCGGGCCGTCCGTAGTAGCCCTTCATGATGTTGTGACCCTTGATCGCGATCTCGCCGATCTCGTCGACACCGGTGACCTCGGACCAGTCGTCGTTGATCAGCTTGACCTCGACCCCCCAGATCGGGACGCCGATCGAGCCGGGCCGCGGCTCCTGCGCCGGGTCGGAGAAGGTGGCGACCGGCGAGGTCTCGGAGAGGCCGTAGCCCTCGAGGATCGTGACGCCGAGCTTGTCCTTGACCTTGGTGATGATCTCGACCGGGAGGCTCGCACCACCGGAGGCGCCGATCCGCAGGTTCCGGGCGATGCGCTCGACGTCGACGCTCCCGCCGGCCGCCTCCAGCGCGGCGAGCAGGCCCCACCACATCGTCGGTACGCCGGCGAAGAAGGTGACGTCCTCCTTCTGCATCAGACCGATCACCTGCTCGGCGTCGAACCGGGGCACCAGCAGCAGCGTCGCAGCGGAGGCGAAGCCGGCATGCATCTGAACCGTGGCACCGAAGGTGTGGAACAGCGGCAGCGTGAGCACGTGGGTGTCGCTGGCCGGCTGGTTGCCGAAGAGCTGGTTCATCGTGAGGACGTTCATCATCGTGTTCGAGTGGCTCAGCTCGGCACCCTTGGCACGGCCGGTGGTGCCCGAGGTGAACAGGATGATCGCGGTGTCGCTCGGCTCGGTGACGACCGCGTCGAAGACTCCGGACTTGCCCGCGACCGCCTCGCCGAGGGTCTCGGTGCCGCCGATCGAGGACGGCGCTGCCGGATCGGCCATGATCATGAAGAAGTGCTCGAGGCCGCCGCCGGCCTCCTTCGCCTGCTCGAAGCCGGAGTGTCCCTCGGCCCCGATCGCGAGGTCGGGGGTGCCCTGGAAGCAGAAGTACGCCTTCACGTCGGCCTCGCCGAGGTGGAAGGCCACCTCGCGCGCCTTGAGCAGCACGTTGAGCGGGACCACGACGCCGCCGGCCTTGAGGATGCCGTAGTAGACGATCGGGAAGTACGGCAGGTTCGGGCAGCTGAGCGCGACCTTGTCGCCCGGCTGGATGCCGCGCTCGACGAGCAGGTTCGCGACCTGGTTCGCGGCCGCGTTCACCTGGGCGTAGGTCATCCGGGTGTCCCCGAGGACGAGGGCGTCACGGTCCGGGTACCGGCGGGCGGAGTCCTCGAGCAGGATCGAAAGGTTCAGCATGGCCACAACCTACTGGCCGGACGCACGCTCGGACAGGATCCTCGCAGCCCGCTCCAGGTCACCACGGATCGCGTACGGCGCGAGCGTGGTGAGCACCCGACCGATCAGCGGGCCGGTCACCGTGGCGTCGGCGAGAACGCGGCAACCGTCGCCGTCCGGCTCGAAGGTGAGAGTCAGCTGCGCGGTCACGCCACGCCAGGTGCCACGCTCGGTCCAACGCTCCGACGGCACGAGTTCGGTGGTCTCCATCGCCGGGCGCAACCCGGGTGAGGTGACGTCGGTCCAGGTCTGACCGACCACGGGATCCGCCGGGCTGACGTCCTCGACGCGGCGCAGCGAGGACTGCCACAACGGACGGTTGGCCGGGTCGACGAGAAAGTCGAACGCGATCACCGGCTCGACGTCGAAGTCCACATGCTTGATCACTGGTCGCCGAGCTGTCGTCGGGTGAGCGCCATGACGTCGCGGTCGAGCCCGTCGACCCGGGCATCCAGCCGATCGAAGCGGATGTCGAGCTTCTGTTCCAGACGATCGAACCTGTCGTCGAGCCGGTCGAATCGCCGGTCGACCCCGTCGAACCATTGACCGACATCGGCGAACCGGCGGTCGACCCCGTCGAAGTGTTGACCGACATCGGCGAACCGGCGGTCGACCTCGACGAACTTGTGCTCGAGCATCCGGTGCGCGTACGAGAGCACGCCCAGCAGGGCTGTCATCAGGAAGCCGAGGGCGGTCCAGGTCTGGGCGTCGTTCATGCCGGGACCGTAGGTCTGAATTGCGCCTGCTTCCAGGTGATGTCTTGATGCCTGTGGAGAACCATCAGAACGCTTCGCCGGTGAGCAGCTCGTACGCCTCGACGTACCGGGCCCGGGTGTGGTCGATGACCGCTTGCGGCAGCGCCGGCGGACGCTCGCCGCTGGCACGGTCCCAGCCGCTCTCGGGCGAGGTCAGCCAGTCACGCACGATCTGCTTGTCGTAGGACGCCTGCGCGCGCCCCGGCTGCCACAGGTCGGCCGGCCAGAAGCGGCTGGAGTCCGGG
This sequence comes from Marmoricola sp., assembly GCA_045806825.1. GTDB lineage: Bacteria > Actinomycetota > Actinomycetes > Propionibacteriales > Nocardioidaceae > Marmoricola. The sequence continues at coordinate 7,119 of JBJMIP010000432.1, forward strand.
GTCAGCACCTCGTCGGCCAGCACGATCTCCGGCGCGGTCGAGGTCGAGACCCGCGCACCGAACTCGAACTTGGTGTCGGCCAGGATGATGCCGCGCATCCGGGCGAGCTCCTCGGCGCGGGCGTAGATCGAGAGCGTGAGCTCGCGCAGCTCCTCGGCCGTCGTCGTCCCGACCGCCGCCACCACCGCGTCGAACGAGACGTTCTCGTCGTGGTCGCCGACCGCCGCCTTGCTGGCGGGGGTGAAGATCGGCTCCGGCAGCACGCTGCCGTCCTCGAGGCCCGCGGGCAGCGGGATCCCGCACACCTCGCCGCTGGCCCGGTAGTCGAGCAAGCCGGACCCCGTCAGGTAGCCGCGCGCCACGCACTCGACCGGGAACATCGCGAGCTCCTCGCAGAAGACCGCGCGGCCGCGCACCGACTCCGGAACGTCGGTGGACACGACGTGGTTGGGGATCAGGCTGGCGAGCTGGTCGAACCACCACAGCGACATCCGGGTGAGGATCTGACCCTTGTCGGGGATGGTGCTGTCCAGCACGAAGTCGTACGCCGAGATGCGGTCGCTCGCGACCATCAGCAGCCGGCCGGCCTGCGGCCCCTCGGTCATCCGGTAGAGGTCGCGGACCTTGCCGGAGTGGATGTGCTCGGCGCCGTCGATCACCGGGGCCGCTGGGATGTTCAGATCGCCGCTCACGCGTGGAGCCTATCGAGCGCCCGCCGAGCGCCAGCGAGGTGAGGTCGAGTGGGCGACGTCGCGTTGACGAGCGCAGCGAGGATCACGCGAGGAGCCTACAAAGAGTCCGGCCCTACTTGGAGAGCTGCCCGACCTCGTAGCCGAGCTGGCAGTTCTCGCCGTCGGCCCGCGCGGAGATGATCACGGCCCAGTCCTTGGTGGTGAACTGCGCCTGGTGGGTGTCCTTCGCGTCCATCTCGCCCTGCTTGGTGAAGCCGTGCGATACCAGCGCCGCAGCAGCCCGGTCGAAGCAGTCCTTCTTCGAGCCGGCGGCGCTCATCTCGATGATCCACCCGATCTTGCCGCTCGGGTCCGTGCCCCCGGTCTGGCTCGTCACCACACCAGCGACCAGGGGGACGTCCTTCTGGGCCGGGAAACCCTGGGGCAGGTTGACCGCCGGCGAGCTCTCCGTGGCCGTCGCCGTCGGGCTCTCGCTCGGCGTCCCGCTCGAGCTCGCACCCTCGGTCGGCGTACCGGTCACCGAGCTGGTCGGCTCCGCCTTCGGCTCGTCCTTGCCGCAGGCACCGGTTCCGAGCAGCAGCGCGAGAGCGCAGGCGGCGAGGAACGGCTTGGAGGACATGCGCTGGAGCCTAGAACGTCCGCGACTGCTCCGCGTACAAGTCGGGATCATCGGCCTTGAGCCGCGCCCGCGCCTTGATCCGGTACCGCCAGATCTGCACCAGGCCGATCGACCACAGCACGTACTGGAAGCTCATCGCCCACCGGAAGGCGCTCGGCGTGTAGTCGCTCGAGCTTCCCGGCGTACGCCAGTCGAGGATCAGCCCGATCGCGATCACCAGGGTGAGGCTGGCCAGGAAACCCGCCTGATTGATGATCCCGGTGGCACTCGCCAGCCGTTGCGGCGGATTGGAGGTGCGCGCCAGGTCGAACCCGATCACCGACGCCGGGCCACCTATACCCGAGACCACCACCAGCACCACGAGCAACCACAACGGAGCCTGGCCCGGCCAGGACAGCACCACCGTCCACACCGCGACGATCGCCCCGACGATCGCGAGCACCAAGGTCGAGCGGTGCCACGGCCGGATCGTGATCCGCCAGCCGAGCAGCGGCCCGGCTCCCATGATCGCGACGACCATCACCGTCAGCAGCACCCCCGCAGTCCGTTCGCTCAGCCCCTCACCCTTCACCAGGAACGGGAAGCCCCAGAGCAGGCCGAGCACGGTCGCGCTGAACTGGGTCGTGAAGTGCATCCAGAACCCGAGCCGGGTGCCCGGGTGGCTCCAGGACTCCCCCAGGCTGGCGCGGATCGCGCGCACGTTCATCGCCTGGCCGCGCAAGTTCCTGACGGCCGGGGAGTCGTGCACGACCACGAGCAGCAGCGCCGTCATCACGATGCCCAGCGAGGCCGCGATCAGGTAGGACTTGGTCCAGCCCAGGTGGCCCAGCGCCCAGGTCATCGGCACCGCGGCGATGATCGCGCCGAGCTGGCCGATCACGCCGGTGAGCTGGATGGTCACCGGGACCCGCCGCGGCTCGAACCAGCTGTTCACCAGCCGGAGCACGCAGATGAAGGTCATCGAGTCGCCCATCCCGACGAAGACGCGGGCGAGCAGAGCTTGCGGGTAGGTCTCGGCGAAGGCGAAGCCGGTCTGGGCGCAGGTGAGCAGCAGGGCGCCGGCTGCGAGCACGCTGCGCGACCCGAACCGGTCGACCAGCAACCCGACGGGGATCTGCATCAACGCGTAGACGAGCAGCTGGAGCATCGTGAAGGTGGCCAGCTGTGCGGCTGAGATGTGGAAGCGGTCCGTGGCCGCGAGTCCGGCGACCGCGAGCGAGGAGCGGTGGAAGACCGCGAGCAGGTAGACGCCGACGGCGACCAGCCAGACGGCGTACACCGACCGCGCGCGCACCTCGCTCACCCCACGATGGTCGCAGAGCCGCGTCCGGGACCGACCTCGGGTGCAGGATGAGCAGCATGTGGAACGACCTGATGCACCTGGACCTGTCGGTGACCGAGAAGGTGGTCCGCACCGTCGCGGTCTACCTGGCCCTGGCTCTGCTGATCCGGCTGGCCGGCAAGCGCGACCTCGCGCAGCTCAACGCCTTCGACCTGGTGGTCGTCCTGCTGCTGAGCAACGTGGTCCAGAACGCGATCATCGGACCGGACGACAGCCTGCTCGGCGGGCTGATCGGCGCGGTCGTGCTGATCGGCTTCAACGCCGGCGTGGTCCGGCTCGCGCGCAGCAACGACACCGCCAGCCGGCTTCTGGAAGGCACCCCGACCGTGCTGGCCCGCGACGGCGCCTGGAGCGACGACGCGCTACGCCGCGAGGGCCTGCGCAAGGCCGACGCGGAGGCCGCGCTGCGCCGGCAGAACGCGAACAGCGTCAACGAGACCGACATCGTCACCATCGAGCCCGGTGGCGCGATCATCGCGAGCCTCCGTCCTGACCTGCAGTCGGCCACCCGCGCCGACGTCGCCCGGCTCGAGGCCAAGCTGGACGCCCTGCTGGCAGGTCGACCGCAGCCCTAGCCCGAGCCCGTGGCAGGGTGACGCCATGGCTGAGTCACCCGAGGACCTGTACGCGCGGATCGTGGCCGAGTTCGGCACCGAGGGCCGGATCCCGATGACGCCGGCCCAGACCTGGGACGTGTTCCCCTGGGAGGTCGTCGACGGCGCGATGGTGCCCAAGGTCCTGGCCCCGCCGCTGGAGGCCGAGGCCCCGCGCGAGGGCGACCCGGGCGGGAAGCCTTGCGGCCTGTGCGCCGCCGACGGCAGCTTCACCGCGCCGCTGTGGGAGAACGACGCCTGGACGTTGCGGCCGATGCCGCGCGGCGGGCTGCCGCTGATCCTGATGCTCGAGCCCAAGGAGCACCTCGACTACACCGACCTCGACGACGAGCAGGCCGCCGAGCTCGGGAAGCTCTCGCTGTGGGTCACCCGGATCATGACGAAGCTCGAGAACGTCGGCCGGGTCCACGTGATGCGGATCGGTGACGGCTCGGCGCACCTGCACGTCTGGTTCATCGCCCGCCCGGCGCGGTTCGGCACGATCCTGGGATCGTTCGCGATCGAGTTCGACGACATGCTGCCGAAGACTCCCGAGGACTCCTGGCTGGCCGACCAGCGGACCGTCGCGCAGCGGCTCGCGCTGCACGACGGTCGCTCGTTGGTCTGACGTACCGCTCGATCAGTCAGTGACGCGGAGGGCCAGGCCCTCCCCCTCGGAGTCGACGACCACGTGCTGGCCGTCGCCCACCACGCCGCCGATCAGCATCCGCGCCAGCGGGTCACCGATCGCCGTCTGCACCAGTCGCCGCAGCGGCCGGGCCCCGTACGCCGGGTCGTAGCCGTGGTCGGTCAACCAGGTGCGGGCCGAATCGGTGACGGTGATGCCGATCCGACGGACCACCAACCGCGACTCGAGCGCCTTGAGCTGCAGGTCGACGATGTGGGCGAGCTCGTCCTTGCCGAGCGCGTCGAACATGACGACCTCGTCGAGGCGGTTCAGGAACTCCGGCTTGAACGACTGCCGGACCACGGCCATCACCGACTCGTGCTTGGCCTCGTCGTCCAGGGTCGGGTCGACGAGGAACTGCGAGCCCAGGTTGCTGGTCAGGATCAGGATGGTGTTGCGGAAGTCCACGGTGCGGCCCTGGCCGTCGGTCAGCCGCCCGTCGTCGAGGACCTGCAGCAGGATGTCGAAGACCTCGGGGTGCGCCTTCTCGACCTCGTCGAGGAGCACCACGCTGTAGGGACGTCGGCGCACAGCCTCGGTCAGCTGACCGCCCTCGTCGTACCCGACGTACCCCGGAGGCGCACCGACGAGCCGGGCGACCGAGTGCTTCTCGGAGTACTCGGACATGTCGATCCGGACGATCGCCCGCTCGTCGTCGAAGAGGAAGTCGGCCAGCGACTTGGCCAGCTCGGTCTTGCCGAC
>JBJMIP010000433.1:0-7824 GCA_045806825.1 Marmoricola sp.
GCGACTCCCCCGTCGAGGAGATCGTCGAGCACGCGCTGCGCAAGCTGCGCAGCCCGGACGCCTCCGACGACATCGCCGTGCTCGCCTTCCGCTGGGAGCCGGGCGGGTGAGGGCGCGGTTCGTGGCGGACATGAAGGCACCCGCCCACGCACGCACCTTCGTGACCCAACAGCTCGGCGCGGCATTCCCGGAGGAGCCCGCGGCCTGGAGCCACGACGTGGTCCTCGTCGTCAGCGAGCTGGTCACCAACTCGGTCCGCGCGGGTGCCGGGCACGTCGAGGTCGACCTGCGTGCGGACGAGTTCCGGATCGACGTCCGGGTCGCCGACGACGCCCCGGGCTGGCCCTCGCAGCGAAACGCGAACCACGACGACCTGGATGGTCGCGGCCTGGCGATCGTCGACGAGCTCGCCGACCGCTGGACCACCAGTCCGGGGAACCCGGGCAAGTCCGTCACGGCCACCTGGTTCCGCGCCAACGGGACGCGCCGCCGCTAGCCGGACGAGGGCCGACCGGTACCTGCCGCCCCACCTCTGCGCGTGCTCAGCGCCCGACGGCCTTCTCGAGCTCGGCCTTGCTCATCTTCGAGCGGCCGCGGATGTTCTTGGCCTTGGCCTCGGCGTACAGCTGGTCACGGGTGCGTCCACCCGGGCCACGGTGGGAGCGCAGGCCACCACGGCGGCCCGAGGAGATGTCGTCCGTCGACGTCCTGCTTGCTTCCCGGGACTCACCGTGGCGCGCGCGCTCCTTGTTCACCGTGCGCGCCGCGATCTCCTCGGCGACGTCCTCGGAGCGGCCCCGGTCCTCGAGGCCTTCCTTGATGTGCTCGTACTGACGTTCGCGCTTGGCGCTCCAACCTTGCCGGGGCATGGTTCCTCCTTCAGCCGGGAATCGGGTAGTTGCTGGCCCGCAGCAGCCGCGCGAGGTGCACGGCGTTCGCTGCCAGGGTGCGGGTGGTGCCCGCCGTCTTCTCGGGCGTCTTCTCCAGGTCCTGGTAGTCGACCGACCCCATCGCCTCGCCGACCCAGTAGGTCGCTGCCTGCGCCGGAACGCTGAAGCCGACGTCGACCAGGGCCTGGGCCACCTCGGCCGTGACGTGGTGCGCACCGTCCTCGTTGCCGACCACCGCGATCCCGGCGACCTTGCCGTACAGGGTCGGGCGACCGCTCGGTCCGGTCTCGCTCAGCTCGGCGTCCAGGCGCTCGAGCGCCATCTTGCACACCGAGGCCGGCTGACCCATCCAGATCGGCGTCGCGAGCACGACGATGTCCGCGGCGAGCACCTGGTCCCGGATCTCGGGCCACCCGTCGCCGTCACCTTCGTCGGTGCTGACACCGAAAGAAACACCACGGTCGGCCAGCCGCACCAGGTCGGTGGCGCAGTCGTGCTCCGCGAGCTCGTCGAGAACCTGGCGCGCCAGCAGCTCGGAGCTGGAGGTCTCACCGCCTTTCTTGAGCGTGCAGACCAGTGCCAGGGCGTTGAGCGTCGTCATGAGAGTCCCTTGCCCGAACGCCCTCATTTCAACCGGTTCCGACGTTTCCGCCCGTCGGTGTCCGAAGCGGACAGGCTGCGTGCCACTATGTGCGCAGAACGTCACGGATCCACGGTCATGCAGCTGGCCACCAGGGTCCCTTGCGCACGGGAGCACCAGATGCCCTCGCTCACTCCTCCGCGCCCCTGGCACGCACCTTCCTGGGTACCGCCACCCGAGCTCGCCTGACTCCGCCAGCTCGCATCCCCTCTCCGCGCACCCGGCCCCACCGGGTGTGCCGACCTGTCCCAGGAGACCCCACACCCGTGTCCCCGTACCGCGACCCAGAAGAGTTCGCCGAGATGGCACTGCGGCTGCACGACGAACCCGGCGTCGAGGAGACCGTCGAGCTCGTCCTGGAGTACGCCCTGAAGGCGGTGGGCGCCGACTTCGCCGGCATCACCTTCATCCACTCCAAGACCCAGGTGGAGACCGTCGCCGTCACCGACCCGCTGATCGAGCGTCTCGACGAGATCCAGATGCAGACCGGCCAGGGACCTGACCTCTCAGCCCTCGGCGACGTGCTCAGCATCATCGTCGACGACACCACCACCGACCGACGCTGGCCGGCCTGGGCGGACATGGTCGCCCGCGCCGGGGTGCGCAGCCTGCTCAACGTGCGGCTGTACACGACGGTCTCGACCATCGGCACCCTCAACCTCTACAGCCGGGACCCGCACCAGTTCAGCGCCGACGACCAGGCCGTCGCCCACGTCCTGGCCAGGCACGCCGCGGTCGCGATCGGTGCAGCCCGCAAGGAAGCCGATCTCTGGCAGGCGGTCGACGCCCGCAAACGGATCGGCCAGGCCCAGGGCATCCTGATGGAGCGCTACGACCTCACCGCGGACAAGGCGTTCGCCGTGCTCCTGCGCTACTCCCAGGACCACAACATCAAGCTGCGCCTGGTCGCCGACCAGCTCGTCGAGAACGGGTCCCTTCCCGAGTAACCGGTCTCCGCCCGCATGGCGTCCCCGGGGATGGGTATCTCCAGGGTCAGCGGCAAGGAGGTACCGATGTTCCCGCCGACCGCAGGACCCGGCAACGACCACCAGCGCACCAAGACGCACGCCCCGTCGCAAGCCCCGTCGCAGACCCCGAGCCTGTGGGACGGCCCGGCCCGGGTGCGGCCCCGGCTGGACGCGGGCGAGGCCGACGTGGTCGTGGTGGGAGCCGGGGTCACCGGACTCACCACCGCCCTGCAGCTCGCCCGGTCCGGGCTGGACGTGATCGTGCTCGAGGCGCTGCACGTCGGCGCCCTCGCCTCCGGTCGCAACACCGGCAAGGTGAGCACGCTGCAGGGCACCAAGCTCTCGCGGCTCGCGGCGCAGCACCCGGATCCCGTGGTGCACGCCTACGTCGAGGCCAATCGTCAGGGCGCCGCCTGGCTGCGAGAGTTCTGCGATCACCAGGGAGTCCGCGTCGACCCGTTGCCCTCGATCACCTACGCACCGACCCGCGACGACGTCGAGGCGGTCGCGGCCGAGCTCGCCGCGTGCCGCCGTTTCGGCCTGCCCGCACAGTGGCAGCCCGAGCTCGACGTGCCGTTCGAGGTGCACGGCGCCGTGAGCCTGGTGGAGTACCAGTTCCAGCTCGACCCACGCGCGATGGTGCTCGCGCTCGCGGACGAGGTCGAGCACCAAGGAGGTCGCATCGGCGAGGGCCAGCGCGTCACCGACATCTCGTGGGGACGGCGTCCGCGCCTGGCTACCGACGACGGAACCGAGTTCCGGTGCCGCCACCTGGTGCTGGCGACGGGGTTCCCGATCCTCGACCGCGGGCTCTACTTCGCGAAGCTGGTGCCGCGCCGTTCCTACCTCCTCGCGCTCACCGGGGAGTTCCCCGCGCCACCCGGGATGATGATCTCGGCAGGCTCCCGAGTTCGGTCCCTGCGCGCGGTTCCGGGTCCCGCCCCGGCGCTGCTCGTCGGTGGCAGCGGCCACGTCGTCGGCCGCGGGAGATCCGAGTCCGAGCGCGTGGAGGAGCTGCGCACCTGGGCAGCGAGCGCCTACCCGGGAACCGTCGAGACGCACGCCTGGTCCGCGCAGGACTACACCTCGCACGACGGGATCCCGTACGTCGGCAAGCTCCCTCGTGGCCTCGGCAGCATCTGGCTGGCCTCGGGGTACGACAAGTGGGGACTGGCCAACGGCGCCAGCGCCGGGCTGCGGATCGCCGCCTCCATCCTCGGCTCCCCGACCACGTGGGCCCGGCCGCTGGAGCGGCGCGTGACCCGACCTGCCGCCGCTGCCGACCTGGGCGTGCGCAACGCCGCGGTGGTCCGCGAGGCCGTCGTCGGGCTGGCCAGGGCCGAGACCCGAACGGTCTCGCTCGCGCTGCCCGAACGAACCGGCGAGGTGGGACGCGCCGGCGTCGATCCCCGCCCTGTGGGGGTGGTCAGTGCCGGGTGCGCGGTGCGGGCCGTCTGCACCCACCTGGGAGGAACCCTCCGCTGGAACGATGCCGAACGCTCCTGGGACTGCCCGCTGCACGGTTCCCGGTTCTCGGCCGACGGCACCGTGATCGAGGGACCGGCCGTCCACAACCTGGACCGCCTCGAAGAATGAGCATCCGGGCGGATGCCCGCGCCCGTTGCGGGTAATCCCCTGGCGTAAGCACACGACAACGAGGAGGAACTATGGGTCTCGACGACCGTATCGAGAACAAGGTCCAGGACATCGCGGGCCGTGGCAAGGAGGCGGCCGGGGCTGCCACCGACGACGACTCCCTGAAGCACGAGGGAAAGGCCGACCAGGCCAAGTCCCACGTGAAGGACAAGGTCGAGGACGTGAAGGACAAGGTCACCGACAAGGTCGACGACATCCTCTAGAGCTCGACGACGGCGGCCCACCCCACCGGGGGTGGGCCGCCGAGGCCCGTCGTGCTCAGGCCGCTCCGTGCACAGCCGGGAACCCGCCGAGGACGCTTGTCTCGTCGAGCTCTCCCAGGCTGCTGCGCAGCGAGCTCAGGACCCGGGTCTGGATCCGGGAGACCTGCATCTGGCTGACCCCGATCCGTTCGCCGACCTCGCGCTGCGTCAGACCTTGGATGAACCGGAGCTCCACGACGCGTCGGTCGCGCGGGCTCAGTCGCGCCAGCAGCGGCTCCAGCATCGCGCGCGCTTCACAGCTGCGGTAGCCCGCCTCCTCCTCGCCGAGGAACTGGCCGAGTGTTCGCCCCGGCTCCTCCTGGCCGGTGACCGCCGGCGCGTCCAGCGAGACCGGCGTGTAGCAGTCCCGCACCTCGAGCGACTCGAGCAAGGTCTCCTCGTCAAGGCCCGTTGCCTCGCCCAGCTCACGCACCGTGGGCTCGCGCCCGAGCTGCTGCACCAGCTCGGGTCGGAGCCGCGCGATCAGCTGGTGCGCCTCCTGGATCCGTCGGGGTGGGCGCACCGTCCAGCCGCAGTCCCGGAAGTGCTTGCGGATGGCCCCGAGGATGCTCGGTACCGCGTAGGCCAGGAAGTCCTTCCCGAACTCCGGCCGGAACAGAGGAACCACGCGGACCAGGGCCAGGCGGGCGACCTGGACGAGGTCCTCGGGGTCCAGCCCGCGCCGTGCGTAGCGTGCGGCCAGCGCGTCGGCGATGGGCAGGTTCAGCTCGACCAGCTCGCGGTGGAGACGGTCGCGTTCCTCGGGGTCACGACACTCCGCGGCGAGCGTGAACAGCTCGCTGGTGCGGTCGGCGCGACCCAGGTGGTCGGGGTCGGCGGCCGCAGGGGACGCAGCGACGGTTGATACAGGGCTCATCGGATTGCTCCTGATGAATCTGGTGCCACGGGCCGACTGCTGGACCCGCACCAGCGGTACGTCTCTTGTACCCGCCCGGCGACCGGGTCCAAACCCGGTCGCCGCGGCAAACGCCTCAGATCTGCGCAGAACCTCCCGAATCGCCCGGGTTCACGGTTCCCCGCCAACCGCCGGTCTCGGTCTGGCGCTCCTCGATGAAGGCCTTGAAACGGCGCAGGTCACCCTCGGCCCGGTTGGAGACGATGTTGAGCGCGTCGCCGACCTTCTCCACGATCCCCTCGGGCTCGAACTCGAGCCGCAGGGTCACCCTGGTCCCGGATGCCTGCGGCGCGAACGAGACGGTGCCGGCGTTCGTGGTGCCGTCGGTCGAGCGCCAGGTGACGCGCTCGTCCGGGGTCTGGTCCACGATCTCGGCATCCCACTCGCGGGTGATGCCTCCGATCTCGGCCTTCCAGTGCACGTGGGTGTCATCGAGCTGGCGTACCTGCTCCACGCCCTCCATGAACTCGGGGAAGGTCTCGAACTGGGTCCACTGGTCGTAGGCCGCGGTCACCGGGACCTCGACCTCGATCGTCTTCTCGATCGTGCTCATGCATCCTCCTGGGTTTCGATCGGTTCGGACTCCAGGCTCGTACCCGACAAGGACGAGCTCATGCCCGCTCAGCGCGCGGCGCGGACCGACGGGCTGCTGAAGAGGGCGACCAGCTCGGGCAGGTGCTCCCGCAGCGTCGCGACGTCGTCGAAGACCCGCAGCGCGCCGGCGTCGTGCAGGGTCGTGCGACTGATTCCTCCGGTCTGCACACCGACCACCGGTACGCCGGCCCGGTCACCGGCCTGCACGTCCCAGACGGTGTCCCCGACCATGATCGCGGTGTTGCCACCCACCTCGCTGACTGCCTTCTCGACCAGGTCCTCCGCCGGCTTGCTCTCCCGTACGTCGCCACTGCTCACGACCGGGAACTCGGCGCGACCGATACCGAGGATCTCCAGGGTCCGGTCGACGTGCTCGGGGTCGCCCGACGTCGCGAGCACCACGCTCAGACCGGACCGGCGGCACGCCTGCAGGGTGGCGACCGCGTCCGGCAGGGGACGTACCTCGTCGAGCAGGTCCGAGTACCGGCCGCGCCAGAGATCACGTAACTCGTCGCCGACCGCCTGCTCCACCGCGTCGCCCGCGGCCGCCGCCACCAGCTTGTCCCCGCCCATGCCGAGCAGCTGCTGTAAACGCCAGCCGGGCACCCACACGCCCACCGCCGCGAAGGCGCGCGACCACGCGATCAGGTGCAGGTAGTTGGAGTCGACGAGCGTTCCGTCGACGTCGAAGACGACCGTGTCGAGCATGAGAACCTCCGTTCCTCCCCGTGCCCGGGGAACGTCGCCGGCATGCACGGGCCGGGCGCGACCCGCGTCGAACCGGCTCAGGTTGTACCGGCGCCGTCGAAGGACACGTCTCCGACCGCCACGTCGTCACCGAGCCGGACGACACCCGCGTCCCAGTCGATGTCGGAGTCCTCGACGCCCTCGCACGACGCGAGGCGGAGGTGCCGGTGCAAGTGTTCGACCACTGAAGCGACCAACCACGGGCCGTTGAAGTCGTTGCGCTCGTAGCCGAGCAACGACCCGGGCCGGCCCGGACCCACGATGAAGTGGCGGAGCAGGAACCGACCGCCGACGGGCTCCAGTCGCACGTCGAGCACCTTGCCCCGGAGCTCGGGGTGGCCGCTCTCGACCCGCATGCCGACGAGCTCCCCCATCCGTCGGAACCGGACCCCGGGGTCCGGCGCCGGCTGCCGGTCGAGCAGGCCCTCGCGGGAGACCGTCAGCTCGACCCCCGAACCGACGTGCGCCACGTGGTCGAGCGAGATCGCGAGCGGTACGTCGCGCGCGGCGTACTGGATCCCGAGGCTGATCCAGCGCCGGCGGAGCCAATGGCCGGTCCGGCTCGACATCCGCGGCACCAGCGCGGCGGGGCCTGCGAGGATCCGGGTCACCGCCGGGGGCGAGCCGGTGTCGTAGAAGGAGATCTCCAGGTCGTCGACCTTGCAGACCAGCAGACCCTCGCAGTCCACGACCTGCCGGTCCAGCAGGTGCAGTGCCGCGTCGAAGGCCTGGTGCTCGAGGCGGTTCTCCATCACGCCCCCATCCCGGTGATCACCAGCAGCGGGATCGCCGTGATCGCGGCCACCACGACGAGCACCAGGTAGATGCTCCCCAGGAAGTTCGCGATCGGTCCGTTGGTGTGCTCGCCCATGTAGTCCTTGTCGTTGGCGACCACGAGGATCGGGAAGTAGGTCAGCGGGAGGGCCACGGCCGAACCCACTACCGAAGCCTCGGTGACCAGGATCGGGTCGACCCCGGTCATCAGGATGCCGACCGCGAGGAACGTCGCCACCACGAGGACGACGTGGAACCGGGTCGCCTCACCCGCCTTGACGTACTTGCCCCACTGCCACCCGAAGTACTGACCCAGCGAGTAGCCCGTCGACAGCCCGGTCTCGCACGCGGCTCCGAACGTCGCGGCCACGAAACCCAGGAGGACGACGGCCAGGCC
>JBJMIP010000434.1:0-9841 GCA_045806825.1 Marmoricola sp.
CCTTACCTGTCATTCACGCGCGGAAAGGCAGTCAATGGGACTGGGCAGCACCCTCGTTCTGGGCACCATCGCCGGCATCACCATCCTGATCGGCATGCCCCTGGGGCGTCTGCGGGGAAGCAAGCCGGTCCTCCAGCTCTTCCTGAACGCGCTCGCCATCGGCGTGCTGCTGTTCCTCGTCTGGGACGTGCTCTCCGGTGCCTGGGAGCCGCTCGACGCCCGGATGGCCGCAGTCCACGAGGACTCCGCCAGCCTGGGCCCGGTGTTCGGTTACGGCGCGCTGTTCGTCGGCGGCCTCGCGGTCGGTCTGCTCGGCCTGGTTGCCTACGACCGGTACCTCAACGCCGCAGCGAGCGGCCTCGCCGTCTCCGACGGCGGAGCGCCGGCACCCGGGATTGCGGGCTGGTCCGCCGGTCGCCGGCTCGCCCTGCTGATCGCGGTGGGCATCGGTCTGCACAACTTCGCCGAGGGGCTGGCGATCGGTCAGTCCGCGGCCAGCAACGACATCGCGCTCGCCACGGTCCTCGTGGTCGGGTTCGCGCTGCACAACGCGACCGAGGGCTTCGGCATCGTGGCCCCGCTGGCGGCAGAGGGCGAGCGGGCCTCGTGGGGCTTCCTGCTCGCGATGGCACTGATCGGCGGTGGTCCGACGTTCGTCGGCACCTGGATCGGCCACGGATTCACCAGCGACCCGGTCAGCGTGGTGTTCCTGACGCTGGCCGCCGGCTCGATCGTGTACGTCGTCTGCCAGCTGATCGGGGTGGCCTCGCGCGCCCGCCGGATGGACGTGCTGGCGCTCGGGGTGCTGATCGGCATGGTCGCCGGCTTCGCGACCGACGCGATCGTCACCATCGGCGGCGTCTGAGCGCTCGGCCGTGTCGGGCTGCCAGTAGTCAGGCCGGTAGCAGGTCTGTCGCGTCGATGGCGAGCACCAGCGCGCCGATCATCGAGGCCCGGTCGCCCAGCTCGGCGACCAGCACCGGCGTCGTCGACGTGCCTGCCAGGACGTGCCGGCGCAGCCCCAGGCGTGCGGACTCGAGCAGCAGCTCGCCGGCGTGGGACATGTCGCCGCCGACCAGGATAACGCCGGGGTCGAGCAGGTTGGTCACCGTCGCCAGGCCCCAACCCAGGTGCAGGCCGGCGTCCTCGAAGACCCGCAGCGCGGCGACGTTGCCCTGCTTGGCCGCCTCGACGATCTCGTCGACCCCGGCGCCGGGCATCTGGTCGGCCATCATCGCAAGTGCGGTGCCCGTCGCGGCGTACGCCTCGAGGCAGCCGCGACTGCCGCACCGGCACAGCGGACCCTGGTCGTTCAGGGTGAGGTGACCGATCTCGCCCGACGTACCGGCGGTGCCGCGGAAGAGCTGGTTGTCCAGGATCAGGCCGGCGCCGACACCTGAGGAGACCTTCACGAAGACCACGTTCGCGTGACCGCGTCCGTTGCCGTGGCGGTGCTCGGCGAGGGCACCCAGGTTGGCGTCGTTCTCGATCAGCACGTCCACGCCGAAGACCGCTACGGCTTCGTCCCGGGCGTTGACGCCGACCCAGCCGGGCTCGATCGCCGAGCTCATCACGACGCCGTCGGACAGCGGGGCCGGCAGGCCCATGCCGACGTTGCGCAGCTCGGAGCGTTGCGCCCCGGCTTCGGCGAGCAGGGTGTCCAGCATCGCGCTCGCGGCCTGCAGGCCCTCGGTGTAGGAGTGGCCCGCCACGAGCGGGCGTCGGGCCTCGCCAAGGACCTCGCCGGACATCTCGCCGAGCACGACCGCGACGTGGCTGTGGCCGAAGTCGACCCCGGCAACGAGGCCGGCCCCGCGGGCCAGGCGCACCGTGGTCCCGCGGCGTCCGGATCCCGCGACGGTGCTGACGACGCCGGCCGCCGCGAGCTCGCGCACGATGGTGGAGACGGTGCCGGCGGCGAGACCGGTCTCCCGGGCGATGTCTGCCTGGGTCGCCGTGTGGGTACCCCTGTCCAGCAGGACGGCGAGCACCCGCCGCTGGTTCGCGACCCGCAGGGCTGCGGCCGAACCGGGAGCGGTTCGCGCGGCGTCACCTGCGTCGGAAGACATGGATGAACTGTGCGACAAGAACCGCGTAATCGTCAAGAGATGCGTGCTAGCACCGTGCTTGCAGCAAATCTGAACAACTTGCATTCAACTCTTGACGACTAGGTTGTGACGCAGCACACTCGGAGTAGCCGTACCGGGCTCAAGGCGTCTGCCAAGCCCCCACCCTCCAGGAGGAACCCCCGTGACACCACTCATCCGTCGCGTCGCCGTCACCGGCGCCGCAGCCGTCATTGCGGTCAGCGCCCTTGCTGGGTGCGGTAGCAGCTCCGACAACAAGAAGGACAACGGGAGCAGCAGCTCCGGCGTCCAGGTCGGCGTGATCCTGCCGGACACGACGTCCTCGACCCGGTACGAGCTCTACGACAAGCCGCTCCTGCAGAAGGCCTTCGACGACGCCGGCATCAAGTCCGACATCCAGAACGCCCAGGGCGACAAGGCCAAGTTCGCCTCGATCGCGCAGAGCATGATCGGTGAGGGCGTGAAGGTCCTGATCATCGACTCGATCGATGCCGCCTCGGGCGCCGGTGTCGAGAAGCAGGCTGACGACGCCGGGGTCAAGGTCATCGACTACGACCGGGTGAACCTCGGCGGTACCGCCGGCTACTACGTCTCCTTCGACAACGAGAAGGTCGGCGAGCTGCAGGCGCAGACGATGGTCGACCAGCTCACCGCCAAGGGCGTCGCCAAGCCGAACATCATCATGATGGACGGCGGCACCGACGTGGACAACAACGCGGTCCTGTTCAAGAAGGGCGCGCACACGGTCCTCGACCCGCTGCAGGCGGCCGGCAAGCTCAAGATCACCGAGGAAGCAGTGGTCAAGGGCTGGAAGGTCGAGAACGCGGCCCCCGCGTTCACCCAGGCGCTCCAGGCCGCTGGTGGCAAGGTCGACGGCGTGGTCGCCGCGAACGACGACATCGCCGGTGCTGTCGACGGTGTGCTGAAGAACAACGGTCTGTCCGGCAAGGTCGTGATCACCGGTCAGGACGCCGGCATCGCGGGTCTGCAGCGGATCCTCCAGGGGACCCAGGGCATGACGGTGTTCAAGGACGTCAAGAAGGAGGCCGATGGAGCCTCCAAGCTGGCGATCGCGCTGATCAAGGGTGACGACCCGGCTTCCGCCGGTCTGACCCTGGCCAAGTTCGACGACCCGCAGGCGTCGTCGCACGACATCCAGGCGCTGCTCCTCGCCCCGACGGTCATCACGAAGGACAACGTCCAGGACGTCATCGACGCCGGTGCGCTGAAGGCAGCGGACATCTGCAAGGGCATCGAGAGCGTCTGCACCAAGGCGGGGCTTTCCTGATCCTGTCCAACACGTGATCATGGCCGGGCAGCATCCTGCCCGGCCATGATCTCGGACAGAGCCAGTTCCGCGCCCTCCTCGGGCACAGTCAGGAGTGAGCAGATGACCGACCCGATCCTCGAGGTACGCAAGCTCAACAAGAGCTTCGGACCCGTCCACGTCCTCCACGACGTCGACTTCACCGTCTATCCGGGTCAGGTCACGGCGCTCGTCGGTGACAACGGCGCCGGCAAGTCCACGCTGGTCAAGTGCGTCGCCGGCATCAACGGCATCGACTCCGGCGAGGTCCTGTTCGAGGGCAAGCCCGTCAACCTGAACGACCCGCGGGTGGCCACGGCCCTCGGCATCGAGTTCGTCTACCAGGACCTCGCGCTGGCCGACAACCTCGACATCACCCAGAACATGTTCCTCGGTCGGGAGATCCGCAGCATCGGCTCGTTCCTCTCCGACGGCGAGATGGAGAAGCAGGCCCGGCAGACGCTGGAGAGCCTCTCGGTGAAGACCGTGTCCTCCGTACGCCAGTCGGTGGCCAACCTGTCCGGTGGCCAGCGGCAGACGGTGGCGATCGCCAAGGCCGTGCTCTGGAACTCCAAGGTGGTGTTCCTCGACGAGCCGACCGCCGCGCTCGGCGTGGCGCAGACCCGCCAGGTCCTCGATCTCGTACGACGCCTGGCGGACCAGGGCCGCGGCGTCGTGCTGATCTCGCACAACATGAACGACGTCATGGAGGTCGCCGACCGGGTGGTCGCCCTCTACCTCGGCCGCGTCGCCGCCGAGGTGATGACCAAGGACAGCAGCACGACCCAGATCGTCGAGCTGATCACCGCCGGGCGCAGCGGGGACGTCGGCCTCGCCCCCGCCACCGCGAACGAGAGCATCTAGGGGGCTGCGATGAGTGATCAGATCGGAAGCACGAACGTCGACGCCGGCACCCTGCCTGTCGCCGAGCGCGCCAGCGACTTCTCCCTGGACGTCGAGGAGCGCTCGATCGGCGGCGCCTTCTCCGAATGGGTCAGCCGGTTGCGCAGCGGCGACCCGGGGGCGCTGCCCTCGGTGCTCGGCCTGGTGCTGCTCGGCATCATCTTCATGCAGGTCAGCGACCGGTTCCTGTCCAAGAACAACCTCGGCAACCTGCCCGGCCAGGGCGCCTACATCGCGGTCATCGCGCTCGGCCTGGTCTTCGTGCTGCTGCTCGGCGAGATCGACCTCTCCGCGGGTACCGCGGGCGGTACCTGCGCGGCGATCGCCGCGGTGGGTGTCTTCGGCGGCAACCTCCACGACGACCTGCCCTCAGGGCTGTACTGGGGCCTGCTGATCGGCATGCTCGGCGCCATCGGCCTGGCCGTGTGGCTCAAGGCCTGGAGTGCCGGGGCCGTGGTCCTGGTCGGGTTCGTGATCATCGTGGCCGGCCTGACCGACAAGCTCGGCTTCGCCCTGGTTGCCGCGGTCTGCATCGGCACCGCGATCGGCATCTTCAACGGTTACCTGGTCGCCAAGGTCGGTATCCCGAGCTTCGTGGCCACCCTGGCGCTGTTCCTCGCCTGGCAGGGCGTGCTGCAGTTCGCGCTGCAGGGCCAGCCGGTGAACACCTCGAACTACGCCTTCTGGCACAACCTGACCTACGGCAACCTCAGCGTGTTGTGGAGCTGGGTGTTCACCGTCGTCGTGGTCGGTGGCTTCGTGGCTGTGTCCGTCTTCGAATCCGTGCGCGCCAAGCGGGCCGAGCTGGCGCGGGACGCCATGTCCCTGGTCCTCCTGCGCGGAAGCGTGATCGCCGTCGTGGCGGTGCTGGTCACGACGTGGCTGAGCACGAACCGGAACACGAACACGTTCAAGATCATCGAGGGCATCCCGATCCCGGCTGCGATCGTGATCGTGCTGATGATCGTCTGCACCATCGCGCTGACGCGGACGACCTGGGGGCGGCACCTGTACGCCACCGGCGGCAACGCCGAGGCTGCTCGCCGCGCCGGCATCGACGTGGTCCACATGAAGGTCACCGCCTTCGCGCTCTGCTCGGCGTTCGGGGCGCTCGGCGGCATCATGCTGGCCTCCTCGCAGTCCTCGGCGTCCTTGGACCTCGGCTCGGGCAACGTGCTGCTGTTCTCGGTCGCGGCCGCGGTCATCGGCGGTACGTCGCTCTTCGGTGGTCGCGGCAAGCCGCGCGACGCCGTGATCGGCGCGCTGGTGATCACGATCATCCCGAACGGGTTGGGCCTCAAGCCGAGCCTCGGCGCGCAGTGGCAGCAGGTCATCACCGGCGTGGTGCTCCTGGCGGCCGCTGCCGTCGACGCGATCTCGCGGCGGCGGGCCTCCCGCTCCTGACCTGATCCGCGGAACGGCCGCTCCCCGGCGTTCGAGCCGTCGCTTGCTGACGCCACGGCGAGTTGGGCACCACTCGAAGGTGGGTTAGACCCCACTCGGCGGTGGGTTTGACCCCACTCGGCGTTGAGGTGGTGGCTACCCGGCGCGGGGGCCGTACGTCGTGGTGCGCTCGACGACGGGGCGGCCGATGCCGGCGCCGATCTCGACGAGCTCCTCGACGGTCTTGGCCGAGCCGTGCTCGGAGCCGGCCATCCGGGAGATGGTCTCCTCCATCAGGGTCCCGCCGAGGTCGTTGGCACCGGCGCTGAGCATCGCGCGGGTGCCGTCGGTGCCGAGCTTCACCCAGGACGTCTGGATGTTGTCGATCCGCCCGTGCAGCAGGATCCGGGCCATCGCGTGCACGGCGAGGTTATCGCGCAGGGTCGGTCCCGGGCGGGCGACCCCGGCCAGGTAGATCGGCGCGGAGTGGTGCACGAACGGCAGCGGCACGAACTCGGTGAAGCGCGCCTGCCCGTGCTCGAGCGCGGTGTCCTGGATGTTCTTCAGGACGTTGAGGTGGCCGACCCAGTGCCGCGGGTTGTCCACGTGCCCGTACATCATCGTCGAGGTGGTCGGGATGCCCACGCGGTGCGCGGTCGAGATGATCTCGACCCAGGTGCTGGTCGGAAGCTTGCCCTTGGTCAGCACCCAGCGGACCTCGTCGTCGAGGATCTCCGCGGCGGTGCCGGGGATCGTGTCGAGGCCGGACTCGCGCGCCTTGATGAGGAAGTCCTCGAACGACAACCCGGTGCGCGAGGAGCCGTTGACGATCTCCATCGGTGAGAACGCGTGCACGTGCATCCCGGGGACACGCTTCTTCACCGCCGCGGCGATGTCGAAGTACGCCGTACCGGGAAGCTCGGGGTCGATCCCGCCCTGCATGCAGACCTCGGTCGCGCCCAGGTCCCAGGCCTCCTCGGCCCGGTCCGCGACCTGGTCCAGGGACAGCGAGTAGGCGTCCTCGTCCGTACGCCGTTGCGCGAACGCGCAGAACCGGCAGCCGACGTAGCAGACGTTGGTGAAGTTGATGTTCCGGTTCACCACGTAGGTGACCTCGTCGCCCTTGACCTCCTTGCGCAGGTCGTCGGCAAGCTTGATCACCTGTGCCAGCAGGTCGCCCTCGGCGGTCATCAGGGTGAGCGCGTGCTCGTCGGAGAGGTTGCCCGGGTCGCTCTCGGCCGCCTTCAGGGCCGCGATCCCGTCCGCGGAGGCGCGTTCACCGGCGCCGGTCTGCTTGGCCAGCTCGGCGACCGACTCCCAGTCGCCGTACACGTTCGCGAAGTCGCTGCGGCGGTCCGCCGCACGGCCGACGGTGTCGATGTCGAGGTGCAGGTCGACGTGGCCGGAACCAGCGTGCGCGCCGTGCAGGACGTCGAGGCCACCGTCGGGTTCCTGCCACGGCAGGCCGACAGGCTTGACGCCGTCCTTGGCCAAGCCGTCGTCGTCGGCGAGCGCGGCGACGTGGGCTGAGATCCGTGGGTCGATCCACGGCTCGCCGGCCAGCACGTACTCGGGGTGCGCGGTCAGGCGGGCCTTGAGCGTGAACCCGGCGCTCGCGGTGATGTCGCGCAGCCGGTCGAGCGAGGGCCACGGCCGCTCGGGGTTCACGTGGTCCGGGGTCAGCGGCGAGACGCCGCCCCAGTCGTCGACGCCGGCGCCGAGCAGCGCGGTGCACTCGGCCAGGTCGACGAGGTTCGGCGGCGCCTGCACCCGGATCTTGGGTCCGAGCACGATCCGGGAGACCGCGATCGCAGCCAGGTACTCCTCCAGCGCCAGGTCGTCGGTGTGCCGCATCGCAGTGTCCGGCTTGGCGCGGAAGTTCTGGATGATGACTTCCTGGACGTTGCCGTACTGCCGGGCGACCCTGCGCAGCGCGAAGATCGAGTCGGCCCGCTCCTCGAGGTCCTCACCGATGCCGATCAGCAGGCCCGTGGTGAACGGTACGCCGAGGCGACCGGCGTCCTCGAGGACCCGCAGCCTCACGGCGGGGTCCTTGTCCGGGGAGCCGAAGTGCGCCTCGCCCTTGGTCTCGAAGATCCGGCGCGACGTCGTCTCCAGCATCATCCCCATCGAGGGGGAGACCGGCTTGAGCCGGTTCATCTCCTCCCACGACATCACGCCGGGGTTCAGGTGCGGCAGCAGCCCGGTCTCCTCGAGCACCCGCACCGCCATCGCGCGGACGTAGGCGAGGGTCGAGTCGTAACCCTGCTCGTCGAGCCAGGTGCGGGCCTCGGGCCAGCGGTCCTCGGGCCGGTCGCCGAGCGTGAAGAGCGCCTCGGTGCAGCCCAGGGCAGCGCCCTCGGCGGCGATCTTCAGGATCTCGTCCGGGGAGAGGTACATCGACTCGCCGGCTCGGCTGAGCTGACCCGGGGTGGCGACGAAGGTGCAGTAGTGGCACTTGTCCCGGCACAGCCGGGTGACCGGGATGAAGACCTTGGGGGAGTAGGTGATCACTCCGGGACGGCCCGCGTCCTCCAGGCCCTTGTCGCGGATCCGGGCCGCCACCGTGGTCAGGCGCTCGAGGTCCTCACCGCGCGCGGTGAGCAGCGCGACGGCCTCGGCCTGGTCCAGGGCAGCACCTCGCTCGGCGCGAGCCAGGGCGCGACGAACCTGCTGGGGGGTGGCGGTCATCAGGAACAGGCTATCCAGGCGGCGAACCCGGCGCAGACAAGAGTCATAGAGTGGTCAACGAGAATTCCCCGTCCGGGTATTCCGGGTGGGGTCAGCCGATGATCTCCTTGAGCTGGGCGACCATGGCGGCGTTGTTGCCGTCCATCGCGACCGGGGTGACGTTCAGGCTGGTCACACCGGTCTCCTCGAAGGCAGCCACGCGCTCGGCGATGTAGGACTTCGGGCCGACGAAGTTCGCGGCCTCGAGCCACTCGGTCGGAACCAGCGCCTCGGCCTCCTTCTTCTTGCCCGAGAGGTAGAGCTCCTGGATCTCGGTCGCTTCCTTCTCGTAGCCGTAGGCGCAGGCGAGGTCGTTGTAGAAGTTCTTGCCCTTGGCGCCCATGCCGCCGATGTACAGCGCGAAGATCGGTCGGGCGAAGTCGAGCAGCGCCTTGGTCTCCGGGCCCTCACCGATCGCGAGCATGCCGCCGGCGACGATGTTCAGCGTGCCGAGGCCGGGGTCGCGCTTCTCGGTGCCGGCCTTGATCGGGGCGCCCATCACGTCGCCGATCCGCTCCGGGTAGTACAGGTGCGGCAGCAGGCCGTCGGCGACCTCGGCGGCCAGCTCGACGTTCTTCGGGCCGAGGGCCGCGACGTAGATCGGGATGGTGTCGCGCTCGGGCTTGGTGAGCAGCTTGAGCGGCTTGCCCATCCCGGTGATCGCGCCGTGCTCCTTGTCCAGCGGCAGCTGGAACTCGCCGTCGGCGGTCAGCGGCTCGCGCTTCATGCCGGCGCGGATGATCTCGATGATCTCGCGGGTGCGGGCGATCGGCTTCGCGTACGGCACGCCGTGGAAGCCCTCGATCACCTGCGGGCCCGACGCGCCCAGGCCGAGGATCGCGCGACCGCCGGAGACGTTGTCCAGTCCGGCCGCGGTCTGCAGCAGCGCGCCGGGGGTGCGCGAGTAGATGTTCATGATCGCGGAGCCGATCTCGACGGTCTCGGTCTTCGCCGCGAGGTACCCCATCAGGGTGGGGGAGTCGAACCCGTAGGCCTCGGCCACCCAGACGGTGTCCAGCCCGGCCTTCTCGAGCTCGACGACCTGGTCGGCCGCGGAGCGCGGGTTGCCGTCGTACATCAACATCGTGGAGATCTTCATGACGGTGACAGTATTACTGTCACGGTCAGAGCGCCACACCCGGCCCGTGTGACATAGACCCCGTTCCGCCGCTCGAGCGCAGCCGGACCCCCGCCGGTCGAGCGCAACCACCGCCGGTCGAGCGCAGCCGAGACCCCCGCCGGCCGACCGCCGCCCGCAACCACCGCTGGTCGAGCGCAGCCGAGACCCCGCCGGCCCGCAACCACCGCTGGTCGAGCGCAGCCGAGACCCCGCCGGCCCGCAACCACCGCTGGTCGAGCGCAGCCGAGACACCCGCCGGCCGACCACCGCCCGCAACCACCGCTGGTCGAGCGCAGCCGATACCCCGCCGGC
>JBJMIP010000435.1:0-8475 GCA_045806825.1 Marmoricola sp.
ACCACGGAGGTGACCAGCCAGGCGACCCGGCTGGGCAGGCAGATCATGCTCGTCACCGCGATGTAGACCGCGGTCGCGGTGCCGGGCTGGCCGACGGCGAGGCAGATCACGACCGCGAGCACGACCTCGACCAGGATCACCGCGGCTCCGACGACCGGTCGGTTCGAGACCCGGAACGGGCTCCCCATCGGCCGGTTCATCCGCAGCGCGAGGAACGCGCCCGCGTACACGACGGCGAAAGCGGCGGTGGCGACCATGCCGACCCAGCCCGAGAGGGTGTCGCGCTGCTCCCAGCCCGCCTCGAGCGGATTGAGCAGGTAGAACAACCAGATCAGGGCGAAGACCGAACCCCACCGACGCGGACCGTAGTTCTGGTCCGGGTCGACGGGGGTCGCGGTCATGGTGGTCACGCTAGTGCCGGGTCAGACCCGGGCCGTGTCCTTGCTCATCCGCCACGCGGCGCCGACCACGAACAGGGCGAACCAGCCGACCGCGTTGGCGACCGCGTACCAGGGCAGCTCGTGGGTCAGCGGGGAGCGGGCGACCTCGGAGACGCCGTACATCGGTGTCCAGTAGGCGATCAGACGCACGGCGTGGGAGTACTGCGTCAGCGGGATGAACAGGCCGCCGAGGAAGGACAGCATCGCCATCCCCGGTCCGAGGATCTGCATGACGTTCTCGCCCGGCACGACGTAGCCGACGAAGACGCCGAGCGAGGCGAACGTGAGCGTGCAGACCAGGCTGAGCAGCGCGCAGTAGATCCAGGTGTCCGTCGGCATGTCGGGCGTCCCCTTGAACACACCGACGATGTTGACGATCAGGACGGACAGGCCGGCCATCGCCACCGCGACCAGGGCCTTCACCGCGATGTAGGCCATCGGGTTGAGCGGGGTCAGGCGCAGCTGGCGGGACCAGCCGAGGGCTCGCTCGGTCGCCACCATGGCACCGCCGGACGCGGCCATCAGGGCGCCACCGTAGAGAGCCATCGACACCAGGATGTACGCGGCGACGTTGCCCTGCAGCCCGTGCCCGAGCTTCTCGTTGCCCTGCTTGCCGGACCCGAAGGCGAAGAACATCACCGTCGGGAAGATGAGCGCGAAGATCAGCGTGCGTCGGTTTCGGAACATCCGTCGCAGCTCGATGACGAGCATGGTCCGGTTGAGGCCGCCGAGCGGGACGACCCTGCGGGTCGCCGGGTCGAACGCGGGGTTCACGGTGGTCATCGGGTCTCTCCTTCGTCCTCGGCACCGGTGAGGCTGAGGAACGCCTCCTCGATACCCTTCGCCGCGATCTCGAGGTCGCGCGCGTCGGTCTGGGTCAGCAGGTAACGGGCGACGGCGTCGCTGTCCTTCGCGTGCACGATCACGCTCTCGCCGCGGATCTCGACGCTGTCCACCCCACCGAGAGCGTTGAGCGCTGCGGTGTCGGGGTTCGCCAGCGTCGCGCGGACGGTGCGCCCCGAGGCGAGCGACTTGATCTCCGAGCCGCTGCCGTCAGCGACGATCCGGCCGTGGGAGATCAGCACGATCCGGTCGGCGTACTGGTCGGCCTCCTCGAGGTAGTGCGTGGCGAACAGGACCGTGCGACCCTTGCCGGCGTCGGCGCGGATCGAGGACCAGAAGGCGCGGCGTCCCTCGACGTCCATGCCGGTGGTGGGTTCGTCGAGCAGCAGCAGTGCCGGGTCGGAGAGCAGCGCCATCGCGAACCGCAGCCGTTGCTGCTCGCCTCCGGAGCACTTCTGCACCTTGCGCTCGGCGATGCCGGTGATGCCGGCCGTGGCGAGCACCTCCTCGACCGGTCGGGTATCGGCGAACAGGCTCGCGGTGAACTCGACGGTCTCCCGGACGCTCAGGTCCTTGAGCAGACCGCCGGTCTGCATCACTGCGGAGACCAACCCGCGGGCGATGGCCTCACGGGGCGTCAGACCGAGGACCTCGACGCTGCCGGTGCTCGGCTGCGAGAGGCCCAGGATCATGTCGATGGTGGTGGTCTTGCCGGCGCCGTTGGGGCCGAGGAAGGCCACCACCTCGCCGGGCTCGATGGTCAGGTCGATCCCGCGGACGGCGTGCACGGCGCCGAAGTCCTTGGTCACGCCCGAGAGGCTGACAGCAGGGAGTGGAGTGCTCATGGGAGCAAGCGTGCCCTGTCCCCCGCCCGGATGCCTCGCCCACCCGTCACGGATGCACCGTGACGTTTGTCAGGCGTCAGAAACCGAGCTTGCGCAGCTGTCGCGGGTCCCGCTGCCAGTCCTTGGCGACCTTGACCCGCAGGTCCAGGTACGCCGGGGTGCCGAGGATGGCCTCGATCTGCTGGCGGGCGGCCATGCCGACCTCCTTCAGGCGGGCACCCTTGTGGCCGATGATGATGCCCTTCTGGGAGTCGCGCTCGACGTAGAGGTTCGCGTGGATGTAGAGCAGCGGCTTGTCGGCCGGCCGGTCCTCCTTGAGGCCCATCTCCTCGACGACAACGGCGATCGAGTGCGGCAGCTCGTCGCGCACGCCCTCGAGCGAGGCCTCCCGGATCAGCTCCGCGACGATCGCCTCCTCCGGGGCGTCGCTGAGCTCGCCGTCCGGGTAGAGCGGCGGCCCCTCGGGGAGCCGCGCCACCAGCAGGTCGGCGAGCAGGCCGACCTGGTCGCCGGAGACCGCGGAGACCGGCACGATCTCGGCCCAGTCGGTCCCGGTCTCGCGACCGAGCTCGGCGATCGCGAGCAGGTGCTCGGCCAGCTGGTCGGGGGTCACCTTGTCGGTCTTGGTGGCGATCGCGATCTTCAGCGTGCGCCGGACCTTGCCGAGCTCGTTGACGATGAACCGGTCGCCGGGTCCGGGCTTCTCGTCGGCCGGGAAGCAGACGGCGACCACGTCGACCTCGGCCCAGGTGGACCTGACCAGGTCGTTGAGACGCTCACCGAGCAGCGTCCGCGGCTTGTGCAGGCCGGGGGTGTCGACCAGCACCAGCTGGGCATCGGGTCGGTGCACGATGCCACGCACCACCGTCCGCGTGGTCTGCGGCTTCGAGGAGGTGATCACCACCTTCGAGCCGACCAGGGCGTTGGTCAGCGTCGACTTCCCCGCGTTCGGCCGGCCCACGAAGCAGGCGAAGCCGCTCCGGAAGCTCTCGGTACCGCTCTCGTTACCGCTCTCGGGTCCGCTCTCGTCAGGCTCACCCACCGGATCCACCTGCCTTGTCGTAGTCGTCCCAGATCTGCTCGTCGCTCTTGCCCGCTGCCTTGCCGGCCGCGTAGATCGGGCCGGGGTCGACCGCCCGACGTTGACGTCCGCGGCTCGCGCTCCAGTAGCCCATCACGTCGTACGACGCGGAGGCCATCCCCAGCTCGTGCCGGACGAAGCGCCGGATGTCGCGCATCTGCGCGGACTCACCCGCCATCCAGAAGTACCCCGGGCCCTCGGGCCACTGCAGCCCGCGCACCAGGTCGGCCAGCCCGCTCTGCTCGGCGCCCGGCGCCTCGACCCAGCGGATGTCGAGATCGGCGTAGTCGGTCAACGGGCCGTCCGGGGTCTCGACGTGCGCGGTGACCGGCAGGGACACGCTGGCACCGATGCGGGCCACGGCCGGCAGGCCGGTCAGGTCGCCGACCAGGACCACCCACTCAGCGTCCGCGGGCAGGTCGAAGGAGCCCTTCGGCTCGGAGATGCCGACCACGTCGCCCACGCACTCGGTCTGGGCCCACTGGGTCACCAGGCCCTCGTCGTGGATGACGACGTCGAGCACCAGCCAGGATCCGTCCGGCTGCGCGTCGCTGTGCGAGCGCACCGTGTAGTACCGCGTCTGGAACTGTCCCGGAACGGTGAGCGCGACCCACTCGTCGGGCACGCCGGTGCTGCGGAACCCCGGCACGTCGATCGTCACCCGGACGAGGTGGTCACCGAGGACCTCGCGTCCGGTGACGGTGCCCGAGAAGGCGCGGGCGTCTGGGCGGCTCACGAGTCGAGGCTACCGAGGGTCCGAGCTTGCTCGAGACCGAGTGGTCGAGAACTCGTTGACGAGCGGAGCGAGGATCACCCAGGAAGGTTAGTTCAGGGGGTCCAGTCCGGGCGAAGCGGGAACCCGCTCGTCCCGTCCTCGCCGGTCTTCGTGGCGAGCACCTGGTGCAGCTGGATCTCGTTGGTCGCGAAGCCCATCCGGGAGCCGGCCATGTACAGCCCCCACACGCGCGCCGTGCCCTCGCCGACCTCCGCGACGCATTCGTCCCAGTTGTCCACCAGGTTCTTGTTCCAGCCCTCGAGCGTCTTGGCGTAGTGCATCCGCAGGTTCTCCTCGTGGTGCACCTCCAGCCCGGCGTCCTGCATCTCGGTGATGATCCGGCCCGACCCGGTCAGCTCGCCGTCCGGGAAGACGTAGCGGTCGATGAACGCCCCGGTGCTGGTCTTCTTGTTGTCCGCGCGGGTGATGCAGTGGTTGAGCAGCCGCCCCTGCGACCTGAGCTTGTCGCGCAGCAGGCCGAAGTACGCCGGGTAGTTCGCCACGCCGATGTGCTCGGTCAGCCCGATCGAGCTGATCGCGTCGAACTCGCCCTCGGGCACCTCCCGGTAGTCCAGGTGACGCACCTCGGCGAGGTCCTCGAGACCCTGCTCCTTGATCTTCTGCTGGGCCCAGTAGGCCTGCTCGGCCGACAGCGTCACCCCGAGCGCCTTCACGCCGTACTCGCGAGCCGCGTGGCGGACCATCCCGCCCCAGCCGCAGCCCACGTCGAGCAGCCTCTGGCCAGGCTTGAGCGCGAGCTTGCTGGCGACCAGGTCGTACTTGGCGAACTGCGCCTCCTCCAGGGTCGCGTCCTGCGTCGGGAAGACCGCGCAGGTATAGGTCATCGACGGCCCGAGCACGAGCTCGTAGAAGCGGTTGGAGACGTCGTAGTGGTGGTGGATCACCTCGGCGTCACGCTCCGGCGAGTGCAGCAGGCCCTCCATCATCCGGCGCCAGCGCGGCAGGTGCTCCTGGGACGGCACCGGCGGCGGCTTCAGCGAGGCCAGCCCGGCGGTCCGGACCAGCGCGATCGCCTCGATCGGCGAGGGGGTGCGGAACTTGAGGCCGGTCTTGGAGCCCTTGATCGACATCAGGGCCGGGAACGGATCACCCGGGTGCGCGCCGGCCATCACCAGGTCGCCCATCACGTAGGCGCGCGCCAGGCCGAGGTCGCCGGGCGCCGTCATCAGGTACGAGAGTCCTCGCTCGTTGAGAAGGTCCAGCCCGAACTCCGCGTCCGGCGGGCCGGCACTGCTGCCGTCGTACGCCGTGAACCTGAACGGCAGGTCCCCGATCAGCAGCGAGGTGAACGCGTCGGCGATGGAGGTCGTGGGCGCGAGGATGCTCATGGTGTTCCCTACCTTCTCTGCGCAGCCTTCTCGTACAGGCTGAGGAACCTGTCGTCAGGGTCGTAACGGCTCTTGATGGTCTCGAGATTCCCGCCGTCGTAGAGACGGTCGAAGGTGTCCCGGTCGTAGAAGGAGTCCGAGTACAGCGACTTGTGCCCGTCGAGCTCGCTGACCTTGGCCTCGATCGCCCGGTTCCGCGGCGCATTCACGCGGTCCGGGCCGACGTGCACCGTCCCCCAGAACCCGGCGTTGACGTAGGTGCGGCCCGGTTCCAGCGGGTACGTCGACCAGGCACGGGTAGCTCGCAGCGGGCAGAGCCAGACCGGTCGCATGCCGACCTCGGCGTCGAACCAGTCCAGGAACTCCCCGATCCGCTCGACCGGGACCTCGATGTCCTGGATGACGCGTTCGCGTTCCGGGCGCCCGGCGCGGGCGTCGAGCCGGTCGGCGATCCGGAACCTGCGATCGGCCGCGAGCAGGTTCATGTACACGTCCGAGCGCTTCCACCGGCGCGGCCAGAAGCGACGGATCCGTGGGTCCTGCGCACCGAAGGCTCCCGAGCACCAGAACCAGTCGGTGTCCCAGCGCCAGAGGTAGTCCTCGATCGTGAGCAGGTCGGCCTGCCGCTCCTGGATCGAGCGGAAGTAGATGCCCATCCCCGTGTAGTCCGACGGTCTCGGCTGCGCTTGACCGGCAGCCGGCGCGTCGGTCCAGCGGGCCAGCGTCAGGTAGTACTCCCCCGGCTCGAACGCGACCCCGTCCAGGCCGTCGACCCGCTCGCCCTCCCACTCACCGGACTCGGCGATCTGGGAGATCGCGACCTCCAGCTTGTCGGTCTCGTGGAAGCGCACGTGCCGCAGTGCGACGTACGGCGGCACCTTCTCCAGCTTGATCCGCAGCCGGGTGGCGTAGCCGAGCGAGCCGTAGGAGTTGGGGAAGGTGGCGTACAGCTCCGCGTGCTCGTTGTCGGCCGTCGCGGTGACGATCTCGCCGGAGCCGGTGAAGACGTCGAGCTCGACGACCGACTCGTGCGGGAGACCGTTGCGGAACGAGGTGGACTCGATCCCCAGGCCGGTGACCGCGCCTCCGAGGGTGATGGTGCGCAGCTGCGGGACGACGTACGGGATCAGCCCGAACTTGAGGGTCTCGGCGACCAGGTCCTCGTAGGTGCACATCCCCTGGACGTCCGCGGTCTGCGCCCGGGTGTCGATCGAGATGACGCCGGCCAGGCCCGCGACGTCCAGGCCGGGCCCGGTCGCGGCCGCACGCTGGCGAAAAAGGTTCGACGTCTTCTTCGCCAGGCGGACCGGCGCACCGGCAGGAATGGCGGCATACGAAGCACGCAGCCGGTCCACGGCTGCCTGGTGTCGTGAGGTCCCGATCAAGCCCACGACCGCAGGTTACCCCCGCGAGTGGGGGCTAGGTCGAGCGGCTTTCCGCGATCTGGCCAGCGGACGAACCGACGTGCACCGGGACGCCGGCCCCGGCGAACTCCCGCAGCGCGTCGAGCTGAACGCGGTCTCCCCCGAGCACGACCGCCGCCTCGGCGCCCTTCGCGCCGCTGGCGACCGCCATCGCGATGCAGACGTCCAACGCCGAGACCTGGAGCGAAGCCAGGTCCACGGTGGCAGCGGCGTAGGTCCGCCCGTCGAGGTCACGCAGGGCTGCACCCTGGACAGCGCCGGTGCGCGCCCTGGTCGCCTTGGCCAGCACGACCAGCTTGTTGTCCTCGGGATCGTCGATCTCAACACTCACGCGCCGAAGTCTAGGGTGGCGCCCATGAGCCACTACGAGTGCGAGCTGGCCGGGGACGTGGAAGCGCTGATCTCCCACCTGGACTCCGCGATCATCGCCGGCAGCGTCAGCGCGAACGTCGAGGACGGCGCGGACCGCCGACTCGGTGACGCCCGGATGGTGGTCCGGGTCTACGAGCGCTACAGCGCGATGGGAGGCAACCGGGTGAGCCTGAGCATCGCGGTCCTGGCCGTCGCCCAGCAGCTCGCCGTCACCGCGATCACCTCAGGCGGTAGCCAGGCGGTGTTCTGGAAGCTGAACACCTTCGGCGAGGAGGCCTTCCTGCAGAAGGCGGTCGAGGCCCTGAACAGCTTCCGCTAGATGTTCGCGTGAGCCGGGTCCGCGACGTCCGCTGAACCTGCCGGGCCCGCCACGACGACCGGCGTGATCAGCACCGTGCCGATCTTGTTGCGCCGGCCCTTCGCCTCCTCCGCGGTGAACCGGAAGCCGGCCACCACGACGCTCGAGCCCGGGATCGGCACCTTGCCCAGGTGCTTGGCGAGCAGGCCGCCGACCGAGTCGTAGTCCTCGTCGTCGGCGATCTCGACCGACTCGAGGATCTCGTCCAGGTCGTCGACGGGGTACCGGGCCGGCACCCGCACCGATCCGTCGGCCAGGGTCTCGACGGGCACCTCGTTCTGGTCGAACTCGTCGGCGATCTCGCCGACGATCTCCTCCAGGATGTCCTCGATCGTGACCAGGCCGGCCGTGCCGCCGTACTCGTCGACCACGATGGCTACGTGCTTGCGGGAGGACTGCATCTCCCGGAGCAGGTCGTCTGCGGGCTTGGAGTCCGGCACCCAGAGCACGCTGCGCATCAGCGTGTCCACGTGCTCGGTGGACTCGGCGTCCTTGCGGTCGAAGACCCGCCGGCTCACGTCCTTGAGGTAGAGGAAGCCGACGATGTCGTCGAGGTCCTCCCCGACCACCGGCACCCGGGAGAAGCCGCTGCGCAGGAACAGCGACATCGCCTGGCGCAGGGTCTTCTGGCGCTCGATGAAGACCACGTCGGTGCGCGGCACCATCACCTCACGGACGATGGTGTCGCCGAGCTCGAAGACCGAGTGGATCATCGCCCGCTCGTCGGACTCGATGACGCTGCTGGCCTCGGCGAGGTCGACGAGCTCGCGCAGCTCCGCCTCGGAACCGAACGGGCCCTCGGAGAAGCCCTTGCCCGGGGTGAGCGCGTTGCCGATGAGGATCAGCAGGTGCGGCACCGGCCCCAGCACGCGGGTCATCGCGATGATCACCGCTGCCGACCCGAGCGCGATCTGCTCGGCGTGCTGGCGGCCGAGCGTCCGAGGGCCGACGCCGATGACGACGAACGAGATCACCGCCATCACCGCGA
>JBJMIP010000436.1:0-2957 GCA_045806825.1 Marmoricola sp.
CCCTGAGTCAATTCCCGGGCAAGTCCGCCCATCTCCGCTAGCGTCCGCGCATGCGAATCTCTCGGGTCATCCCTGCTCTCGCACTCACCTCGCTGCTCGGTGCCGTCCTCACGGGCTGCGGCGGCGACGACCACGACCAGGCAGAGGCGACAGCGGCTACTACGCACGCCTGCCGCTCCTACGTCCTGGTCGGAGGATCGGACGCCGACCAGCTCTCGGACGAGCTGCAGGCGGTCCTGGAGGGCAGCGGCGGCTACGACGTCGACGACGTGACCGCCCGGGTTCTCGCGATCCGCGCGGCCGCGGTGAAGGCCGGCCTCACCGAAGACCTCCCGAAGAAGGACTTCCGGATGTTCGCCGGACTCGTCGACGCGACCCTGGCGGCCGAGACCGCCGTCAAGGCGCGGTCGGACGACGGGAGCAGCCTGGCTCCGGCCATCGGTGCGTACAACCGCGCCGTACGGGCTATCGACGCACGCTGCCGCTGACCGCGGACGCCGTACCGGGGCCTCGGCCGCGCACGGATAGACTCCCCGCCTAGACACCTCCACTGGAAGGGCCGGGACTTGACCGACCACGACCTCGTTCTCGTTGTCGACTTCGGGGCGCAGTACGCCCAGCTCATCGCCCGCCGGGTGCGCGAGGCCAAGGTCTACTCGGAGATCGTGCCGCACACGATGTCGGCCGCCGACATGCTCGCGAAGAACCCGACCGCGATCGTGCTCTCCGGTGGTCCTTCCTCGGTCTACGAGCCCGGCGCCCCGCAGCTCGAGGCCGCGCTGGTCGACGGCACCGTGCCGGTCTTCGGCATCTGCTACGGCTTCATGGCCCTCGCCCAGACCCTCGGCGGCGAGGTGGCGCACACCGGACAGCGCGAGTACGGCCGCACCGACGTGACCGTGCTGGAGCACGGGACCCTGCTCGGCGGCCTGCCGGAGACCCTGGTCTCCTGGATGTCGCACGGCGACGAGGTCACCGCAGCCCCTGAGGGCTTCATCGTCAACGCCCGGTCCCCGCGCGCCACCGTGGCCGCCTTCGAGAGCACCGAGCGCCGCATCGCCGGCGTGCAGTGGCACCCGGAGGTGCTGCACAGCGAGCACGGCCAGAAGGTGCTCGAGCACTTCCTCTACGACATCGCCGGCTGCCGGCCCACCTGGACGATGAACAACATCGCCGAGGAGCAGATCGAGCGGATCAAGGCCCAGATCGGCACCGAGGGGCGCGCCATCTGCGGTCTGTCCGGAGGCGTCGACTCGGCGGTGGCGGCGGCGATCGTGCAGAAGGCGATCGGCGACCGGCTCACCTGCGTGTACGTCGACCACGGGCTGATGCGTCAGGGCGAGACCGAGCAGATCGAGCGCGACTTCGTGGCCTCGACCGGAGCCAAGCTGGTGGTCGTCGACGCCGAGAAGCAGTTCCTGGATGCACTCGAGGGCGTGAGCGACCCGGAGACCAAGCGCAAGATCATCGGCCGCGAGTTCATCCGCACCTTCGAGGCGGCCGAGCTGGACATCATCAAGGACGCCCCCGCGGGCGCCAAGGTTGGATTCCTGGTCCAGGGCACCCTCTACCCGGACGTCGTCGAGTCCGGTGGCGGCGAGGGTGCGGCCAACATCAAGAGCCACCACAACGTCGGGGGCCTGCCCGACGACCTCGAGTTCGAGCTGGTCGAGCCGCTCCGCACCCTGTTCAAGGACGAGGTCCGGCTGGTCGGCGAGCAGCTCGGCCTGCCGTCCGAGATCGTCTGGCGGCACCCGTTCCCAGGCCCCGGCCTCGGGATCCGGATCATCGGCGAGGTCACCCGCGAGCGGCTCGACATCCTGCGCGCGGCCGACGCGATCGCCCGTGAGGAGCTGACCAAGTCCGGCCTGGACCGCGACATCTGGCAGTTCCCCGTCGTCCTGCTGGCCGACGTACGGTCCGTCGGGGTGCAGGGTGACGGTCGCACCTACGGCCACCCGGTCGTGCTGCGCCCGGTCACCAGCGAGGACGCCATGACCGCCGACTGGGCGCGCCTGCCGTACGAGCTGCTGGAGAAGATCTCGACGCGGATCACCAACGAGGTCCGCGAGGTGAACCGGGTGACGGTGGACATCACGTCCAAGCCCCCGGGCACGATTGAGTGGGAGTAGGCCACTCACCCGGAGTCGGCTGTCTCAGCCGCCGGGTTCGGGACTGGTGGTTCGCGGTCGCATCCCAGCGCGACCAGCAAGGCCGATTAGTGCCACGACCGGCTTCCAAGCTGATGCCATCCAGGCCGAATCCATCCGGATGTTCGCCACCTCGGCACCGTTCACGTTGCCGTCCTCATCGCGAGTCAGGCGGATTTCGCCCTTCACTGCTACGAGCTGTCCATCCCGATGAACAGCCGGGACTCGCACCGTCGAGTTTGGCTTGCGCAACTCGCCGGTTCGAAGTGCCTTGTCGAAACCTCGCCAGTGCCAGGGGTGCAACGACCGAGGAATGATCAGGTCGATGCTCATGCCGAGTGCCTGCTCCGACGTGTGGCCGAAGACAGCTTCCATGCCGGAGCCCCAATGACAGAAGACCCCCTGCGCGTTGGCGCTCACGGTCGACGAAGCGTGTCCATCCTCGCTGGTCCCCACCCTGTCAAGGTAGGTGAACTCACCGGCCGCGCCAAGGGGGCGCTTTCGACGCTCGTCACTTTCTGGCGAGTGTTGAGTGGGAGTAGGTCGTCCGCCGTCGCTCGTGCTCAGCGGTAGCGCGCTGAAACCTCGCCGGTCCGGACCGCCGGCGGCGCAACGACCCGCTCGCCGACGGTGGAGCTGAAGGCCTGGAACGATGCCAGTGCCGGCAGCGGGTTGTCCTCGCCGTCGACCACCGCGACGTGGGTGAAGTCCAGGCCGTCCTCGGACCGCGACACCTGGTAGGCCAGGCCTGCGGGCCTGACTTCGGCCAGCTCGGCGAACACCGCGTCGATCAACCGCTGGTTCTCC
>JBJMIP010000437.1:0-11179 GCA_045806825.1 Marmoricola sp.
AGTGGAACGTGACGGTCGTGGTCGCCTGGTTGCCGGAGTGGGTCGGCGTCGTCGTCGAGACCAGCGTGCCGCCGTACAGGGTCCACTGGCGGTCGGACTGGGGGAGCTCGTGCGAGGCGACGCTCGAGCCGTTCTCGACGGTCGGGTCCGAGGCCATGTTCAGCGTGGTCGGGGTGCCCGAGCAGTTGCTCGCGGGGAGACCCAGGCACGCGGACGCGCCGGTGACGGACTTGTTCCAGGTGGCCAGGAAGTCGTAGCCGTGCTTGGTGCCGCTGATCTCGTCGTAGGTGACGCTGAAGACGTAGTCCGTCCCGGGGGTCGTGGTGAACGTGGCGCGCTGCGGGACGACCATGTCCTCGGCGTAGTGGTTGCTCTGGTTCAGCCCGCCGTTCGTCCAGCCGCTGCAGCTGGTCTGGGACACCTGGTTCTGGCACTGGGCGAAGGTCGCGAGTGCCGCGGGTGTCGCGGCACCGGCCGGCGCCGCGCTGATGATGCTGAGCCCGAGAGCGGCAAGAGCACCGGCCAGGACGATTCGGAATGTACGCACGGCAAACCCCCAGGGTGGTGGGAAACGAACGGCGTACCCCCCGAAGAGCCTCGTTCCGGGAAAAGGGAGGGGTCGGAACGAGACGGGTGCGTTCTCATTCGGTCAACCGAACGGCCTAGTGTCAACGGGTAGTGCCCATTGGCCGTTCGGTTGGATAGACCACTCCGAAAGGCTGATTGGAACCAGTAAGTCTCGGTTGTCCGACCTTGTCCCGGCCCGAAGGTCCGTTTGGTCCCCCGCTAACCTCGACAACGTGTCCGACGACGTCGATTCCTGGTTCCGCAGCAACACCACGTCGTGGTGCGACCAGACGCTCGAGGACCTGCTGCGGGCCAAGGCCGGGTCCGGCTCGACGGTCAGCCTGGTCGTGCCGGCTCGCAACGAGGCGGCCACCGTCGGCGACGTCGTCGCCCGCGTGCGCGAGGCCCTGGTCGAGACCACGGCGCTGCTCGACGAGATCGTGGTGATCGACTCCGACTCCACCGACGACACCTACGCGGTGGCCGCTGACGCGGGCGCCGTGGTGCACCGCGCGGCCGAGATCCGCCCCGATCTCGGGTCCCACCCGGGCAAGGGTGAGGCGATGTGGAAGTCGCTGTTCGTCACCAGCGGGGACGTGCTCGTCTTCATGGACGCCGACCTGCTCGACTGGGACACCCACTTCGTCCCCGGGCTGCTCGGCCCGCTGCTGACCCGTCCGGAGGTCGCGCTGGTCAAGGGCTTCTACGAGCGTCCGCTGGCGTCCGAGGCGTTCGAGGGCGGCCGGGTCACCGAGCTCGTCGCGCGACCGCTCATCAACCTGCTCTTCCCGGAGCTCGCCGGGCTGGTGCAACCGCTCGCCGGCGAGTGGGCGATCCGGCGCGACCTGTTCGCCTCGCTGACGGTGCCGACGGGGTACGCCGTCGAGCTGGCCGCCCTGGTCGACACGCTCGCCGAGCGCGGCGTCGACGCCATCGCCCAGGTCGACCTCGGTCGACGCGCGCACCGGCACCAGGCACTGCGCGACCTCGGGGGGATGGCCACCCAGATCCTTGCCGCCGCGCTGAGCCGCGCCGGCAAGGAACCGCCGGGCGATGCCTCCGTGCTGCGGCAGTACCACCGCGTCGAGGGAGTGATCGAGCACGTGGACCGGACGGTGCCGGAGGTCGAGCGTCCGCCTGCGGCAGGATTCCTGCCATGACGCTCAAGCTCGGACGGCACTCGTTCGCCGACGACGTCACCCTGATGATGGCCATCGTCAACCGCACCCCGGACTCGTTCTACGACAAGGGTGCGACCTGGGCCGAGGACAAGGCTTTCGACCGGGTCGCGCAGGTGGTCGAGGACGGCGCGGAGATCGTCGACATCGGCGGCATCAAGGCGGCCCCCGGTGTCTTCATCGGGCCGGTGGAGGAGAAGGAGCGGGTCGTCTCCTTCGTCGCGCGGGTGCGGGACAAGTTCCCGGACCTGGTGATCTCGGTGGACACCTGGCGCGCCGAGGTCGGTCGAGCCGTCTGCGAGGCCGGCGCGGACGTGCTCAATGACGCCTGGGGCGGAGCCGATCCGGGACTCGTCGACGTCGCCGCCGAGTTCGGCGCGGCGATCATCTGCACGCACACCGGTGGGGTCACCCCGCGGACGCGGCCGTTCCGGATCGAGTACGACGACGTGGTGGCGAGCGCGATCGCGGACACCAGCGCCTACGCCGAGCGCGCGCTCGCGGCGGGCGTCGCCCGGGAGAGCATCGTCATCGACCCGGCCCACGACTTCGGCAAGAACACCTTCCACTCCCTGGAGCTCACCCGCAGGCTCGACGAGATGGTCGCCACCGGCTGGCCGGTCCTGGTCTCCCTGTCCAACAAGGACTTCGTCGGCGAGAGCCTCGACCTCCCGGTCGGCGAGCGGCTCAACGGCACGCTCGCGGCGACGGCGATCAGCGCGCTCGCGGGCGCCCGGATCTACCGGGTGCACGAGGTCGTCGAGACCCGGCAGGTCGTGGACATGGTGAACACCATCGCCGGGCGACGGCTGCCGCGACGAGCGATCCGGGGGCTGCAGTGAGGGTCGTCGTCGTTCCCGGGGTACCGGCACTCCGGCCGGAGTACGCCTCGATCGAGGATCCGGTGGCCGAGCTCCGCGCTGCCGTGCGCGCGGCGCGGGCCTGGCTCGAGGAGGACCAGGACGGTCTGCTCCTCGTCGCGAACGGGTCGGCGAAGAGGACCGAGAAGGCTCCGGGCCACTTCGACGAGCGCGCAGAGGGCTTCGACGAGGAGCTCGGTGCCGCGTTGGCATCCGGCGACCTCGATGCGCTGCGCGCGATCGACGTCGACCTGGCCGCCGAGCTCCTGGCCGACGTGGACGCGCTGGTCGGCCTCGGCCCGCTCGGGGAGGTCACCGACGTCCACGTGGACTACGACGATGCGCCCTACGGCGTGCAGTACTGGGTGGTGAGGTACGAGTGCGCATCCTGATCGACACCGGCGGTCGCACCGGCGAGGTCTCCCAGGACGACCTCGAGGACCTCTACCGGCCGCCGCGCCTGCCGTGGCTGCGGGTCAACATGGTCAGCACCCTGGACGGCGCCGCGAACGGCGAGTCCGGCAAGAGCGGCTCGATCAACAACGACACCGACACCCGCGTCTTCCACGCGCTGCGGGCGCAGTGCGACGCCGTCCTGGTCGGGGCGGGCACCGCCCGGACCGAGGGTTACCGCGAGGCGGCAGTGCCGCTGGTGCTGGTCTCCCACCAGGGTCAGGTTCCCGTCCAGCTCCAGGAAGCGACCCCGGGCAAGGTCCTGCTCGCCACCTGCGCCTCCTCGCCCGGCCTGGACGCCGCTCGCGAGCTCCTCGGTGAGGACAACGTGCTGGTGGCCGGCGACACGGTGGTCGACCTCCCCGGCATCAAGGCGGACCTGGTCGATCGGGGGCTCCGCAACCTGCTCAGCGAGGGCGGCCCCAGCCTGCTGCGCGACCTGCTCGCCTCGGGGGCGGCGGACGAGCTCACCCTGACCTGGGTGCCGCGCGTGATCGGTGGGGTGCACCCGCGGATCGTGATGGGCGAGTCGGTCGACCTCGACCTCGAGCCGCTGCTGCTGCTGGAGCACGACGGCACCCTGCTCGGTCGCTGGCTCGTCCGCTAGCCGGTCCGACCCCAGGGGTTCTCGCGCTGCCACACGGTCGGGAAGGACAGCGTGACGCCGTCGCGTTCCGCGAGCCGGCCGAGCACCCGCATGGTCACGTCGAGGTCGTCCCCGGCGTAGGGGAGGGCCCGCAGTCCGGGGTCTGCGGCGGTCATCGGCAACGGCGCGAAGAAGTCGTCCCAGTGGGTGAGCACGACGCTGCGCGCGCCGACCGTGCCGACGGTTTCGTCCCAGTAGTTCTCGAGGTAGCCCTCGGGCTGGAGACCGAGCTGTCCGATGCCGAGGTAGGCGACCTCGGCGGTGTGCCCGGTCAGCGCCCCGGCGACGTAGCCGGCGCTGCCCTGCACCAGCGCGGTCCGGCCGGAGTCGTGGGCGAGGAGGATCGACCAGGCCTCGCCGCAGCGGTAGGCGCCGACCTTGGCCGGTGGCACGACCGGTTCGGTGATCACGCCGGGGTAGCGGTCGGGCGGGCAGTGGTCCGAGACGACCAGGGTCAGCGTCCACGCCCCGAACCGCGTGGGTGTGCCCGGCAGCGGGGTGGCGATCCGGTCCCCGGGCAGGCCGGCCCCGCGGCCGAGGTTGGCCACCGAGGTGCCGCCGACCAGGACGGCGCCGGTCAGCTCGGCGACGACGGCGGAGTCCAGGGCGTGGTCGAAGTGCCCGTGCACCGGCAGCACCGCGTCCAGGCGGTCGATCCCGGCCTTGGCGAGGCAGGCCCGGATGCGCGCGTGGTCCGGGGCCAGGTTGCGGGCCAGCACCGTGAGCATCCCCGGACGGCTGAAGAAGCCGTCGGTCAGGATCGCCGACGTGCCGTCGTCGAGCAGCAGGCTGCTGACGCCGAGGAACGTCACCGAGGGACCCGCGTCGGCGACCGGTACGTCGAACCTGTCGGCGTACCGCGCCAGGTCAGGTCGGCCGAGGCGGAGCCTCACCGGTGCTGGTCCTCGACGCGGTACAGCTCCTGCTCGCCCTCGAAGCCCTTGAGCTCGACGGCGCCCGCCGGTGCGAACTCGAACTCCTCGGCCAGCTCCTCGACGATCTCGGCGGTCGCCAGGATCTCGCCGCCCTCGGCCCGGCCGGCGACCCGGGCCGCGAGCGCCACGTTCTGGCCGAAGTAGTCGCCGTCCCGCTCGATCGCGGTGCCGGTGTGCAGCCCGATCCGCACCCGGATGGGGGTGCGCCGCAGCTCCCGGCTGCGGTTCCAGTTGGCGCCGAGAGCGCGCTGGATGTCGAGAGCCGCGGAGATCGCCAGGGTCGGGGTGGAGAACACGACCATGTGGCCGTCGCCGAAGCTCTTCACGATGAGGCCGCGGTACTTCTCGACGTAGGTCTCGACGAGCCGGTCGTGGGCGCTCAGCACCTTGATCCAGCGGGCGTCGCCCAGCTGGGTGTTGAGCAGGGTGGAGTTCTCGATGTCGGAGAAGAAGATGGTGACGGTGCCGTCCTCGCCGGCGACCCGGCCGATCGCGGCCCGTTGGTCGGCGGCCCAGCGGTTGAAGTCCTCCAGGGTGCTGACGAGCATCCCGCCGACGCCCTGCTCGCGCACGCGGGCGACGGCCTCGACCACCGAGCGGACCGCGGTGCCGGCGGTGAGCACGGCCCGCTGCGGACCGGCTCCCAGCGACGGGGGAGGCGGCACCCGCAGGTTCGCCTCGGCCAGCTCGCGCCGGGTGCAGCGGAGCTCGAACAGTGCCCGGGCGAGAGCGCCCGAGACCAGCACCAGTGCGATCCCCAGGACCCAGACGAGCGCCTCCACGCGTGAACTCTGGCACACGCGGGTGACGGCGCCGTGACCGCGTGAGATAGTAAGAACCTGTTCTAGTTTCGGAGGGCGCATGACCGCCACGTCACCGGCCATCGAGGGCTGGTTCACCACAGGGCCGGAGCCGGCGCTGCTCGGCTCGAAGTGCACCAGCTGCGGCACCGTCTTCTTCCCGAGGACCGCCGGATTCTGCAAGAACCCCGCCTGCAACGGCGAGGAGTTCGCGGAGACCGAGCTGTCCCGGCGTGGCCGGATCTGGTCCTACACCGATGCGCAGTACCAGCCGCCGGCGCCGTACGTCCCGGCCACCGACCCCTACGTTCCGTTCGCGCTGGCCGCGGTCGAGATCCCCGAGGGACTCGTGATCCTGGGCCAGCTCGCCGACGGGTTCGGCGTCGGCGACGTGAAGGTCGGCGACGAGGTCGAGCTGGTCGTCGAGACCTCCTACGTCGACGAGTCCGGCGAGCGCACCATCTGGAAGTGGCGCCCCACCTCGGCGGCCGGCTCTGTCGAAACCAAGGAGGCCTGATGTCGCACGATGTCGCCATCGCCGGCGTGGGCATGCACCCCTGGGGCAAGTGGGGCAAGAACTTCGTCGAGTACGGCGTCGTCGCCGCCCGGGCCGCCCTGGCCGATGCCGGGGTCGCGTGGGCCGACGTCGACCTGATCGTGGGCGGCGAGACGGTCCGCAACGGCTACGGCGGTTACGTCGCCGGCGCGACCTTCGCCCAGGCCCTCGGCTGGAACGGCGCCCGGGTCGCGACCAGCTACGCCGCCTGCGCGACCGGCGCCCAGGCGCTCGACACCGCTCGCGCACGGATCCTGGCCGGGATGTCCGAGGTCGCGCTGGTCGTGGGCGCGGACACCACCCCGAAAGGCTTCCTCGCCCCGAACGCGGGCGAGCGCTGGGACGACCCGGACTGGCTGCGCTTCCGACTGCTCGGCATGACCAACCCCGGCTACTTCGCGCTCTACGCCCGCCGCCGGATGGACCTGTACGGCGCCACCAGCGAGGACTTCGCCCAGGTGAAGGTCAAGAACGCCAAGCACGGCCTGAGCAACCCCAACGCCCGCTACCGCAAGGAGGTGGCAGCGCAGGACGTGCTCAGCTCCGCGATCGTCGCCGACCCGCTGCACCTGCTCGACATCTGCGCGACCTCCGACGGTGCGGCCGCGGTGGTGCTCTGCAGCGTCGAGTACGCCGCCAAGCACGGTCTTGGTACGGGGCCCGACCAGCGGCTGGTGAAGATCAAGGCGATCAGCACGGTCACCCCGACC
Source organism: Marmoricola sp. (assembly GCA_045806825.1). GTDB lineage: Bacteria > Actinomycetota > Actinomycetes > Propionibacteriales > Nocardioidaceae > Marmoricola. The sequence continues at coordinate 6,706 of JBJMIP010000437.1, forward strand.
TTCCCGAACACCGTCATCGACATGCCGCTGATGTCGACCGACTCCTCGGCCGTCGCCGGGATCCCGGAGCGGACGTTCAAGGAGTCGATCGGCGATGCCGCCTACGAGGAGGCGGGCATCGGGCCCGAGGACGTCGACGTGGCCGAGGTCTACGACCTTTCGACCGCGCTCGAGCTGGACTGGATCGAGGACCTCTCGCTGTGCAAGCGCGGAGAGGCCGAGCAGCTGCTGCGCAGCGGCGACACCACCATCGGCGGCCGGATCCCGGTCAACCCCTCCGGAGGTCTCGCCTGCTTCGGCGAGGCCGTCCCGGCGCAGGCGCTCGCCCAGGTCTGCGAGCTCACCTGGCAGCTGCGCGGCCAGGCCGAGGGCCGGCAGGTCGAGGGCGCCCGGGTCGGCATCACCGCCAACCAGGGTCTCTTCGGGCACGGCTCCTCGGTGATCGTCGCCCGCTGAGCCTCACCCGCCCCGGCGGTTATCGTGGTCGGGTGATCCGGCGCGCTCTTCTCGGAGTCGTGCTCGCGTTGGTCGTCCTCGGCGCGGGCACGTTGCCGGCGACCGCGGACGACCCGACGCCGACGCCGGCTGTCGTCCCGCCGCCGATCCCCACGCCGACGGCCACCGGTCCGGCGTACGTGATCACGCCGGGGGTGGGCGGTTCGACGCTGCCCAGGCCGAGCGACCCGAAAGCGGTCGAGAAGGCGCGCAAGGCCGACCAGGCCCGTGCCACGAAACATCCGGCAGGCGTCCCGAAGACCACCCACAAACCTTCGGTCCCCAGCACGAAGCCGCCGCCGCGGGCCGTTACCGAGGTGGCCGGGCCGCAGTCGCCGCTGGTCACGCCCCAGGTTGCCGCCCCGAAGGTCGGGATGGCGCTGCGGGGATTCGCGGCACTGGTCGCGATGGTCGTTCTCTTCGAGATCACCGAGGTCCGGCGCTACGTGTTCCGACGCCGGCGCATCGCCGTGACCACCGGCTGACCGGCTCGTTGAGGGGGCATGCGCCGTACCGCTGCCGTCTCCCTGCTCGCCGTCCTCGCCGCCCTGCTCCTCAGCGACGTCGACCTGCACCGGACGAAGGCCTCCGCCGCGACCCCGCCGGACCTGCGTGACGTGATGCTGGTCGGCAACAACTGGGCCGGCACCGCCAGCATCGTCGACGCGCACTCCCTGAAGCTGCTCAGGACCGGCGTCAACTTCGTCCCGGACAAGGACCAGGAGATCGCCGACATCCAGAAGAGCCCCGACCGGCTGGCGTACTACTACCTGATCCAGCAGGGACCGGGTGAGGGCCACGACCAGTACGTCGACGACATGTTCACCACCAACAACGGCAAGTACGTCGCGGTCTCGCGTCCGAGCTTCGCCGACGTCGTCTGGATCGACCTCGCCAAGGCTGCTGCCGGGGACCCGAGCAGCATCGTGCGCGAGCAGCAGATGGACGGGTACCGCACCGACCACATGGGCCTGTCGCCGGACGGTCGGCGGCTGCTGGTCTCGGACTCGACCAAGAACCAGGTCATCGAGTACTCCATGGTCGACGAGACGGTGGGGTCCCAGCAGATCAAGATGGGTGACCGGTTGCGGACGTTCCCGTCCGGCGAGACGCCGCACGAGAACAACTACTCCCCGGACGGCTCGCTGATCTACCACGCCTCGATCGGCAAGGTGTACACCCCGGGCGACGCCCAGTCCGTCGGCCCGGTGAAGATCGGCCCGCTGCACGACGCGCTCAAGGGCGACCGCTGGTACCAGATCGTCAACAACAGCGACTTCTCGATCAAGTACCGCTGGGACATGGGCAAGGAGCTCGCCGAGGCCGGTCACGAGGGGATGAGTGCCGCGGTGCGGCCGATGGCGGTCGCACCGGGTGGCCGGTTCATCTACTTCCAGGTCTCCTACTTCCACGGCATCGTCGAGTTCGACACCCAGGCGCCCGACATCGACGGCGCGGTGACCTACACCGCCGGCGGTATCGCCGAGCCGCGGGTCGGCGCCGTCACCCGGCTGATCAACCTGCCGAACCGGGTCCCGGACATGCCGAAGGAGGACTACGTCAACGACTCGGCGCACCACGGCCTGTCGATCAACTCCGCCGGCACGACCCTGTGCGCGGCCGGGACGATGGACGACTACGCGGCGCTGGTGGACCGCGCCACCGGGACCTACCGGATCCTCGACAAGACCACCACCGGTCACGACTACCTCAAGCCGTACTGGACCACCGAGGGGCTGGACGACACCTGCTGGATCTCGCTGAGCGACTCCGACGCCGTCGCGGTGATCGACTTCGCCACCGGGGCCGAGCGCGCCTTCCTGCCGGTCGGCGACCACCCGCAGCGGGTCCGCCACGGGTACGTGCCCAACGCGGTCGTGAACAGCTGGGCGCCAGTCATCCCGGGACCGATCGGCGGCCCCAACGGGGGCGGCGACGGCCTGGTCAACACGGTCGCGTCACTGGTCGGCGTGGTGCTGGCCCTGATCAACCCGATCCTTCCGATACGGTGACCCGGGTCGCGGGCCTGCCCTGGTCCGCGCGACGGAGGAGACCGATGACGGCGGTGCCCATGAGACCGCGAGCCACCCGCGCCGCGACGGTGCTGCTGACCGCGGCCCTCGCCCTCGGGCTGAGCGGTTGCCGGGACGTCCCCACGACGGCCTCGGTGAAGGACTTCTGCAGTGCCGGGGAGAAGTTCTCCGCCTCCACGACCTTCAAGCAGGGCATCTCCTCGGCCAAGAAGCTCCAGGACATCGGCACGCCGTCGAACACTCCCAAGCGTGCCCGGGACGGCTTCGTGCAGCTGATCAACCGGGTGCTCGACGCCAAGGACGGGCAGGACTTCATCAAGAAGTCGAAGAAGCTCGACGCGGACGAGCGCAAGAACCTGATGGCCCTCAACGACTACATCAAGAAGACCTGCCAGGGCTGAGCCGGGCCGACGGTCAGGTGGGCGGGGTGCCGTCGACGTAGAGCCAGCGACCGCCGCGCAGCTCGAAGGTGCTGCGCTCGTGCAGCAGGCCGCGCTTGCCCTGCCACAGCCAGTGCGCGCGGAACTGGACGACCCCGGTCCCGTCACCGGGCTCCTCGACGTCGAGGACCTCCAGGCCGGTCCACTCGAGCCCGGGTTCGGGGGACACCTCCTCGGGCCGGGTGCGCGGGTGCCAGGTCCGGAAGAGGTGGTCGTCCGCGCGGACCACGTACGCCGTGTAGCGCGAGCGCATCAGCTGCTCGACCCCGTCGGCCTGGCGCTCGTTGCGGATCAGCGGTCCGCAGCAGGCGTCGTACGGGCTCCCGGAACCGCACGGGCACTCGTGTTTCGCTGACAGGCTCGACATGCCCGGCAGGCTACCGTTGCGCAGGATCGGTGATCGCCAGGAGAGGGAACGATGCGACGGTTCGCCCACGTGGCTGCAGCAGGGATCGTGCTCGCCCTCGTCGGGGTCTGTGCCCCGGCCCAGGCGGCCGCGTCGCCGTCGCACTGGAACGTCACGGTCGTCTCCGACCTCGACCCGCCCGTCGCCGGCGACACCGTCGAGCTGGCCGCGTACCTGTCCTCCGACACCGCTGCGATCGCCGGCAGGTCGGCCACGCTGCTGACCCGCACCGTGGGATCCGGCGCGCCGTTCACCCCGGTGGCGACCGTGACCACCGACGAGGACGGGCGCGCCGCTGCGCAGGTCCGGCTGGTGCGCAGCACCGCGTACCGCTGGCGCTTCGCGGGCGACAACCAGTACACCGCCAGCTCCACCTCCACCCTGGTCCAGTCGATCGCCAGCAAGGTGGTCGTGCGCGCCGCCGACACGACGTTGAGCACGGGCCAGCGCCTCTCGCTGTACGGCCGGGCCTACCCGAGCAAGGCCGGCAACGTGGTCCGGGTGTGGATGGGCAAGATCCCCCGAGCGCTGGTCGAGCAGCCGAAGCCGGTCTACGTCGCCGCCACCCGGGTGCGCCCCGACGGCACCATCCGGCTGACCCACGCGTTCGCCTCGACGGGGTGGAAGCGGCTGTTCGTCGAGGTCGACGGCGACGCGGTGAACGGCACCGGTTTCTCGAACTACGTCGTGGTCAAGGTGGGCTGAGTAGCCTTCAGGAGTGACTTCCCAGCACTCCGCAGCCCAAGCGGCACCCCCCGTCCACGCGACCCTCGGCGCGCTGCGCGCATCCGGACACGTGCAGCGCTCGCTGCGCGAGGAGCTTCGCGAGAATCTGCTCGCGGCGCTGGCCGAGGGGCGCGATCCCTGGCCGGGCCTGCACGGCTTCGAGTCCACGGTGATCCCGCAGGTCGAGCGGGCGCTGCTCGCCGGCCACGACATCGTCCTGCTGGGCGAGCGCGGTCAGGGCAAGACCCGGCTGCTGCGCAGCCTGGTGGGCCTGCTCGACGAGTGGACTCCGGTGATCTCCGGCTCGGAGCTCGGCGAGCACCCCTACGAGCCGGTCACGGTGACCTCGAAGCAGGCGGTGGCGGCGTACGGCG
>JBJMIP010000438.1:0-11920 GCA_045806825.1 Marmoricola sp.
CGCCTCGAAGCCTTCGGCCTCGAAGAGCGCCAGCACCGCCTGGGCGCTGCGCTCGACCTCGCCGGCACGGGACGGGTCGGCACTGACGGACTGGATCCGGACCAGGTCCTCGAGGTCGCGCCGGATGCCGGGAAGCACTGCAGCCACGCGGGCACGGAGATCGTCGAGACTCACAGCGCGAGCCTCCGAGCTCCCGAGCTTGCTCGAGGACGAGGAGGCGAAGCGAGGTTGGCGAGCGTAGCGAGGATCATGGCGTCACATTAGGTGGCGCAACGCACGGGCACCCAATTCGGACTGCCGGGGGCCCGGGGCCGTAGGGTTTCGCGGAACGTACTGACCACCTTGGACGCCCACGGGGGGCACTCGCCGTGACGCAGGATCCGCCGCAGGAGCCGGACGAGGCTGTCCCGACCCCAGCGTCGGAACCGACGCCTGTCCCGGCGCCGGACCCGTCCTCTTCGGTCGCCGACGAGCTGCCGGAGCCACCGCCGCAGGTCGCGCTGATCAGCGACGCCGACCTCGCCTGGCTCGACGAGCCGCAGCTGACCGAGGAGGAGCGCGACCGGCGCCACCAGCGCAAGGAACGCCACAAGGAGAAGGTCCGCAAGCAGCGTCGGCACCGCCGCTGGTTGCGGGTCGCCGGCGTGCTGCTCGCGACGTTCCTGGTCCTGGCTGGGTTCTGGTTCCAGTGGACCTTCGGCGGCCTGGACCGGATGCCGGCCACGGCCGGTCAGGCCGGTCTGAACACCCCGGGCACGACGATGCTGCTGGTCGGCAGCAACCCGAGCGAACCGGACGCGGCCCAGTACGGCGAGAGCTGGCAGGCCGCCCTGCACCGCAGCGACCTGGTGATGCTGCTGCACCTGACCCGGGACAACCGGGCCATGTTCGTGATCTCCATCCCCGGGCGCGCCCTGCTGCCGATCCCGGGGCACGGCGAGGGCCGGCTCGGCCAGGCCTACGACACCGGCGGCGAGAAGCTCTACGTGAAGACGATCGAGTCCTACACCGGCGTCCGGCTCGACCACGTCGCGGTGATGGATCTCAACGGCCTGCGCGAGATCACCGACGAGGTCGACGGCATCGTCGTCGACGTACCGAGCGAGGCCTGCGGCATCCCGCCGGGACTGCGTCGCATCGACGGGCAGCAGGCGCTGGACTACATGGCCCTGCAGCCGTGCCTGCCGCGCCAGGACCTCGACCGGGTCGAGCGCCAGCAGGGCGTGATGCGCGCCCTGATGCGCGGCGCGGTGGACGGCGGCAAGCTGACCAACCCGTTCCGGTTGAACAAGATCCTGCGCTCCGGTGCCGGCAACCTCACCCTGGAGAAGGGATTCGGCTACCCCGGGATGATCGGTCAGCTCTGGTCGATGCGGAAGCTGCGCACGACCAACACGACGTTCCTGACGGTCCCGGTCGCGGACAAGCCGAACGGGAAGGTCGGCAAGGACGACGTCGTACTGCTCGACCCGACCAAGGACCAGGCCCTCTGGGATGCCCTGCGCAAGGACCGGGTCGCCGACTACCTGGCGCTCAGCTCCGACGCTGACGTCCTGGAGTAGGACCTAGAGGATCGCTCCCGGCGCGTACGCCCCGGCAGCGGGGTCAGCGGCGACGACCTTCTCGACCTGGCGGACGACGGCCTGCACCTGGGCCACCGCGGCGCCGGTGAACTCGATCGGGTCGGCGACCAGCGCCGCGATCTGGTCGCGGGTCAGGCCCAGGCGAGCGTCGGCAGCGAGCCGGTCGAACAGGTCGTTGGTGGCCAACCCCTTGCGCATCTCCAGGGCGACGCCGACGGCGTGCTCCTTGATCGCCTCGTGCGCCTCTTCACGGCCGACGCCGTTGCGGACCGCCGTCATCAGCACCTTGGTCGAGGTGAGGAACGGCAGGTAGCGGTCGAGCTCGCGCTGGATCACGGCCGGGAAGGCACCGAACTCGTCGAGCACGGTGAGGAACGTCTGGAACAGCCCGTCGGTCGCGAAGAACGCGTCCGGCAGCGCGACCCGGCGGACCACCGAGCACGAGACGTCGCCCTCGTTCCACTGGTCGCCGGCGAGCTCGCCGACCATCGAGAGCTGGCCGCGCAGGATCACCGCGAGGCCGTTGACGCGCTCGCAGGATCGGGTGTTCATCTTGTGCGGCATCGCGGACGAGCCGACCTGGCCCTCCTTGAAGCCCTCGGTGACCAGCTCGATGCCGGCCATCAACCGGATCGTGGTCGCCAGGTTCGACGGGCCGGCCACGATCTGCACCAGGGCGGAGACGACGTCGAAGTCGAGCGAGCGCGGGTAGACCTGACCGACGCTGGTGAGCACGTTCTCGAAGCCGAGGTGCGCCGCGACCCGCTGCTCGAGGTCGGCGAGCTTGGCCTCGTCACCGTCGAGCAGGTCGAGCATGTCCTGGGCGGTACCCATCGGGCCCTTGATGCCGCGCAACGGGTAGCGCGCGGTGAGCTCGTCGAGCCGGGCCAGGGCCACCAGCATCTCGTCGGCGATCGTCGCGAACCGCTTGCCGAGCGTGGTCGCCTGCGCCGCGACGTTGTGCGAACGTCCGGCCATCACCAGCGTCTCGTGCTCGGTCGCGAGTCGCGCGAGCCGGGCCAGGCTAGCGACGACCCGTTGGCGGACCAGGGCGAGCGAGGCCATGATCTGCAGCTGCTCGACGTTCTCGGTCAGGTCGCGCGAGGTCATGCCCTTGTGGATGTGCTCGTGCCCGGCCAGCGCCGAGAACTCCTCGATCCGGGCCTTCACGTCGTGGCGGGTGATCCGTTCGCGGGCGGCGATCGAGGCGAGGTCGACCTGGTCGACGACGGCCTCGTAGGCCTCGACGACGCCGTCGGGAACGTCGATGCCGAGGTCCTTCTGAGCCTTCAGGACGGCGATCCAGAGCTGGCGCTCGAGCACGATCTTGTGCTCCGGCGACCAGATCGCCGCGAGGTCGGCCCCCGCGTACCGGGTGGCGAGGACGTTCGGGACGGTGCTCATGCGGACTCCTGTGCCGCAGCAGCGGCGATGTCGGTGCGGTACTGGGCGCCGTCGAAGCTGATCGCTGCGACACCGCGGTAGGCGGCATCGCGCGCCACAGTCAGGTTCTCGCCCACGGCGGTGACGGCGAGCACGCGGCCGCCGGCGGTGACCAGGTCGTCGCCGACCAGGGCGGTGCCGGCGTGGATGACGTCGCACCCTGCGGTGCTGGTGCCGGTGATCACGTCACCCCTGCTCGCCGACTCCGGGTAGCCGGCGCTCGCCATCACCACGGCCACGGCCGAGCCGGACTTCCACCGCGGTGGGGCGACCTCGTGCAGCACGCCGTCGGCCGCGGCCTTCAGCAGCGCGCCGAGGGGCGAGTCGAGCAGGGCCATCAGCGGCTGGGTCTCCGGGTCACCGAAGCGGGCGTTGAACTCGATGACCTTCACGCCGCGGCTGGTCAGCGCCAGGCCGGCGTAGAGCAGGCCGGAGAAGGTGGTGCCACGCCGGGCCATCTCGTCGACGGTCGGTTGCAGCACCCGCTCGAGGACCTCCTCGACCAGACCGGCGGGCGCCCACGGCAGCGGCGTGTAGGCGCCCATGCCGCCGGTGTTCGGGCCGCGGTCGCCGTCGAAGATCCGCTTGAAGTCCTGGGCCGGCTGCAGCGGGTAGACCGTGGTGCCGTCGGTGATCGCGAACAGACTCACCTCGGGGCCGTCGAGGTACTCCTCGATGACGACCCGCTCGCACTCCAGCGCGTGCGCCAGGGCCTCAGCCCGGTCGTCGGTCACCACGACACCCTTTCCGGCGGCGAGGCCGTCGTCCTTGACGACGTACGGGGCCCCGAAGGCGTCCAGCGCCGCCTCGACCTCGGCCTGGGTCGTGCACACGTGCGCCAGTGCGGTGGGCACCTCGGCGCCGGCCATCACGTCCTTGGCGAAGGCCTTGGAACCCTCCAGCTGGGCGGCGTCACGGGAGGGTCCGAAGCAGGAGATGCCCCGGGCGCGGACGGCGTCGGCGACCCCGGCGACGAGCGGCGCCTCGGGCCCGACGACGACCAGGTCGGCGCCGAGTCGTTCGGCGAGCGCGGCCACGGCCTCGGGGTCCAGGGGGTCGACGTCGTGCACCGGCGCGAAGGCAGCGATCCCCGGGTTGCCGGGCGCGGCGTGCACCTCGGTGACGCCAGGGTCGCGGGAGAGGGCCAGCGCCAGCGCGTGCTCGCGGCCGCCGGTGCCGATCACGAGGGTCTTCACTGGGGTAATCCTAGTGGCGCGACGCCCCGGGGCCTCGCCTGCGGCTCAGCGCGGACGTAGCTGCACGGGCTGGCCGTCCTTGGGGAACGGCAGCGACCGGTAGCTCAGCGCCGGTCGGTAGTCCTCGGGGACCGTCCAGTCGAAGCTGCGCAGCAGGTGGTGCAGGAGCAGCTTCACCTCGGCGCCGGCGAAGAACATGCCCAGGCACTTGTGCACCCCGCCGCCGAAGGGCTCCCAGGAGTGCCGGTGGTTCTTGTCCTCGCGGCGCGGCTCGGCGAAGCGCTCGGGGTCGAAGAGCTCGGGAGCGGACCAGTGCTCGGGCTGGTGGTGCTGCAGGTGGACCATCACCGCGGTCAGCCGGCCGGCCGGGATCCGGACGCCGAGCACCTCGGTCTCCTTGACCGTACGCCGCGCCAGCACCGGCACCGGCGGAAGGAGCCGCAGGCTCTCCTTGATGACCAGGTCGAAGTCGGTGAGCCCGTCGAGCTCGGCCAGCGTCGGTTCCGGGCCCAGGTCCGCGGCCTGGGCGCGAAGACGCTGCTGCCACGCGGGGTGCTGACCGAGGTGCTGCATCGCCGTGGACACCGTGATCGTCGAGGTGTCGTGGGCCGCCATTAGCAGGAAGATCATGTGGTTCACCACGTCCTGGTCGGTGAACTGCTCCCCGTCGACCGAGAGGTGGCACAGCGCGGAGAACAGGTCGTCCCCGCTCCCGGCCCGTCGGGCCGGCAGGTGCCGGGCGAGAAACTCCTCGAGCACCTTCCGGCCGCGCAGGGCGCGGCCCCACCGGGTGCCCGGGACCGGAAGCCGGACGATCGCGGTCGCTGCCTGGACACAGTCGATGAAGGCGGTGTTCACCCGGCTGAGCTCGCCCGGACCGGCCAGCTCGGTTCCGCCCATGAACACCTGGGTCGCCAGATCGAGGGTGAGGTCCTTCAGAGCCGGGTAGGCCTTGAGCTCCCCGGTCGGCAACGCCTGCACGCCCCGGGCGACAGCGGGGCCGAGTGCGGCGACGTAGGCCTCCAACCGAGGCCGGGTGAACGCCTCCTGCAGTAGTCGCCGGTGCTGGTGGTGCTCCTCGAAGTCGAGCAACATCAGTCCGCGGTCGAAGAACGGCCCGACGAGCCTGCCCCACCCGGGACCGTTGGCGAAGGCCTTCTGGGGATTGCGGAGCGCCTCTGCGCACGCGTCCGCGCCGAGCAGCACGGTCCAACGCTCACCGACGAAGTCCATCTCGGAGACCGGCCCGAACCGCTCGAACTGGTCGCGCATGAAGGCGAGCGGGTCCCGGATGTAGGCGGTGGTGCCGCCGATCAGCGGGATGCCCCGACGGCGCGGGGCGGCCGAAGCAGCTGGCTGCGCGTATCTGACAGACATCTCTGTCAGTTTGCCGGGACGCCCCGGATCCGTCAAGGTGTCCCGATGGGCTCCCCGACCGCGCGCGCCGCGCGCAGCTACGGCGGCAAGACCGGAGCCGAGCGCGCCGCCGAACGACGCGAGCGGTTGGTCGCCTCGACCATCGCCGTCCTCGCCGAGCACGGTGAGGCCCGCGCCACCATGACGGCCGTGTGCGCCGGCGCCGGCCTGACCGAGCGCTACTTCTACGAGAGCTTCACCAATTTGGACGAGGCCGTGGTGGCGGCGTTCGACCACGTGTGCCAGGAGATCCTCGAGCTCGCGGCCCGCGTCGTGGAGAACACCCCCGGCACGCCGGAGCAGCGCGTGCACGCGGTGATGCAGACGTTCGTGGACCTCGTCGTCGCCGAGCCGGCCAAGGGCAAGGTCGCCGTCGCCCAGCCGGGTGCGGGATCGGGCCTGCACGCCCGTCGCAACGAGCTGATCGCCGTCTTCGCCGAGTTCGTCGCCCGCGAGGCCGACGAGCTGTACGGCGATCGGACCTGGCCCGCCGAGCGCGCCCGTCTCTTCGGCGTCGTCTACATCGCCGGGTTCGCGGAGCTGATCAGCGCGTGGCTCAACGGCGACGTGCGGCAGAGCCCGGCCGAGCTGGTGGAGACGGCCAGCGACCTGTTCACCGCGCTGTTCCGACGGGCGTGACCCCTAGCGCCAGAGCTCGACCCGCAGATCGGTGACCCGCTCGAACTCGCGGGTGTTGCCGGTGGCGAGCACGAGGCCCTCGGCTCGCGCCTGGCCGGCGATCAGGACGTCGTACGGGCCGATCGGCGTGCCGCGGGCAGCCAGCTCAGCCCGGACGGCTCCAGCGACGCGCCCGGCCCGTCCGTCGATGTCGAGGACGACCACGCTGTCGAGGAAGTCCTCGACAGCGTCCAGCGCCTCGTCGCGGCGATCCGAGCGCAGGGCGCCGTAGGTCAGCTCGGCGACGCTGATCGACGACAGGGCGATCCGCCCGTCGTTCTCCAGCAGCTTCGTCGTCAGCTCCGGACCCGGTCCCCGGAGCGCGCGGATGACCACGTCGGAGTCGACCAGATGGGTCAGTCCAGCCACGAGCGCTCCTGCATCGGCGGCTGCTCACGCTCGGGGAAGTCGGGGAACCGCCGCCCGTACTTCAACCAGTGCGCCATGCCGCGCCCCTTGGGAAGGATGAGCCGCGCGTCCCCGACCACACGGATCTCGACCTCGGTGACGCCCTCGGGAAACGCGACGTCCTTGGGGAGGCGGACCGCCTGCGTCGTGTTGCTCTTGAACAACCGGGTCGTCGTGCTCATGTCGCCAGTATATACAAACGCATATACGTCGCGGGCGCTTCAGACGCGGCGGGAGACCGATGCCGTGTAGGCACCTGCCCGGTAGAGCAGGATCGGGTCCGCGGACAGACCGATGCCGTCCACGACGCGGGTCGGGTCGAAGACCACGATCTCGCCGTTCTGCTCGCGCTCCGGGTCCGGGCCGGTGATCTCCAGGGTGCCGGCGTCGAAGAACTCGCGTGCCCAGCTCTTGGTCGGGTCGTCCGGGTCGTCGCCCGGTCCGGCGACCTGCACCTCGAGGGTGTAGCGGACCGGCCCGGCCGCGAGCCGCGCGATGATCTCCTCGCGCAGCCGGTCCCGGCCCTTGAACTCACCGGCCGGTCGTTCACCGGCCTGCGGGGTCAGCCGGTAGCGGACCCAGCTCTGCGTCCCGTCCGCCGCGGTCCAGGAGTAGGCGTGCACCGGGTAGTAGACGACCTCGGCGTAGGAGAACGGTGGCACGATCGCCTTCGCCTTCGCGTTGGCCACGAAGGCGCCGAAGGTGTGCGGGTGCCGGGCCAGGAAGACCGGGATCTTGTACGGCTTCGCGGCGGCGCGCACCAGCGCGAGGAACTCCTCGACCGTGCGCAGCGGGAACTCGGGCGAGGTCTGTCCGAGCAGGTCGGTCGCGGTGCCGTCGGGAAGCCGGAAGGACACGGCCATCCCGCGGACGTCGGTCGCGGTGTCGGGCACGGTCGGGTTGCCGCCACCGTTGGACCAACGCACGCGGACCGGGACCGGGTCGCCCTGCAGGTGCAGTGCCTTGCTCAGCTGCGCGGCGGCTGGGGTCGCGGTGAACGTGCCCTGGTAGAAGGCGCCCTTCGCGTGCAGCGCGCGGTGCCCCGGGTGCTTGCCGAACACGGCGTTGATCTGGTCGATCGCGTCTTCCGGTTCCACCGTCATGGCCCGGAGCCTAGGGCGCCGAACCGTACGACGGGAAGGTCAGCGCTCGTTGACGACGACCGTCTGCTCGCGCCCCGGGCCGACGCCGACGGCCCAGAACGGGGCCCCGGACATCTCCTCGAGCGCCTTCACGTAGATCTGCGCGTTCTTCGGCAGGTCGTCGAAGTTGCGGCAGCCGGAGATGTCGGTGCCCCAGCCGTCGAAGTACTCGTAGACCGGAGTGGCGTGGTGGTACTCGGTCTGGGTCATCGGCATCTCGGTGTGCCGCACCCCGTCGACGTCGTAGGCGACGCAGACCGGGATCCGCTCCCAGCTGTCGAGCACGTCGAGCTTGGTCAGGTAGAACTCGGTGAGGCCGTTCACGCGGGCGGCGTACCGGGCCACGACGGCGTCATACCAACCGCAGCGGCGGGTGCGGCCGGTGGAGACACCGATCTCGCCGCCGATGCGCTGCAGGTTGACGCCGTCCTCGTCGAACAGCTCGGTCGGGAACGGACCCGAGCCGACCCGGGTCGAGTACGCCTTGATCACGCCGATCACCCGGTCGATGCGGGTCGGGCCGATGCCGGCACCGGTGCAGACGCCGCCCGCGACCGGGCTGCTCGAGGTGACGAACGGGTAGGTGCCGTGGTCGACGTCGAGCATGGTGGCCTGGGCGCCCTCGAAGAGCACGGTCTTGCCCTCGTCGAGCGCCTTGTTCAGCAGCAGGCTGGTGTCGGCCACCATCGGCCGCAGCCGGTCGGTGTAGACGAGCAGCTCCTCGACGACGGTGTCGACGTCGATCGCGCGCCGGTTGTAGACCTTGGCCAGCACCTGGTTGCGGACCTCGAGTGCCGCCTCGACCTTCTGGCGCAGGATCTTCTCGTCGAACAGGTCGGCGACCCGGATCCCGACGCGGTTCACCTTGTCGCCGTACGCCGGGCCGATGCCGCGCCCGGTGGTGCCGATCTGGTTCTTGCCGAGGAAACGCTCGCTGACCTTGTCGACCGCCACGTGGTAGGACGCGATCACGTGCGCGTTGCTGCTCACGACCAGCTGGGCCACGTCGACGCCGCGCTCGATCAGACCGTCGAGCTCGCGGAAGAGCGCTTCGGGAGAGACGACGACGCCGTTGGCGATCACCGAGGTCGCACCGGGGGTCAGGATGCCGCTCGGCAGCAGGTGGGTGGCGTACTTCTCGCCGTTGACGACGATCGTGTGTCCGGCGTTGTGACCACCGCTGGTGCGGACCACGTAGTCGATCGGCTGGCTGGTCGCGAGGAGGTCGGTTGCCTTCCCCTTGCCCTCGTCACCCCACTGGGCTCCGAGCACGACGATTGCGGGCATGTCATCACCCTTTCAGCGAAAAAAAGTAAGAACCCGACGTGCAACAGCACGGGGCTCTTGCGACCACACGCTACCAGAAACGGGCTCCCGTCCCTGAGTCGCGGACAGCGGCTAAGTTGTCCGACGTGGATCCCCTCCTGCTCATCACGCACGCCGACGCTGGCAACGCCGACGCCCTCGGCGCTGCCCTGGAGGTGCTCCAGGACCAGGCCTCGGTCGAGGTCTGCGAGACCAGCAACCCCGGCGAGCTCGACGGCGTGCTGCACCGCGCGGGGAGCCGCCCGATCGTGGTCGCGGGCGGCGACGGCAGCCTGCACGCGGTGGTCGCGACCCTGCACCGGCGCAATGACCTGGCGGGCAAGACCCTCGGGCTGCTACCGCTGGGCACCGGCAACGACTTCGCCCGCGCGGTCGGCATCCCGCTGGACGCGGCCGAGGCGGCCCGGGCGCTGCTGGCCTCGACGCCGCGCCCGATGGACCTGATCGTCGACGAGCTCGGGGAGGTCGTGGTCAACAACGTCCACCTCGGCACCAGCGCACTCGCGAGCCGGCACGGTGCCGGTCTGAAGGAGCGGCTCGGTCGCTTCGGGCTCGGGCTGGTCGGCTACCCGCTCGGGGTCGCGATGGCCGCGGTCCGGCCGCCGACGGTGCGGCTGCACATCGAGGTCGACGGCGCAACCGTCGCCGACGTCGACCGTCAGGTGCTGATGGTCGCGGTCGGGAACGGCACCAGCGTCGGTGGCGGCGCCGAGATCACCCCGGACGCCGACCCGAGCGACGGCCTGCTGGACGTGGTCGTCTCCTTCGCGACCGACCCGCTGGCCCGGATCGGCTACGTGGTCGACGTCGTGCGTGGCAAGCACCCGGAGCGTTCGGACGTCCTGTCCCTGCGCGGCAAGCAGGTCTCCGTGAGCGGCCAGGACTTCTGGATCAGCGCCGACGGCGAGATCACCGGACCGGAACGACGCCGGTCCTGGCACCTCGAGCCGGCGGCGTACTCGCTGCTGGTCGCCGACTAAGGCTTGCGGCCGATCCCGACGAAGAGCGGCGCGAAGAGGGTCGGTCGAACCGGGGCGGCGTCGAGCCGGTCGAAGGCCTCACCCCAGCGGCCGATCTCGGCCTCGCTCGCCGAACCCGAGGCCAGCATCGCGTCGCGGGCCGCCCACGACGGCGGCCGGACGCCGACGGGCATCTCGATGATGTTGTAGGAGCCGGTGAAGTCCTCGACCTCCAGCCCCGCCTGGCCGAGCAGCTTCCCGAGACGCAGGCCGACCATCGGATCGTTGCCGCGCGACGCGTGGAACTGCGCGTAGCGAGCGGTGAGCCCCTCCAGCCCCGGGTCCCCGTCGAGGGTCCGCACGCCGGTGAGGTCGACGTCGACCAGGTACACCGCGCCGCCCGGTCGCACGAGCGTCGCGAGGTGGTCGACGATCTCCTGCTCGTCACCGCCGTTGTGGGCGAGCACGTGGCGCATCATCGCGACGTCGACCGACCCCGGCTCGACGCCGGTAGCCGCTGCGGATCCCTGACGCAGCTCGACGTTGGTCAGCCCGGACTCGCCGATCACCTGGCGCGCGGCGGCGATCGCGGAGTCGTCACGCTCCACGGCCTGCACGCTGCCGGTCGGCCCGACCATCCGCGCCAGCTCGACACTCATCGCGGCCGGGCCGCAGCCGACGTCGGCGACCGCGGCTCCCGGCACGACGCCGGCAAGGGCCAGCTGACGCGCCTCGACCGCGAGGGCCCGGTGCGCCATGAGCCGGTAACGCGCGACCTCGGCCTCGCTCACCGCGAGTGTGTACTCCACCATGGCGCCAGCATCACCGAGAACACGTCTGGCGTACATGGCTCGGAATGCCTAGCCCAGGAGAGCTGCGTACCCCTCGGCGCTGGAGTCGCGCAGGAAGTCCGCGCAGCGCTGCTGCTCCGGCGTCTCCCCGATCCGACCGGCCGCGGTCGCGAGCGCGGCGAGTGCGCGCAGGAAGCCACGGTTCGGCACGTGGTCCCAGGGCACCGGCCCGTGGCCCTTCCAGCCGTTGCGCCGCAGCTGGTCCAGGCTGCGGTGGTAGCCGACCCGCGCGAACGCGTACGCGACGACGTCGTCGGAGCCTCCGGCGAGCGCCTGCTCGGCCAGCACGGCCCAGGCGAGCGGGGACTCGGGGTGCGCGGTGACCACGGCGCGAGGCTCGTCACCGGCAGCGAGAGCGGCCGCGGCCGGGTCCTCGGGCAGGCGGGTCGCGGGCGGTCCGGCCATCAGATCGTCGAAACTCATGGAGTAATTGTCCCCTGTCGGGTGTTGAGTAGATCCGTGACCCAGACGACGAGCTCCTCGGCACAGCCTTCTCAGCTCCCCGACGACATCCGCCCCTGGCCCGCGCTCTTCTCGCTCGTGCTCGGATTCTTCATGATCCTGGTCGACCTGACCATCGTCACGGTGGCCACCCCGACGATCATCGACAAGCTGGACGCCAGCGTGAAGGAGACCCTGTGGGTCTCCAGTGCCTACATGCTCGCGTACGCCGTGCCGGTGCTGATCATGGGGCGCCTCGGAGATCGCTACGGGTCGAAGAACCTCTACCTGGCCGGCCTCGCCGTGTTCACGCTCTCGTCGCTGTGGTGCGGGTTGGCCGGTGGCATCACGATGCTGATCGTCGCGCGCATCGTCCAGGGCCTCGGCGCCTCGATGATCACGCCGCAGACGATGGCGATCATCACCCGGATCTTCCCGGCCGCCGAGCGCGGCAAGGCGATGGCGGTCTGGGGCGCG
>JBJMIP010000439.1:0-4228 GCA_045806825.1 Marmoricola sp.
GCCATCAACATCGACATCGACCTCTCCAGCCTGCCGCTCGACGGCTTCGGGGCCGGCGGCAAGAGCCGCGGCGCCAAGCGGATGACCGGCTGGGTCTAAGCGCTCTCGGAAGGAGCAGCACCATGAAGCACACCTTCAGCACCCCCGGCCCCACCTCGTTGTTCGTCGAGCTCGGGTCCGGCAAGCTCAGCACCGTCGCCGCCGACACCACCGAGGCGACCGTCGAGATCCGCGGCCCGCGAGCCGAGGAGTTCCTGGTCGACTACGACGGCAAGCGGATCTCGGTGATTGCCCCGCACGGGCGGTTCTTCGGTCGCGGCGACTCCCACGACGTCCGCGTCCAGGTGCCCTCGGGCACCGAGCTGGTCACCAAGATGGGCTCGGCCGACACCGCCACCAGCGGGACCCTCGGTCTGCTCGCACTGAAGAGCGGCTCGGGCGACATCGACATCGAGCGGGCCGAGGGTCCGGTGGTGATCGAGAGTGGCAGCGGCGACATCCGCGGCCAGCAGTTCGCCGGCGAGGTCCGGATCAAGAGCGGCTCGGGTGACATCGAGGTCCGCGACGTCGGCGGCAAGACCGGCATCTCCACCGGGTCCGGCGACGTCGTCCTCGGGACCGTCCACGCCGCCACGGTCATCAAGACCGGGTCGGGCGACCTCAAGGTGAACCGCTCCGAGGGCGACGTCTCGCTGACGACCGCGTCGGGCGACCTGGTGATCGGCGCCGCCCCGCGCGGCAAGGTCACCGCGAAGAACGTGTCCGGCGACGTCCGGGTCGGCATCCCCGCCGGTACGCCGGTGTGGACCGACATCAACACGGTCACCGGCGACGTGCGCAACAACCTGACCAGCGTCGGCAAGCCGGGCAAGGACCAGGACTACGTCGAGCTGCGGGCCACCACCGTCAGCGGCGACGTGCACCTGCGCCAGGTCTGACCCCCTCGAGCACGGAAGGAGCAGTCATGTGGAACACCAACGAGAAGAACGAGCTGGCCAATGTCAGCATCACGCCGCGGGTCCGTCGTACTTCCGACCGGATCCCGGAGCACCGACGCTGACGGTGGCGTCGAGAGGCGACCTGCGCCGCCTCGGCCCGTTCGCGCGTTTCTAGATCTGCGTGCGGTGGAAGTTCGCGAACGAGCGTGACGGCGTCGGGCCGCGCTGGCCCTGGTAGCGCGAGCCGTACTTCTCCGAGCCGTACGGGTGCTCGGCGGCCGAGGTGAGCCGGAAGAAGCAGAGCTGCCCGATCTTCATCCCCGGGTAGAGCTTGATCGGCAGCGTCGCGACGTTGGCCAGCTCGAGCGTGACGTGACCGCTGAAGCCCGGGTCCACGAAGCCGGCGGTGGCGTGGGTGAGCAGGCCCAGCCGGCCCAGCGAGGACTTGCCCTCGACGCGCGCGGCGATGTCGTCGGGCAGGCTGCAGACCTCGTACGTCGAGCCCAGCACGAACTCACCCGGGTGCAGGATGAACGGATCGTCGCCCTCCGGCTCGACCTCACGGGTCAGGTCGGACTGGTCGGCCGCCGGGTCGATGTGCGGGTACTTGTGGTTCTCGAAGACCCGGAAGAACCGGTCCAACCGGAAGTCGATGCTCGAGGGCTGGATCATCGCCGGGTCGTACGGTTCGATCTTGATCCGCTCGGCGTCGATCTCGGCTCGGATGTCACGGTCGGAGAGCAGCACGCGGACAACTTATCGGGACTCGTAGGCTGCGACCATGCCGTTCCACCGTTACGTCGCTCTGGGCGACTCCTTCACCGAGGGCGTCGGTGATCCCGACCCCGCCCGTCCCAACGGCCTGCGCGGCTGGGCCGACCGGGTCGCCGAGGTCCTGGCAGTCCAGGAAGGGGCCGAGGACTTCGGGTACGCCAACCTGGCGATCCGCGGTCGCAAGCTGAAGGCGATCGTTGCCGAGCAGGCCGAGCCGGCGCTCGCGCTCTCCCCCGACCTGATCACGATCCACGCCGGTGCCAACGACGTGCTGCGCCCGAAGGTCGACCTCGACGACCTCGCCGCGACCTACGACGCAGCGGTCGGGCGGCTCTCCGCCAGCGGCGCCCAGGTCGTGCTCTTCACGATCTTCGACCCCGGCAACAGCGGCATCTACGCAGCCCTGCGCGGCCGGATGGCGATCTTCAACGAGTGGGTCCGCGAGATCAGCGAGAACCACGGCACCACGCTGGTCGACATGTGGCGGATGCGCGACGGCGACCACGCAACGGTGTTCGACACCGACCGGATGCACCTGAACAGCTTCGGCCACCAGCACGTCGCGTTCGCGGTTCTGGACGCGCTCGGCGTCAAGCACGACGTCGTCCCGCTGGAGCGTCCGACCCTGCCGACGCTGACCCGGGGTGAGCAGCTCCAGGCGAACGCCGTCTGGGCGCGGGACTTCCTCGGACCGTGGGTGCACCGCCGGCTGACCGGCCGGTCCTCCGGCGACAGCATCGAGGCCAAGCGGTCGACCCTCGGACCGATCTGACGGATCCGGGAAGCCCCGGAAAAGCCGACAGGCTCAACCATCGCTGGTTGAGCCTGTCTTGCTTGGTGCTGGTTGAGTCTGTCGAAGGCTCAGTTGGCCGAGGGGGTGCTGCCCGCGGTCGCTGTGTTCTGGATCTCGATCACGAACACCAGCGTCTCGCCGACCAGCTGGCCGGACCCGATCTTGCCCTCGCCGTACCCGTACTTCGGCGGGATGGTGACGATCAGGCGGGTGCCGACCTTCTGGCCGACCAGGGCCGCACCGAAGCCGGCGACGACGCCGTCGGTCGTGAAGGTCGCCGGGGCCTTGCCGTAGCTCTGGTCGAAGATCTTCTTCGTGTTCCAGCTGGTCCCCTGGTAGTTCACGGTCACCGAGTCACCGCTCTGCACGACCGCGCCGGTGCCCTGCTTGAGGACCTTGAGCTTCAGCTCCGGGTCGGGCTTGCCGGTCAGCGTCACCTTCGGGGTGCCGTTGCTGGCGAACGTCACCGTCGGGGCGTTGCTCCAGGCGGCGGGCTTGAGCGGCTTCACCTTGCCGAGCACGTCAGCCACGATGACCAGCGTCTCGGTGGCCTTGATACCGAGCTGCGGGTTGCCCGCATCGCCGTAGATGTCCTTGGCCGGAACGGTGACCGCGACGCGGGAGCCGATCGGCACGCAGGAGATGGCCGCGTCGAAGGCAGCGGGGAGTGCGGTGTCGCCGACCTTGAACTTGGCCGGCTCGGAGGTCAGGGACTTGCCGCTGGAGCCGAGGAACGCGGAGATCTCGACGTTCAGCTGGTCGCCCGTTGCGGTCTTCGCGCCGTCGCCCTCGTCGACGATCGTGCGCTGGAGGCCGTCGGAGGTGAGCGGCGTCTTGAAGTCGCCGGTCAGGCTCTTGCCGAAGTCGCCCTTCACCTTGACGGAGTCGCTGGCGTCCCCCGACTTGTAGTCGCAGCTTCCCGCCGTCGGCGTCGCCGTCTTGGTGGGCTTGTCGGCCTTCTTGTCGTCCGACTTGCCACCACAGCCCGAGACCAGCAGCGCGGCGGAGAGCAGGACGGCCACCGGGGCCATCCGGCGCGTGGAGAGCGATCGCAACATGGTTTGGTCTCGATTCGGAGGGGATACCAGCAGGGCGACTCTCGTACGGAGTCCGGGACAGTCTGCCAAGTCGGGTCAACCCCGCTCACAGGAACCCCGGATGCTGGACGGTTCGGGCTGGGAGGCCGCGTCGGCTAACATCTCTCCTCGTCACCGCTTCGGCGTGGCGCGCGGATGTAGCTCAGTTGGTAGAGCGCGACCTTCCCAAGGTCGATGTCGCGAGTTCGAATCTCGTCATCCGCTCCACGAAAGTCCTCACCCGCTCCCGTTCGGCGCTCTAGCCTGGGGATGCGCGCGCCGTCGGTCCGCGCTCGATCTCTGGGAGACTGAACATGCGTACTCGGATCCTTGCGCTCGTCGCCGCCGTCGCCGCCTGCGTGGGCACCGCCCTCGTCGCCGTGCCGCTGAGCCACGCGGACGCCGCCGGCAGCTTCACCTACAAGGTCCTCGACATGTGCTCCGCGGACCCTGACGGTCAGCAGTGCGTCATGTCGGCGAGCAGGGATGGATCCCCCATCACCAGTGACTACCCCTCCGCGGTAGGCACGCACGAGTGGTTCTACGTCGACAACAGCTACCGGGATGGCAACTTCGGGTTCAACCTGAACACCATCACGATCCCGGCCACGGGCGACCCGATCGCCAGCAAGTCCGTGGACCTGAAC
>JBJMIP010000440.1:0-4174 GCA_045806825.1 Marmoricola sp.
GAAGCTGTCCCGTCGTCAGCGTCGCCGCGCAGCCAAGGCTGAGACCGAGCGGGCTGAGGCCGAGCTGGTCGTCGAGCCTGAGCCTGAGCCGCCGGCGGACGAAGAACCCGAGCCGGTCCTCTCCAAGCGCCAGCGTCGGCGCGCGCGCCGGGCCGCTGAAGCCGCGCTGGCCGCTGCCGCAACAGTCGAGGCCGCGGAAGAGCCGGAGCCGGAGCCCGAAACCGAGCCCGAGCCCGCACCGCAAGCCCTCACCAAGCGTCAACGCCGTCGCGCGCGCAAGGCAGCGGGACAGGCCGAGCAGCCAACCGCGGACGTCGAAGCCGCAACAGCCGCTACCGAGCTCACCCCGCAGGTCGCCGCGCTGTTCGGCGTGACCGAGACGGCGACCAGCACCGACAGCAGCACGGACAGCAGCACCGTCACGGAAGCCCCGGCACCGGCTGCACCCGAGCAGACCGTTCCGGGCAACCTGCTGGTCGTCACCGACCACGACTTCCCGGAGCGCGCGCCCAGCCGCCGCACCCGGATCGCGAAGGCGACGGCCGTCGCCGGCCTGATCTGCCTGTGCGCCGCCGTACCGTTCCTCGTCCCCGCCGTGCCGTCCACGATCTCCGGCTGGTTCCCCGAAGGCACCTCGACACCGCAGGTGAAGGACCCCGAGATCGCGCTGGGCGGCTTCATCGGCCCGCTCGGTATCCAGCAGCCGGGAGGCCCGCTCGCCGGGCGCCAGCTCGCCTCGGCAGGCAACCCGCTGGAGGTCGTGGTCACCCGGCTGCACGTCGACTCCCAGGTCATCCCGATCAGCGGGCAGAGCGGCGAGCTGCTGCCGCCCGACGATCCGCAGGTGCTCGGCTGGTGGCAGGAGGGCCGTGGCGTCGGCGCGGAGAGTGGCTCGTCGGTGATCACCGGCCACACCGTGCACACCGGTGGCGGTGCCTTCGACCACCTCGGCGATCTCGTCGCCGGCGACCGCATCCGGGTGCGGACCAACTCCGGCTGGATCGGGTACGTCGTGCAGCGCTCGCGGATCTACTCCACCGCGACCCTGGCCCGCGACGCCGCCTCGATCTTCGACCTGGGCGGGCCGGGCCGCCTGGTGCTGATTACCTGCTCCAACTTCAACGGGAAGATCTACCTGTCCAACTCTGTCGTGTACGCCGTACCGGTGACCGACGAGCCGTTCGTCGAGGCGCCGACCGGGAAGCCGACGAAGCAGCCGAGCTCCGCACCGACCCCGTCGTACCAGCCGCCACCGCGGATCCCCTACGTCCCACGGAGCACGCCGTCGCACACGCCGGTTCCAGATAACGGACCGAGGCCGTCGTCGACCGCCGACGCGGGGAACACTGGACCCAGCGGCGGTGTTACACCGACCGAGAAGCCGTTCTAGACGGCGACCTGATCCACCCCGCACCGAGGAGTGTCGTGTCCCTGCCTGCACTGGTTGAGCCCGCAGCTGAGCTCACCATCGACGAGGTCCGTCGTTACAGCCGCCACCTGATCATCCCGGACGTGGGCATGATCGGTCAGAAGCGGCTGAAGAACGCCAAGGTGCTGGTCATCGGCGCCGGCGGCCTCGGCAGCCCGGCGCTGCTGTACCTGGCCGCGGCCGGCGTGGGCACCCTCGGCATCGCGGAGTTCGACACCGTCGACGAATCCAACCTGCAGCGCCAGGTCATCCACGGCGTCAGCGACATCGACAAGCCGAAGGGTCTCTCGGCCAAGGAGTCGATCGCTGAGATCAACCCGTACGTCGAGGTCATCCTGCACACCGAGCGCCTCGACAACGACAACGTGTTCGAGGTGTTCAAGGGCTACGACCTGATCGTCGACGGCACCGACAACTTCGCGACCCGCTACATGGTCAACGACGCGGCGTACTTCCTGGGCATCCCCTACGTCTGGGGCTCGATCTACCGCTTCGACGGTCAGGCCAGTGTCTTCGCGCCGAAGCTTGCCGACGACGCGCCGTGCTACCGCTGCCTCTACCCGGAGCCCCCGCCGCCGGGCATGGTCCCGAGCTGCGCCGAGGGCGGCGTGCTCGGCGTGCTGTGCGCGAGCATCGGCTCGATCCAGGTCAACGAGGCCATCAAGCTGCTGACCGGTGTGGGTGACCCGCTCGTCGGCAAGCTGATGATCTACGACGCCCTGGAGATGGAGTACCGCAAGCTGAAGGTCCGCAAGGACCCGAACTGCGCGCTCTGCGGTGAGAACCCGACCGTCACCGAGCTGATCGACTACGACACCTTCTGCGGCGCGATCTCCGAGGAGGCCGCGGATGCTGCTGCCGGCTCGACGATCTCGGTGCAGACCCTGGAGCACATGCTCAAGGAGCGCGAGAACGGCGAGCGCGACTTCGTGCTGGTCGACGTGCGCGAGCCGGTCGAGTACGACATCAACAAGATCCCCGGCTCGGTGCTGATCCCCAAGGGCGACTTCCTCAACGGGTCGGCCCTGGAGCAGCTGCCGAGCGACAAGCAGATCGTGATGCACTGCAAGACCGGCGTACGGTCCGCGGAGACCTTGGCGATCGTCAAGGGCGCCGGCTACGCCGACGCGGTGCACGTCGGTGGTGGCGTGGTCGCGTGGGTCAACCAGATCGACCCGTCGCAGCCGTCGTACTGACACGTTCCAGCCTCCTGAACGGGGCACGCGTGGGTCAGCCTGACCGAGTTGCAGAACTCGGGAGGTTCGAATGCGTTCGTTGCGCCTGGCTCTGGTGCTGGCCCTCTCAGCAACTCTTCAGCGGTCGCCCTCGTAGCCCGGGGGTGTCCGCGCTCGTTGTACCCGGCAACCGAACAACTGCACGGGGGATCCAACGATGTCTGCTGTACGTACGCGCCTGCTCACCGGCCTTCTCGGCGCGACCACCCTGGTCGCCGCCGTCCTGGCCGCCGGCCCGACTGCCGATGCCACCGCGAGCTGGGCGTCCGAGTCCTCCGCGACCATCAAGCCGGGGGTGCAGATGGTCACCGCGGGTGCCCAGTGCACCGCCAACTTCGTCTTCAAGGACGGCCTGGGCCGCGTCTACGTGGGCTACGCAGCGCACTGCGCCGGCACGGGGTCCTCGAGCGACACCAACGGCTGCACCACCAAGTCGCTGCCGCTCGGCACCAAGGTCGAGTTCGTCACCGGGGGCAACCTGCTCTCCGGCGGCACCACCGTCGGCACCGGCAAGCTGGCCTACAGCTCCTGGCGCACGATGCAGCGGCGCGGCACCAAGGACCCGGGCCGCTGCGCCTACAACGACCTCGCCCTGGTGCGGGTCGACCCGGCGAGCGTGCGCAAGGTCAACCCGACGGTCCCGGTCTGGGGCGGTCCGAGCGCGATCAGCACCACCACCCTCACCGCGGGTGCGGCGATCTACACCGTCGGCAACTCCGGTCTGCGCACGGGAACCGCGGCAGCCAAGACCGGCACGGTGACCAGCGTCGCGGGCGGTGGCCTGGCCTACAACATCTCCACCAGCAACCCCGGCATCCCCGGCGACTCCGGCAGCGGCTTCATGGACGCCAAGGGCCACCCGGTCGGCGTGCTCTCGACGCTGTCGATCGGCCTGTCCCTGACGCCGGTGAGCAACACGATGGGCAACATCGTCCGCGAGCTCTCCTACGCCAAGCTGTACGGCGGCATCAGCGGCCTGTACCTGGCCAAGGGGACGCGGGCCTTCTCGTCCAACCACTGAAGCCGGTCCGTGCGCCTGGGTAGCCTCGGGCCATGCCGGCCGCACCCGACCACGAGGACTACGTCGAGCACGTCCTCTCGATCGTCGACCTGATCCCGCGCGGTCGGGCGACGACGTACGGGCTGATCGCGGAAGCGGTCGGTCGTGGAGGTCCGCGCCAGGTCGGGAACGTCATGCTCACCCACGGGGGTGCGGTGACCTGGTGGCGCGTCGTCCGCGCGGACGGGTCGCTGCCGGACGCACTGGCTCCCGAGGCCCGGCAGGCCTATCTCGAGGAGGGCACGCCGCTGCGCAGCTCGGGCGCGGTCGACCTGCGCGAGGCCGTTTGGCTACCGCCGGATATCCACAGCCCCGAGGCCTGATCGGTGGACAACTCGGCTTTCCTGTGGACAGCGAGGGCCGATCTGTGGAGGACACGCCGAGGGTGGAGAATTCCCTGAAATAACTAGGGAAAAGCCCTTGCGCGACACCTCGTTGGCGGCATAGAAC
>JBJMIP010000441.1:0-27460 GCA_045806825.1 Marmoricola sp.
CGCGAGTCCGCGGCGATCTGCCAGGTGACCCGGGTCTTCCGCGACGACGACGTGACGCACGTGGACGGCGAGGTCAACCCCGCCAGCGACATCTCCACGATCCAGACAGAGATGATCCTGGCTGATTTGCAGACGGTCGACAGCGCGCTTCCGCGGCTGGAGAAGGAGGCCCGGATCAGGAAGGATCGCGTGTCGGCCATGGACGCGGTTCGAGCGGCCAAGGAGGCGCTGGAGGCCGGCACTCCGATCATCGCCACCTCCATCGACCGCGCTCTGGTCCGCGAGCTGTCGCTGCTCACCGCGAAGCCCTACATCTACGTCTTCAACTGCGACGCCGACGAGCTCGGCGACGAGGACCTCAAGAACGAGATGCGCGCGCTGGTCGCGCCGGCCGAGGCGATCTTCCTGGACGCGAAGTTCGAGTCCGAGCTCGTCGAGCTCGGTGACGACGACGAGGCTCGCGCGATGCTCGCCGAGATGGGCGTTGAGTAGCCCGGTCTCGACGTGCTCGCCCGCGTCGGCTTCGACACCCTCGGCCTGCAGACCTACCTGACAGCCGGGCCCAAGGAAGCGCGCGCCTGGACGATCAAGAAGGGCGCCACTGCGCCCGAGGCGGCCGGCGTGATCCACACCGACTTCCAGAAGGGCTTCATCAAGGCCGAGATCGTCTCGTACGACGACCTGATGGACGCCGGCTCGATGGCCAGCGCCAAGGCCGCCGGCAAGGTCCGCATGGAGGGCAAGGAGTACGTCATGGTCGACGGCGACGTGGTGGAGTTCCGCTTCAACGTCTGACGGACCGGCGATGCTCGCCTTTGCCGAAGCCGTTGAGCGTGACCGACCGGACCAATGCCGGTCCGTGCGTCAGCGGCTGAAGGTCAGGTGGATCGTGCCGCTTTCGGCCGTCTCCGCGGTGACCTCGTAGCCGGACTCCAGTCCGCGCAGGTCGTCCCAGAGCCGGATCCCTCGACCGAGCAGCAACGGCGCGATGGCGACGTGGAGCTGGTCGACGAGGCCGGCGCGCAGGAAGTCCTGGACGACCGTGGGTCCGCCGCCGATCCGGACGTCCTTGCCGCCCGCGACCGCCAGTGCGCGGTCCAGCGCGTCCTGCGGTGTGGTCGCGAGGAAGTGGAAGCTGGTCCCGTTGTCGAACTCGATCGGCGGTCGCGGCCCGCGGTTGGTCAGGACGAACACGGGAATCTGGAACGGCGGTTCGTCGCCCCACCACCCCTTCCAATCAGGGTCATCCGGGAAGTTGTGCAGGCCGAACATCCCGGCGCCCAAGATCTCGGCGCCGAGCTCGTCGAAGTACGCCGTCGCGTACTTGTCGTCGACTCCCGTCGTGCCCTCGCCGGAGGTGTCGTGCAGCACGCGCTCGCGGAACGTCCGGGTCGCGGTGTACGCACCGACCAGGCGCGGCCAGTCCTCGCCGAACGGGTTCTCCGGGGTCTGGTCAGTCGTGGTGGCGAAGCCGTCGAGGGAGATGTTCAGGTCTACGCGAACTGCCATCAGGTGCTCCGTCGCCAGGTCCGGTGGGGTCGTCGCCACCCTACTGAAGCCGCCGGAACCGTCAGTGCAGGATGTACTGGTGAACGATCCGAACCGGCACCGTTCCCGGCGTTCCGGGTTGGCCGTGGTGCTGGCCCCCGTCGACCGTGTCGTCGACTGGGGTGAGCGAAGCCCCGTTCGCGGCGCTGCAGTAGCGGGGCTCGTGTTCGGGCTGATCGGCGCACTCATCCTCGGCGTCGTCTCGGCCTGGGAGTGGAGCCACGTCCGGGGGTGGCCGGTCGAGCACGCCCGGATTGTCAAGCTGGTCGCCACCGGCGGGGAGGACCGTTGTGGCAAGTCCGACTACGAGCCGTACTACGACCGGACCTGGGTCTCGCTGAACCCGCCGTCGCCCCTCCCGGCAGAGTTCACCGACCGGCAGGGCTGCGACGGAGGTTCCGTGGGTGACGTCGAGGACGTCGTCCGGGTACTCCACGACAACGGCGACGTACACGTCTGGGTCGACCCGGCTACGTCGTTCGCCGACGTGCTGTTCTTCGCCGGCTTCGGTGGCGTCGGGGGCTGGGCGCTCGGGTTCTTGGTCGGGTTGCTGCGCCTGGTCTGGCAGCGAGTCGTCGGCGACCGCTGGGGGCGAGGACGGCGGCGGCGGCGCTGACCAGCGACGCCTACGATCTGCACGTGCCCGAGATCGTCCTGACGACGCGCATCCCCGCGACGCCCGAAGCGTGCTTCGAGCTGAGCCTGTCCGTGGACGCGCACACCGCGTCGATGAGCGCCTCGGGGGAGACGATCGTCGGAGGCGTCGCCTCCGGATCGATGAAGCTCGGCGAGACGGTGACCTGGCGCGCCCGCCACTTCGGCGTCCCGTTCCGGATGACCTCGCGGATCACCGCGTACGACGCCCCGCACCGGTTCGTCGACGAGCAGGTCTCAGGTCCGTTCAAACGGTGGTGGCACGAGCACGTCTTCGAACCCGACGGCACCGGCACCGTGATGACCGACCGGGTCGAGTACCAGGCGCCCGTGCCGCTGGTCGGCCGCCTCGTCGAACGGGCCGTGCTGACCCGCTACCTGACGCGTCTGCTCGCGGAACGAAATCGTTGGATTCTCGTCGAGCTGTCGGGAGCGGTCCGTCGTGATGGGGAGTAGCGTCGTACTCGTACACGAGCGCACCTGGGAGGAGCAGCCGTGACAGCCAAGGAACCACCCTTCACAGCCGACGACTTCCCCGAGTTCTCCGAGCCGCCGCGGCACAAGCCGGCCCCGACGCACCACTCCTTGCAGAAGCCGGAGCCGGAGCCCGAGGACAACGAGGCGCAAGCCGCCGCCGATGACGTCATCGCGCGGCTGAGGCGCGAGCGGGCCGAGGGCAAGCAGAGTTGATCGACGAGATCCTCGTCGCCGACACCCCCGAAGCCTGGGCGTCGGCCGGGTTCACCGTCGACGACGACCACACCTGCCGCGTGGGCACTGTCCGGATCCGGCTGATCGGCGACGACGGCCAGCGCGGCCGGCGCGGCATCGTCGGCTGGTCGTTGCGCGCGCTCGTCGAGGGTGACCTGGACGGCATCCTCACCACGACCTCGGACCAGCCCGCGGCCGAGCCGGCTGTCCACCCCAACGGGGTGACCTCGATCGACCACGTCGTGCTGCTCTCGCCGGACCTCGACCGCACCAAGGCCGCCTTGGCGGAGATCGACCTGGAGCCGCGTCGCGAGCGCGACGGAGAGCTCGGCGGTTCGTCGATCCGTCAGGTGTTCTACCGCCTCGGCGACACCATCCTCGAGGTCATCGGCTCGCCGGACACGGCCGGGAGCGGTCCCTCGTCCCTGTGGGGGATCACCTACGTCAGCGACGACGTGGACGCCTCCGCCGCGTTCTTCGGCGAGAAGACCTCTGCGCTCAAGGACGCCGTCCAGCCGGGCAGGCGGATCACCACGCTGCGACACCGTGACCTCGACCTGTCGGTCCGGACGGCACTGATCAGCCCGCACGTGAAGGGCTGATCACCAGGGAGCCGGGTGGATGAAGGCCGCAGCCGGTCGGCCGAGCCACTGGGCCACCCGCATCGCCAGATCCAGGTCAGCGGTGCGCGCCGTCCGCAAGTTCGTCAGGCGCGCTGGCGTGCAGCCGATCTCCTTCGCCAGGCTCGCCCAGGTGATTCCGCGCTCGGCGCGGCGCTCGTTCAGGACCGCGTGCAGCTCGTCCAGGCTCCACCGCAGTCGCCGGTCCGGACCTGCCGCAGGCAGGGCGGTGGCCCCGACATCGACGACCTCGCCCGCGAGGAAGTCCTCGGGCGCCCGCTCCATCCACCGGAGCATGAACATCGCGTACTGGCAGGAGATGTCGCCGCGCTCCCCGAAGCGCGGCACTGCGCCTCCGCAGAGCGGGTGGTCCTCGGGCCGCTCGGCGTTCAGTGCCGCTGACTGCTCCCACAGCTCGTCGGCGAGCTCGTACCAGCCGAGCCCGCGCTCCTGGCGCTCGCTGTCGAGCGCGGCGTACATCGCCGAGCAGTCGAACCTGGGCAGCACCCGAGTCATGGGATCACGATGCGCCGTCGCGGGCCTGCTTCACAAGGCACTGGCCTCGGCGCTCAGCTGCAGCTGGCTACGCCGGAACCGGAGCGCTTCCCAGGTGAAGATGGCCAGCGCCACCCAGACCAGGCCGAAGCCGACCCAGCGCATCGCCGTCATGTGCTCGTCGAGGAACGTCACGCCGAGGACGAACTGGATCACCGGCGCGAGGTACTGCAGCAGCCCGAGCGTCGTCATCTGAACCCGGATCGCGGCGGCCCCGAAGCACGTCAGCGGCACCGCGGTGACCACGCCGGTCAGCGCGAGCAGGACGGCGTGCCCGGTGCCGTGGCCGAGGAAGTGCGAGTGACCGGTGGCTCCGGCCCAGATCAGGAAACCGCCCGCCAGCGGCGCGAGCAGGAGTGTCTCGAACGAGAGGCTCTCGACCGACTCGACGCCGGCCTGCTTCTTGGCCAGGCCGTAGGTGCCGAACGAGAACGCCAGGATCAGCGCGATCCACGGCGGCCGGCCGTACTCGACCGCGAGGCCGATCACCGCCAAGGAGGCGATCCCGACCGCGACCCACTGCAGGCGCCGCAACCGCTCGCCGAGGATCAGCACTCCCATCAGCACCGTCACCAGCGGGTTGATGAAGTAGCCGAGCGAGGTCTCCACGACCTTGTGGTGGTTCACCCCGTAGATGTAGGTGCCCCAGTTCATCGCGATCGTCACCGCCGCCAGGCTGAGCAGCCGCAGGGTCCTGGCGTCGGCGAAGATCGCCCGGAACTGGTGGACCCGCCGGGCGGCGAGGAGGACCACCGCCATCGTCAGCACCGACCAGACGACGCGGTGGCTGAGGATCTCCACGGCGCCGGCCGGCTCGAGCAACGGCCAGTAGAGCGGGAACAACCCCCACATCAGGTACGCCGCGGCGCCGTACGCGAAGCCCCGGCGTTGGTCCACGCCGTCACCCTAGGGGGACGACTAGGTTCGACGCATGGGAGTTGATGCGGCTGACCGAGGCCCAGTGTTCGACGGTGTCCGGATCGGGCGCCCGGCGACCGGCGCGCTGATCGACGCCGGTTACCGGGGCATCGAAGACCTGCCCGAGCGGCTCGAGGACCTGCTGGAGCTGCACGGCGTCGGACCCAGCGCCGTACGCCGCCTGGCCGAGGCGCGCGCCGGCCGTTAGCGCCCCGACGGCTCGAGCATCGGCACCAGGAACCTCCTGGCCAGCTCGGCCAGCTGCTCGTCGTCGGAGAGCTCGACGACGTCGCTCGGGGTGATCAGGAACGAAGCCGACATCCGCACCATCAGCTCGGCTACCAGGTCCACGTCGATCTCGGCGGCCACGTTGCCGACCGCCTGCTCGCGACGCAGCTGACCGGCGACGAACTGACGCACGGTCGAGATCAGCACCCGACCGCCGTCGCCGATGATCGAGGGCACCAGCGAGCCCGGCTCCTCGATCATCAGCGTGCTGATCAGCTCGTTGGAGCGGATCGTGCGCAACGAGCTGACGAAGCCCAGCACGACGCGGTCGGCCACGGTGCGGGCGTCACGGATGTCGACGACGAACTGGTCGAAGTAGCGCCGGTACTCGCGGCGTACGAGCTGCTCGATGAGCACGTCCTTGGTCGAGAAGCGACGGTAGACCGTGATCCGGGAGACCCCGGCCCGCTTCGCCACGTCTTCCATCGTGGAGGAGCGGATGCCCTTGCGGCAGAACTGCTCGTAGGCGCCGTCGAGCACGCGGTTGCTGGTCTCGTCGAGCTCGTCCGGCCGGGCGAAGGCCTCGGCGAAAGCGCGCTCGATCATCGATTCGGACTCGGTGATTGCGGACATCGCGGTCTCCGTGCTCTGATACGCAGATACAAGATTCGTATCATCGTATCAGGAGAGGTCGACGACATGGGCGAGATCAGCCGCCGCAGCCTGCTTTTTTCGGGAGGAGCCGCACTCGGTGCGCTCGCCGTCGGGTCCCCGGCGTGGACCTGGCCGGCATCAGCGTCGATCGCCGGCAGCGGTGCCGGCGCCGACCCGCGGTGGGTGTGGGACGACGCCGCCGACCCGCTGATCGCTGACGTCATCGACCGCGGCGACGCGCCCCTGGTGAATTCGCTGATCCGCACCTGGACCAGCAACGGGCAGCCCCTGCCCGCCGGGCTGCCCGCTGACGTCCGCGACTTCATGGAGAACGCACGACGGCTGCCCGCCTGGGCCGACAGCGGCAAGCTCGACGCGTCGTTCACCTTCACCACCAAGCGTGGCCTCTACCTCGGCGCGCTCTACGGGCTCGGCAGCGGGATGATGAGCACCGCGATCCCGCACGAGGCCCGCGCCGTGTACTACTCCAAGGGCGGCGCGGACATGAAGGACCGCATCTCCAAGACCGCCAAGCTCGGCTACGACATCGGCACGGAGAAGGCGTTCGCCCCCGAGGGTCAGATGGTCGTGACCTGCGTGAAGACGCGGATGGTCCACGCCGCCGTCCGGCACCTGCTGCCGAGGTCCGGCTTCTGGCAGCAGAGCGCCGACCAGCAGGTGCCGATCAGCCAGCGGGACCTGATGATCACGTGGCACAGCCTCGCCTCGTTCACCTGGCAGAAGCTCGCCGACTGGAAGATCCGGATCCCGCAGGCAGAGGCGGACGGGTTCTTGCACTCATGGCAGCTCACCGCGCACATGCTCGGCGTACGCGACGAGTACATCCCGGCCTCGTGGCCCGAGGCTCTCGCCCAGTCCCACCAGGTGCTCGACCCGGTGCTGGCCGCGACGCCCGAGGGCATCGAGCTCGCCGACACCCTGCTCAACCTCGCTGCGTCGGTGGACGGAGGATCGCTGTCCTACCCGTTCCTGGCCGCGGCCACCCGGTACAACCTCGGCGACCAGCTCTGCGACGCGCTGGAGATCAAGCGGAACGTGTACTGGGACAACTTCTTCAAGGCCGGCTGGCCGCCGTTCGTGGCGTTTCGCGAAGCCGGTCTCGCGCTGCCGCTCGCACCTGCCGGGTACTGGATGTTCGACGAGTTCCTGCGGCGGGGCGCGTTGTTCTACCTCTCGGACGGCCAGCCGATCAGCATCGAGATCCCGACCGGGAACAACCCGAACTACGGGTGAGCCGAACACCGCGTCCTGGGCACTACCCTGACCGCATGATCACCGCGGTCCACACGCTCGTCTACTCCGACGACCCGACGGCGACGCGGGCGTTCTTCAAGGACGTGCTCAGCTGGCCGTTCGCCTCCGAGGGCGAGACCGAGGACCCGGCCGAGTGGCTGATCTTCGGGACCGGCCCGAGTGAGCTCGGGGTGCACCCCACCTCCGGCGAGCACGAGGGCCAGACCTGGACCTCGCCGCGCCACCACGCGATCGCGGTGATGTGCGACGAGCTCGACCCGACGATCGCCGAGCTGCGCGGGCGCGGTGCCGAGATCGGCGAGACCCGCGAGATGGGCTTCGGTCGGGGCGCGTTGCTCACCGTGCCCGGAGCCGACGACATGCTCATCTACGAGCCGAAGCACGCCGTGGCGTACCACCTCGGGCGGGTGGAGTGACCGTCGTCGTGACCGAGGAGATCGTCAGCATCCACACCGACGGCGGCTGCACCCCCAACCCGGGACCCGGCGGCTGGGGAGCAGTGCTGCGTCAGGGCGAGCACCTGCTCGAGCTCTTCGGGGGCGAGCCCGGCTCGACCACCAACAACCGGATGGAGCTGACGGCGCCGATCATGGCGCTCGAGGCGCTCAAGCGCCCGGTCACCGTGCACCTGTACACCGACAGCACCTACGTGCGGAACGGCATCACCAAGTGGGTGCTCGGGTGGGAGCGCAACGGCTGGCGCACCTCCTCGAAGGATCCGGTGAAGAACGTCGACCTGTGGCAGCGGTTGCAGGCGGCCTGTGCCAAGCACCAGGTCGAGTGGTTCTGGGTCAAGGGCCACGCCGGGGTCGCGGACAACGAGCTGGCGGACGAGCTGGCTACGCGCGGGATGCAGGAAGCGATCGCGGCCGGAGCCTGACCAGGACCGAGCCGAGCAGGAGCGCGGCCAGCCCGGCCAACACCAGCCAGTACGCCGGACCGCCGGTGCTCGGCAGACCCGAGCCACCCTCGTGCCCAGGCTCCGGAGGCGACACGATCGGACCGGGCAGCACGGTGAGCGGCGGGTCGACGGTCGTGCTCGCCGGGATCCCGACGACGAGTGCCTGGACGTCGTGGTCCGCTCCCGAGCCGGTTGCGGCCGGCACGCTCCCGGGCGGCGACACCGGGGTGTGCACGACGCAGGTGACCACCACGTTGAGCCGGGTCCGCCGGGTGACCTCCGGGGTGGTGAACGTGGTCCGGAACGAGCGCGAGACCTCGTGCCGTCGCTCGCCGGCAAAGGTGACGATCCAGTCGCACAGGGCGTTCGCGTGCGCGGTCACCGTGACCGGGTCGCCGCTAGCGACGACCGTCCTGCTCAGGTGGACCGTCACGTGCGGGACCGGGGTCGCGCCCTGAGCCGCCGGCGCGGTGAGGACGCCGAGGAACGCCAGCACGGCGGCGCACGCGTACGCCGCTCGTCTGCTCATCCTCGGTTCCCCCACCGGCCGCACCGTAGGGGGCGTAGGTGAACAACAGGAGAATGAATTCAACTGGTCTGGACGTCGGCGCCGCCCGGTAGCCTCCGGAACGTGGCCGAGGTGCTCCGTTTGTCGCGTCAGGAGGCTCGCCGGATCGCGGTCCGGGCGCAGCTGCTGGACGCGGAGCGCCCGAAGGACGTCGTCGACACGGTGCGTCGCCTGACGGTCGTGCAGATCGAGCCGACCGCGCCGATCGCCCCGAGTGCCGACCTGGTGCTCTGGAGCCGGCTGGGTTCGGCGTACCGGGTCGAGGACCTGCAGTCCGCGCGCGAGCAGCTCGAGCTGATCGAGGTCCAGGGTCTGCTGCGCAGCGCCGACTACCTGAGCCTGCTCCGCGACGATATGGCGCACTGGCCCGGCCGCGGCGACCTGAAGGACTGGCAGCACGCGATCCGCGACTGGGTCGAGCTCAACGGCGCCTGCCGTGCCGACCTGCTCGACCGGTTGCGCATGGACGGGCCGTTGCCGACCGGGGAGCTGCCGGACACCTGCGAGGTGCCGTGGCGCTCGACCGGGTGGAGCAACAACAAGAACGTGGGTCGACTGCTCGAGTTCATGGTCCAGCGCGGTGAGGTGGCGCTCGCGGGCCGCGAGAACGGGCAGCGCCTCTGGGACCTCGCCGAACGCGTCTACCCTGACGAGACCCCGGTCCCGGCGGAGGAGGCCGAGGTCCGCCGCGGGGAGCTGCGACTGGCCAGCCTCGGCATCGCCCGCGCCCGGGCCGCACAGTCTCCGGGCGAGGAGAACTTCGTCGGTCTGGTCGGGGAGCCGGCCGTGGTCGAGGGCGTGAAGGGGGAGTGGCGGGTCGACCCGGCCCAGCTCGACCAGCCGTTCGAGGGCCGGACCGCGCTGCTGTCTCCGTTCGACCGGCTGGTCGCGGACCGCAAGCGGCTCGCGGAGATCTTCGAGTACGACTACCTGCTCGAGATGTACAAGCCCGTGGCGCAACGGCGGTGGGGGTACTACGCGTTGCCGATCCTGCACGAGGACCGGTTGATCGGGAAGCTGGACGCCACCGCCGACCGGGAAGCCGGCGTCCTGGTGGTCGACGCGGTCCACGAGGACGTTCCGTTCACCAAGAAGCAGGCCGCCGCCGTCGAGGCCGAGATCGACGACCTCGCCCGGTGGCTCGGCGTCGAGAGAGGATGAACCATGGCGTACGACGAGGACCTGGCCGACCGCATCCGCGAGGCGACCAGCGGCCTGGACGGGCTGAGCGAGAAGCGGATGTTCGGAGGCCTGGCGTTCCTGGTCAACGGCAACATGGCCGTCGCGGCCAGCGGGAAGGGCGGGCTGATGCTGCGGGTCGACCCCGAGTCCTCGGACGATCTGGTCGACGAGGTGAGCGTGACCCGGATGGAGATGCGCGGTCGGGAGATGGACGGATGGCTGCGAGTCACCGACGAAGCGGTCGAGTCCGACGACGCCCTCAAGCGCTGGGTTGACATCGGGGTCGGCTACGCCGGCACGCTGCCGCCCAAGTAGCGGCATACTCACGCCCATGATCCAGGGCTTCTCGCACATCGGCATCGGCGTCTCCGACCTCGACGCGTCGATCCGCTTCTACTCGGACGTCTTCGGCTTCTCCGAGCTCTACCGCCTCGACTTCAACGGCAACGAGGTCGCGGCGACCATGGAGCAGGAGGGTGCGTTCCGGTCGGCCATGCTGCTGCGCGGCGACGTCCGGATCGAGCTGCTGCAGTGGGTCGACGTACCGACCTCGGGTGGCGGGAAGAAGCCGATGACCGAGCTCGGCTTCACCCACCTCTCCTTCCGGGTCGAGGAGATCGACGACCTCACCGACGCAGTTCTCGCGGCGGGCGGTGCCGTTCACCGCCAGACGCTGTCCTACGTCGGACCGGAGGGCAGCGCGCAGACCGGCCTGCTCTACTACACCGACCCGGACGGCACCCGGATCGAGGTCATGACGAACGTGCCGCAGCTCTCCGAGCTCAAGCAGTAGGTGTCGGCTGAGCTCGACCACCAAGCCTCGCCGCGAGGCGCTGGGCGTTCATGTAGGCGATCGCCTCGATCGAGATCATCGGGTTCACCCCGGACGCGGTCGGGAAGCACGACGCGTCGGCGACCACCAGGTCCCTGACCTCCCAGGTCTCGCCGTCCGGGTTCACCGCGGAGACCTGCGGCGAGCCGCCCATCCGGGCGCTGCCCATGATGTGCAGGGCGGCCAGCGCCAGGCTGGCCGGCGCCGCGCCGGCCTGGCGCACCTCGGTCATGAAAGCCTCGATGCTCTTCGTGCCCGGCTGGTAGCCGACGGTCTGGTGGTGGGTCGTGTAGACCTGCGTGGCGCCGACCGCCTCGGCGATCTTCGCGGCGCCCTCGAAGCCCTTCATCAGCAGCTCGGTGTCGCCGGGCGACAGCACGTAGCTGGCGATCGGCTCGCCGTCCTTGCCGATCTTCACGGTGCCGCCCGGGCCCTTGTCGCGGACGATGATCGCGACGCCCAGCATGTGCTTGAGGTCCTGCATCCGCTCGAGGTGCTGCTTCCCGCTGCGCCAGTTCACGAACCCGGCACCGAACGCCGGGGTCAGCGGGGCGGTCTCGTACAGGACGCCGTAGCCGTCGCCGGTCAGGTCGGTCCACTCGTTGACGTAACGGGCCTGGGTCGCGCCCTCCCACGGGTTCACCAGCTCTGGCACCCGGGCCCAGAGCGCGGTGGCGGGGTGCAGCCGCAGGTGCTTGCCGATGTTCGGGTTCTTCAGCCCGGAGCGCAGCAGCAGGGCCGGCGTCTGGATCGCACCGGCCGAGACGACCACGGCCTTGGACTTCACCGTCAGCACGTCGCCACCGGGGGAGACCGCGGTGACGCCGACGGCGCGGCCGTTCTCGATCGTCACCGTGGTGGCCTTGGCGCCGACGTACATCCGGGCGCCGTTCTCCTGGGCGTCGACCAGCCAGGTCTTGGCGACCGACTGCTTGGCGCCGAGCCGGCAGCCCATGCCGCAGCGGCCGCACTCGATGCCCTGGTCGCAGCCGATGACGTTGCGCGGCATCGCGTCGACGTTCCAGCCGATCGCCTTCGCGCCCTTCTCCAGCAGCTCGTCGCGAACGCCGGCCCCCGGGTGGTCCTTGTTGACGCCGAGCCGGGTGTTCACGGCGGCCAGTGCGTCGTCGTACTCGGAGGTGAGGAACTGCGGCGACCCGAGGGCTGCCCACTCGGCCCGGACGTGGTCCGGGGTGGAGAACGAGGTCGTGTAGTTCACCACCGTGCCGCCGCCGAGTCCGCGGCCGGCGACCAGCGCGACCTGGCCCTCGGAGGTGACCTGCGGGGCGCCGGCGTAAAGCTGGCTGAAACCGGTCCGCTCGCTGCCGTCGAAGTCGCGGTCGTCGTGGTACTCGCCGGCCTCCAGCACGACCACGTCGAGGCCCGCTGCCGCGAGCACGCCGGCCGCGGTGCCGCCGCCGGCGCCGGAGCCGACGATGACGACGTCGCAGACGATCGTCTCGGCCTGGGTGACGTGCTCCGGCTTGAGCGTCGGGTCGGGCGCGCCGGGCAGCACGCCCGGCGGGCCGGGGTAGCCCATGCTGTCCCACAGCGCCGGACCGGCGGTGATGTAGTACGGCCCGAGGGCGGCCTGCTTGAGGCCCTGGAACAGCGCCCGCTTGGCACCGAGCCTGGAGTCGGAGAGCGAGAGCAGGACTGCTTCGCGCTGCGCCTGGGTCAGCGAGGAGAACTTGCGCGGCTTCCCGGTCAGCAGGAAACCGAGGAACCGGGTGTCCCACAGGCGCAGCAAGGTGCGCAGCTGCTTGAGCTCGGGCTCGCGGGGGTTCATCCCGGCCAGCTCGAGGGCGAACTCCGGGGCGCCGACCTCGCTGGCCGGCGGGATGCCCACCCCGTCGCCCGGTGCGAAGGTGTCGCAGATCAGCCGGAGGGACGCCAGGTGCTGTTCGGTGAACGCCATGGTGCGGAACCTACTGCCCGCGCCCGGGGCTGGGAAGGACCCGCGACACCAACGCGGAGGCGTCGAGATGGTGCCGGACACCAAGTGGCCAACCCCTAGGGTGAGGCCCGTGAGCGAGACCGGACGCAGGCGCGGCCCCCGGGTCGACGTCGACGTTCCCGCGATGCTGCTGGACACGGCCGAGGAGCTGTTCGGCACCGCGGGCGTCGACAACGTCTCCATGCGCTCGGTCGCCCGGGAGGCCGGCGTCGCGCCGGCCGCGGTGACCCATCACTTCCCGAGCAAGCGTGCGCTGGTCGAGGCGGTCGTGCACCGCCGCGGCGGACGGGTCGGCGACGCCGTCCGGAACCGGCTGGTGGCGCTGGCCGACCGCGACGCCCTGGGCACGCGCGACCTGGTCGAGGCCGTGCTGGTGCCGTTCGTGGAGGAGATCAACGACGAGCCCGACGAGGGTGTGCGGTGGCTGAAGATCGTGATCACGCTGGCGCTCAACGGTGACGAGATCATCGCGGCCGAGATCGTCGGCGACGGGGGCGACATCGCCGAGCTGTTCATCTCCGCGGCCAGCAAGGTGCCGGGCCTGTACCCCGGCGCCGGCGAGCTGCGCGCCCCGATCGCGATGTTCTCGATGCTGACCGCGCTCGCAGCTGCCGACCTCGGTGGCTACGGCCGTCCGGTCGGGCCCAAGGGCCTGGACCCGGAGTTCGTCGAGCAGCTGACCGTCTTCACTGCGAGCGGGCTCGGGGCTTAGCGGCAACTTCGTACGTCAGGAGAGCCGGACCCGCATCTCCTTGATGCCGTTGATCCAGCTGTGGCGCAGCCGGACCGGCTCGCCGAGGCGCTCGATCTTCGTGACCTGGTCGGCCAGCTCGTTGAAGATCAGGTTCATCTCGACTCGGGCCAGGTTGGCACCGATGCAGTAGTGCGCGCCGTGACCGCCGAACGCCAGGTGCGGGTTCGGGTCGCGGGTGATGTCGAAGGTGTACGGGTCGGTGAAGACCTCTTCGTCGTGGTTGCCCGAGGCGTAGAAGAGCCCGACGCGCTGGCCGGCCTTGATGAGCTGGCCGCCGACCTCGACGTCGTTGACCGCGGTGCGCTGGAAGACGTTGACCGGGGTGGCCCAGCGGGTGACCTCGTCGATCATCGTCGAGGGACGCTCGGCGACCCACTTGTCCCACTGGTCGGGGTTGTTGAGGAACGCGTTCATGCCGTGGGTGATCGCGTTGCGGGTGGTCTCGTTGCCCGCCACGGTCAGGATGATCACGAAGTAGCCGAACTCGTCGTCGGTCAGGCCGCGACCGTCCTTGTCGGCGGTGATCAGCTTGGTGACGATGTCGTCGCGCGGGTTCTCCTTGCGGTCCGCGGCCATCATCATCGAGTAGCCGAGGATCTCCGCGGCGGCGACGTCGGACTGGCCGGCGAACTCCGGGTCCTCGCCGGCGAGCATCATGTTCGACCAGTCGAAGAGCTTCTTGCGGTCCTCCTGCGGTACGCCGAGCAGGTCGGCGATCGCCTGCAGCGGCAGCTCCGCGGCGACCTCGGTGACGAAGTCGACGTCACCCTTGGCGAGCGCGTCCGCGACGATCCGGTGCGCGCGCTCCTTGAGGCCTTCCTCGAGCGCCATGATCGAGCGCGGCGTGAAGCCGCGGCTGATGATCTTGCGGGTCGCGTCGTGCTCGGCGCCGTCCTGGTTCAGCAGCATCACCCGCTGGAACTCGATCATCTCGCGCAGCATCCCCTCGGGGAACCGGATGATCGCGGAGTTCTCGGCGCTGGAGAAGTTCTTGGAGTCCTTGGAGACCTTCGAGACGTCCTCGTGGCGGGAGATGGCCCAGTAGCCGGTACCACCCTCCATGCCGTCGCGGGCCGACTGCGGCTGCTCGACCCAGTGCACCGGCGAGGTCTGCCGGGCGATCGCGTGCGC
Source organism: Marmoricola sp. (assembly GCA_045806825.1). Lineage (GTDB taxonomy): Bacteria > Actinomycetota > Actinomycetes > Propionibacteriales > Nocardioidaceae > Marmoricola. The sequence continues at coordinate 14,489 of JBJMIP010000441.1, forward strand.
GTCCAGCGGTACGCCGGCGAGCATCGTGTCCGGGTCGGTGAAGTCGAAGCCCTCGGGCAGTTCGGTGATCGTCATCTCTGGTGGATCCTTGTCTTATTTGACCAGGCGAGCAAATAACACGTTCTAGTTTAGCCACGGTCCCGCAACAAGGGAACCGTTTCGACCGCCTTCGGGACCAAGGGCCTCAGTGCACGCCGAGCGGCCCGAGAACGTCCTTCGCGAACCGCTCCATACCGTCGATCTTCTGCTCCAGGCTGGCCCGGCGCCCGTGGTAGTACATCCAGGGCTGGGTCATCACGTCGGTGACCCCGCCGGCCTCGGCCCGTTCGAAGTCGGCCGGCAGCAGCGCGTCGTTGAGAGCCGCGATCACGGTCGGCGCCGGCCGGTCGGCCTCGCCGGTCTGCTCGCGGACGGCGCGCAGCCGGGCAGCGACGGCGATGGCGTCGTCGGTCGAGGAGATGTCGCCGACCCACCCGTCGTACCGGGCGGCCCGGCGCATCGCGACCGGGGTCATCCCGCCGACCAGGATGGGGACCTGTGCGGCCGGCCGCGGTCGCATGGTCAGCCGCGGTTCGTCGACCCAGTCGTTCTCCCAGAGCGCCCGGATCCGTGCCAGGCCCTCGTCGGTACGCCGCCCCCGGCTGTCGAAGTCCTGCTCGAGCAGGTCGAACTCCTCGGTGCACCAGCCGGCGCCGACACCGAGGCGGATCCGGCCGCCGGTCAGGACCGCGGCGGTGCCGACCGACTTCGCGACCTGGTACGGGCTGCGCAGGGCGGCGACGTAGATCGAGGTGAAGAAGGTGAGCCGGGTGGTGACCGCGCCCATCGCTCCGAACAGCACCCACGGGTCGGGCCACTCGCAATCGCTGTCCCAGCGCCGCGAGCCGTCGGCCTCGTACGGGTAGGGGGTGCTGATCGTCTCCAGGTCGACGACGTGATCGCCCACGCAGAACGAGTCGTAGCCGAGCTCGTCCGCGGCGACGGCGAGCGGCAGCAGCTCCTCGGTCGGGATCAACGCCCCCACGATCGCGAACTTCACGGATGCAGCCTAGACACCTGTCTGACTTTTTCATAGATATCTCTATGAGAGTCTTGATGGCCCGCCGGGCGTGTGCGAATCTCAGCGCATGGCAACCGCTGCAGACCCGTACCCGTCCACCTCCGGCCGGCAGGTCCGCGTCTTCCAGGTGGCCACCGGCAACGTCGGCTCGGAGATGATCGGTCGCATCCAGCGCCATCCCGACCTCGAGCTCGTGGGCCTGCACTGCTACTCGCCGGACAAGCTCGGCAGGGACGCCGGCGAGCTCGCCGGCACCGAGCCGGTCGGGGTGCTCGCCACCGGGACGGTCGAGGAGATCATCGCCGCCCGGCCGGACGTGCTGACCTTCCACGGCGTCTGGCCCGACGTCGAGCTCTACGAGCAGGTCCTCGAGGCCGGAATCGACATCATCACCACCGCCGACTTCATCACCGGCCACCACCGCGACGCCAACCACCGCCTGGCCGACGGCCGTACCGAGTCCGAGGTGATCGCGGCGGCCTGCGAGCGCGGGGGCTCGAGCTTCTACGGGACCGGTATGAACCCCGGCCTGGCGCAGATCCTCTCGATCGTGCACTCCTGCGATGTCGCGGACATCGAGAAAGTCACCTGCATCGAGTCGGTCGACGTGTCGTGCCACCACTCGGTGGACACCTGGGTCAACTGCGGCTTCGGTTTCCCCGCCGACGACCCCGAGCAGGTCCGCAAGCTCGAGCTGGGTTGCCGGGTCTTCGGCGACGGGGTGTACCTGATGGCCGACGCGCTCGGCATCGAGCTGGACAACGTCGACTTCGAGTGCGAGCTCGGCGCCTGCACCGAGGACGTCGACCTCGGCTGGTACCAGCTCCCGAAGGGATCGGTCGGTGGCGCCAAGTTCGCCTACGTCGGCAAGGTGGGCGGCGTACCGCGGGTCGAGCTCGGCCTGGAGTGGCAGATGACCCCGAAGACCGAGCCGCACTGGGACGTACAGGGCTGCTACATCACCCGCATCGACGGTGACCCGATCATCTACTCCAAGCACATGATCATCCCCAAGCCCGGGACGCCGTTCGACGCCGACGCGTTCGCCGCGATCGGGATGACCGTCACCGGCATGCCCGCGCTCAACGCGGTCCGGGCCGTGGTCGAGGCGCGACCGGGGATCATCACCAGCGCCGACCTCCCGCTGCGGGCCTTCGCGGGGCGGTTCAAGGACTGATGTACGAGCACCTGCTCCGGCCCGGCCGCATCGGCAGCATGGAGCTGCGGAACCGGATCGTGATGTCCCCGATGGAGACGCTGTACGGGACCCCGGAAGGGCTGCCGAGTGAGCGCACCGTCGCCTACTTCGCGGCCCGGGCCGCCGGCGGCGTCGGCCTGATCACCGTCGGCGCCACCGGCATCGACCACCTGCACCCGGAGACGCCGGGCGGCCTGCAGCTCGGCACCGACGAGGGTGTCGCGGCGCACCGCAGGTTGACCGACGCGGTGCACGAGCACGGCGCGAAGATCCAGCCGCAGATGGTGCACGCGGGCCCGGACGGTCTCGGCCCGGAGATGCACGGCGTCGCCTCGATCGGGCCCTCGGTGATCCCGTCCTACCTGACCGGCCGCCCGTCGGAGGAGATCACGCACCAGCAGATCGCCGGCCTGATGGACCTCTACAAGGCAGCCGTACGCCGCGCCCGCGAGGCCGGCTACGACGGCATCGAGCTGCACGCCGCCCACGGCTACATGATGCTCGGCTCGTTCCTCGCGCCGCAGCGCAACCGCCGCACCGACGAGTACCGCGGCGACAGCGTCGAGGGCCGGCTGCGGATCGTGCTCGAGGCGCTCGCCGCGATCCGCTCCGAGGTCGGCGAGGACTTCCCGATCACGCTGCGCATCTCGGGCTTCGAACGGGTGGCCGGCGGCCGCCCGATGTACGAGACCGCCCAGGTCGCTCCGCGGCTGGTCGCGGCCGGGGTGAACGCCTTCCACGTCAGCGGCGGGGTGATCGACCGGCTGGTCAGCAAGATGGTGAACGGGTCCGACGACGGCGACGGCCTCAACACCGGTGCCGCCGCCGCTGTGCGCCAGGTCGTCGACGTCCCGGTGATCGCGGTCGGCCGGTTGCACGACCCGGACCTGGCCGAGCAGGTGCTGGCCGACGGCCGCGCCGACTTCGTCGCGATGGGCCGACCGTTGCTCGCCGATCCCGAGCTGCCGAACAAGCTGCGCACCGGTGGGCGGGTGCGACGCTGCATCAGCTGCGAGAACTGCATCGACTCCCTCGAGCAGCGCTTCTCGGTCGACTGCGCGGTCAACCCGCGCACGGGCAAGGAGGTGGAGCTCGCGCTCGCCCCGACCCGGAAGCGGAAGCACCTGGTCGTGGTCGGTGGCGGCCCGGGCGGGATGGAAGCTGCTCGCTGTGCTGCGGCAGTCGGTCACCGGGTCACCCTGCTCGAGGCCGCGGACGAGCTCGGTGGTGCCTTCCGCTGGGCCTGCCGGGTCCACCGCGACAACGCACCGTTCCTGGAGTACCTGCGCGCCGAGGTCGCGGAGGCGGGAGTCGAGGTACGCCTGGGCACCAGTGCCGACGCCGAGACCGTGGCCGAGCTCGACCCCGACGCCGTCGTGGTCGCCACCGGCGGGCGGGTCACCCGTGAGCTCGACGGCACCGACCCGCGCGCGGTGATCGCCGGGACCGCGCCGGAACCGGGTCGTCGGGTGGTGGTCGTCGGCGGTGACCTGGTCGGCATCGCGACCGCGATCCACCTCGCCGAGCACGGTCACGTCGTCAGCGTGCTCGAGCCCGGCGCTGAGCTCGCTCCCGAGATCGGCTGGAAGCGCAAGACCGAGGAGATGCACCGTCTCGACCGGCTCGGCGTCACCGTGCACGTCGGGGCGACGGTCGAGGAGATCGTCGACGCCGGAGTCCGGTTCACCCCGGCGGGCGGCACCTCACGGGTGCTGGCGGCGGACTCGGTGCTCGTCGCCGGGACCGTGGGTCCGGACGAGAGCCTCGCTGCCGCCCTGCGCGACCGCCTCCCCGGCGTACCGGTTCAGGCAGTGGGGGACGCGACCGGGCTCGGCCTGGTCCGCAAGGCGACCGAGGACGCCGCCCGGTTCGTCGCCACCCTCACTTGATCGAGCAGCCGAGGTCGGCGGTGACGGTCTTGCCGGCGACCACGGTGATCTTCGGTTCGGCGGTGACGCAGCCGAGCTTGCCGTCCTGGTACAGCGGGCTGGTGCCGCGGACGACGTACTTCCCGGGGTAGAGCCCGATCGCGAACTTGCCGCTCTCGTCGACCTGCGCCTTGGTCGTGGAGCCACCGGGCCCGGTGAAGGTGACGGTGCCGGCGATCGGTTTCGGCTTGCGCACCGGCGGCCCGCCGACGAGCTGCAGGGTGCCCTGGATGATCCCGGTGGGCTGACCGGTCGGCGGTACCGAGGTGTCGATCTTCTTCGTGCTGTGGTCCCCGCCGCAGCCGGCGAGGCTCGCGGCGAGCAGGACGGCAGCGGCACTGGCGGCGATCGTCTTCACGGGAGAAGGATGCCTCAGGCGAGCCGGTAGACGGCGATCTCGGTCGCCTTCACGGTGAACGCGGCCCACGACCCGGGCACCAGGTCGAGGTCGGCGACGGCCTGCAGCGTGACGTCGGCGCTGAGCTGCTCGGTGCGCAGCCGGATCAGGTCCCCGAGCGGTTCGAGCTCGTCGATCCGCACGCCGAAGGAGTTGCGCGGGCTGCCCTGGGGCAGGTCGCGGTAGACCGCGACGGCGTGCGGCTTGAAGGTGGCCACGACCCTGTCTCCCGGCTGGGGCACCGGTTCGGCGGCGATCCCGAAGAGCACGCCGCCGTCGTCGAGCGCCACGTGGTCGCCGGTCCACGTCCCCGCGAGCAGGTTGACCCCCGCCAGCCGGGCGGCGAACCGGCTGCGCGGTCGGGTCAGGACCACCCGGGTGTCGCCGTCCTCGACCACCCGGCCGTTCTCGATCACGACCACCCGGTCCGCCAGCAGCAGCGCGTCCAGCACGTCGTGGGTCACCAGCACCGTGGTGCGGTCGGCGAGCACCCGGCGCAGCGTCTGTCGCAGGGCCGGGGTGACCTCGACGTCGAGGGACGCCATCGGCTCGTCGAGCAGCAGCAACCGTGGGTCGGCGGCGAGGGCGCGGGCCACCGCGACCCGTTGGGCCTGGCCCCCCGACAGCTCCCCGGTACGCCGTCCGGCGAGGTCCCCGGCACCGACCTCGTCGAGCCAGTGCTGGGCTTGCCGTTGCGCGTCGGCGCGGGCTGTGCCTCGGCTGCGCGGTCCGAACGCGACGTTCTCCAGCACGTTCAGGTGCGGGAACAGCAGGGGGTCCTGGGCGAGCAGCGCGATCCCGCGCCGGTGCGGAGCGACGTCGATCCCGGCCTCGGTGTCCAGCAAGGCGTCGCCGTCGACGACCACGCGGCCGCGGTCCGGGCGCAGCAGCCCGGCTGCGACCGAGAGCAACGTCGACTTCCCGGCGCCGTTCTCGCCCAGCAGCGCCACCGTCTGCCCCGGGCCCACCGCGAAGGAGGCGTCCAGGCCGCGGTCGGCGAGCGTCGCGCCGAGCTCGAGGCTCACGACCGCTGCCGATCCGGGCGGGCCACGGCGATGACCGCGACGGCGACCACGACCAGCAGGAGCGCCAGGGCGACGGCGGCGTCGGGATCCGTCTCGCGTTGGAGGTAGATCTCGAGCGGCAGCGTGCGGGTGACGCCCTGGAGGCTGCCGGCGAAGGTGATCGTCGCCCCGAACTCGCCGAGCGCCCGGGCGAAGGAGAGCACCATCCCGGCGAGCAGGCCCGGCAGCACCAACGGCAGCGTCACCCGTCGGAAGACCGTCGTGGGACTGGCACCCAGCCCGGCGGCCACGACCTCGTAGCGCTCACCGGCGGTCCGCAGCGAACCCTCGAGGCTGACCACCAGGAAGGGCAGCGCGACGAAGGTCTGGGCCAGCACGACCGCGGTCGTCGAGAACGCGATCCGCACGTCCAGCACCTCCAGGCTGTGGCCCAGCAGACCGTGGCGCCCGAACGTGTAGAGCAGCGCCAGGCCGCCCACCACCGGCGGGAGCACCAGCGGCAGCAGCACCAGGGAGCGAAGCACGTTCTGCCCGCGGAAGCTGGTCCGCGCCAGGACCGCCGCCATCGGGACGCCGAGCAGGACGCAGAGGACGGTCGTCGCGGCGGAGGTCCGGAGGCTCAGCAGCAGTGCGGCCCGGGAGGACTCGCTGGTGATCAGGGCCCCGAAGTGCCCCCAGTCGACCTTGGCGGCGATGGCGACCAGGGGGAGGAGGACGAACAACGCGCCGACGAGCGCCGGGAGGTAGAGCCACCCCGGCAGCCCGACGGCGCGGGTTCTGGTCATGGACGGCGTTCCGTCACGGCTTCGCGAACCCGGCCCCGGCGAGGGTCTGCTGTCCCACGCTGCCGAGCACCAGGTCGACGAACGCCCTCGCGAGATCGGCGTGCTTGCTGTCCTTCAGGGTGGCGATCGGGTAGGTGTTCACCGCGGACGCGGACTCGGCGAACGTGACGCCGTGCACGGTGTCACCGGCGGCCTTCGCGTCGGTCACGTAGACCAGGCCGGCGTCGGCCTCGCCCGCGGCGACCTTCGCGAGCACGTCCTTGACCGACTGCTCCTCGCTGACCGGCTTGAAGGCGAGGTGCGCGCTCTCCTCGACCTTCTGGGCCGCGCTGCCGCACGGGACCTCGGGGGTGCAGATCACCAGGGCGACGCCCTTCCTGGCGAGGTCGTCGAGGGAGTCGATGCCGGCTGGGTTGTCCGGGGGCGTGACGATCTCGAGGGTGTTGGAGGCGAAGTCCTGCGGCGCCGAACCCTGCAGCCCGTCGGCGGTGAGCTTGTCCATGTTCTTGGTGTCGGCCGACGCGAAGACGTCAGCCGGAGCGCCCTGCTGGATCTGCGCGACGAGGTCGGAGGAGCCACCGAAGCTGAAGTTGACCTTCACGCCCGGGTGGTCCTTCTCGAACTTCGTGCCGAGCGTGGTGAAGACCTCGGTCAAGGAGGCGGCGGCGTAGACCGTGATCGTCTCGCCCTTGGCAGCGGGCTCGGCCGGGGAGCCGCAACCGGTGAGGGCGAGCGAGGTGGCGGCGACCAGCAGAACCGAAATTGCTCGGGTGCGGAACTTCATAGGCGACATCTCACCGCACTTGCGGATCAAAAACTAGCCAAACGGCCGTGCGTAAGACTCGCGTCACATCTCAGGACGAGGACCGGTATCCTTCCTGGACGAGACGCAGCGTCTCGTTTGAAGAAGAGGCAGCGCGATGACCGAGATGGTGTTCCGGCAGCTCGACGTGAGCACGGCCGAGGTCGACGAGATCGAGGCACGCTACGAGCCGCTCGCCGCGGCGGTCCGCGAGCTGGTGGCAGCCACCATCTTGTCCAAGGCCGGCGCGGAGGTCGTCTCCGACGTGCTGGCCGCGGTCCGCGCGGCGACCGCCCGGTTGCAGGCAGAGGTCGACAGCGACCACGCCGGGGTGAACTACAACGCCACCGGTCGGTCCTGGAACTGGGGGAACGCCGGCAGCGGCCAGCGCAACGCGGTCGCGCCGCCGATCGAGCTGGTGACCAACCCCGACGGCAGCACGTACGCCGACCTGGTGCTCGGCGCCGCCTACGAGGGCCCGCCCGGTTGCGTGCACGGAGGGGTGAGCGCGCTGCTGCTGGACCACCTGATGGGCGTGACGGCCAGCAAGATGAGCCGGCCGACGTTCACCGGGACGCTGACCTTGCGCTACCGCAACCCGTTGCCGCTGGGCCCCGTCCGGGTCGAGGGCCGGGTCACCCGCGAGGAGGGCCGCAAGGTCTTCGTCGAGGCCACCATCACCGGCTCGTCCGGGCTGGCGCTCGAGGCCGACGGGGTGTTCATCACCCCGACCTGGTCACCGAGCCTGGAGGCCACGCAGAACTGACCGGGCGGCGTCGGTCGCAGCCCGCCGGGTCAGCGGCTGGCGGGAGAGCACCCGGAAGATCATCAGGCCGATGATCGCGTCGACCGCGTTGCGGCGCTCGGCCGGCGTGGTGGACAGCTCGTCCGCCGCCGCTAGGCGGGCGGTCGCGTGCTCCTGCAGCGGTCCGCTGAACTTCTCGTGCAACCGGCGCGAGGTCTCCTCGTCCTCGCTCGCGGCGGCGGTGAGCATCCGCAGCGTGGCGGAACCGCGCGGCGATCCGAGCGAGGCGGCCAGGTCGCCGGCCCACCGGCCGAGGTCGGCGTACACGTCCCCGGTGTCGGCCGGCGGAACCGGGCCGAGGTCGTCGCGGTCGAACAGGGCGTCCGCGACCAGCACGGCACGGTTCGGCCACCACCGGTAGATGGTCTGCTTCCCGACGCCGGCGCGGGCGGCGACCGCCTCGATGCTGAGCGACTCCAGGCCGCGCTCGTGGAGCAGCTCGTTGGTGGCGTCCAGGATCGCCACCCGGGCTCGCTCGCTGCGGCGACGCGGTTGTTCGGTCACGGCAGCAGCCTAGACCAAACGAGACGCAGCGTCTCGTTTGGTGTTACCGTCCCGTCATGGCGAACCCTGAGGTGAACAACGTCTTCGAGCCGGCGATGCTCGGGCCGGTCTCGCTGCGCAACCGCACCGTCAAGGCGGCGACCTTCGAGGGTCGCACCCCGCACGGCCTGGTCACCGACGAGCTCATCGACTACCACCTGGCGCCCGCGCGCGGCGGTGTCGGCCTGACCACCGTGGCCTACCTGGCGGTCGCTCCCGAGGGCCGGACCCAGAAGGAGGTCATCGTCGTCAACGACGAGTCCGCCCCGGGTCTGGCGCGGCTGACGGAGAAGATCCACGAGACGGGCGCGAAGATCGCCGGCCAGCTCGGCCACGCCGGCCCGGTCGCGAACGGTCGCTCCAACGGCGTCCGGGCGCTGGCGGCCTCGAGGATGCCGTCGCCGCTGAGCATGCAGATGATCGGCTCGGCCTCCTCGGCCGACATCGCCCGGATCACCAAGGACTACGTGCGCACCGCGCAGATCATGGTGCGCACCGGCTTCGACGTCCTCGAGATCCACATGGCGCACGGCTACCTGCTCAGCTCGTTCCTGGCGCCGGGGCAGAACCGTCGCAAGGACGGCTGGGGCGGATCGTTGGAGAACCGCGCGAAGTTCGCCCGCGACGTCGCCCGGGTGGTCCGCGAGGAGGTCGGCGACGCGGTCGCGGTGACCGCGAAGATCGGCATGACCGAAGGATCGCCGGTCGGGTTCTCGATGCCGGAGTCGCTGGAGTTCGCCCGGCTGCTCGAGGCCGACGGCCACCTCGACGCTCTCGAGCTGTCGGCCGGCAGCTCGCTGCTCAACCCGATGTACCTGTTCCGCGGCGACGTCCCGCTCAAGGAGTTCGCCGCGTCGATGCCGCCCGCGGTGCGGCTCGGCCTCAAGACCCCGATCGGCAAGCGGTTCTTCAAGGCCTACCCGTTCGAGGAGGCGTACCTGCGGGAGAAGGCGCTGGCCTTCCGCGAGGGTCTCTCGATGCCGCTGATCATGCTCGGTGGCATCAACACGTTGGCCACCATGGACCGGGCGATGGCCGAGGGCTTCGAGTTCGTCGCGATGGGTCGCGCGCTGCTGCGCGAGCCGGACCTCGTCAACCGGATGCAGGCTGGCGAGACCAGCGACGGCATCTGCATCCACTGCAACCAGTGCATGCCGACGATCTACACCGGCACCCGCTGCACGGTGCTGCAACCCCAGCCGTAACCTCCCTGCATGACCTTCGAGCTCGACCGGGACCTGGCCCTCACGGCGCTGGGGGGCGGCCGGTACGCCGCGGAGCTGGCACCCGGTTGGGTGGTCGGCGGCGGTGTCAACGGCGGCTACGTCCTCGCCGTGCTCGCGAACGCGGTCGCCTACGAGCTCGGGGCGCTGGTGCCGGACAAGCAGCACGTCGACCCGTTCTCGGTGAGCTCGCACTTCGTGACCCCGGCCGCGCCGGGTCCGGCGGTGGTGGCCTGCGAGCTGGTCCGCTCCGGCGGCCGGTTCTCGACCGTGCGAGCCACCTTGAGCCAGGAGGTCGACGGCGTGCTGGTCCCGCGGATCGCGACCCACTCGACGTTCGGCAATCTCGACGGCGCCCACGACGCGCGCTCCGACACCGAGGCCGCGGCGCTCGGCCTGGCGCTGGAGCCGCCGGTCCTGCCCCCGCTCGAGGAGTGCGTGGACTCGCGCGATGCGCCCCCGGACTTCAAGAAGATCGCCCCGCTCCTCGAGCGCTTCGGCACCCGGTTCGACCCGCCGACCGCGGCCTGGCGCGAGGGTAGGCCGAGCCGGCAGGGACTGATCCAGGGCTGGTTCTCCTTCGCCGACGAGCGCCCGCTGGACCCGATCTCGCTGCTGGTCGTCGTCGACGCGCTCCCGCCGACCACCTTCGACCTGGGCATGCCCGGCTGGGCGCCGACGCTGGAGCTGACCGCGCACGTGCGCGCGCGACCGGTGCCGGGCTGGGCGATCGTCCGGCACCGCACCCGGACCGTGGCCGGCGGTCTGTTCGAGGAGGACTGCGAGGTCTGGGACGCCAGCTCTCGCCTGGTCGCCCAGTCCCGCCAGCTCGCCCTGCAGCCCCGGGCCTGATGATCACGGTCGTCGGGGTCGCGATCGAGCGCGACGGCCGCATCCTCGCTGCGCGTCGTGCCGATGGCGGCTGGGAATTCCCCGGCGGCAAGGTCGAGCCGGGGGAGAGCAACGAGCAGGCCGCGGTGCGCGAGATCGCCGAGGAGCTCGGCTGCGGCGTCGAGGTGACCGGCTGGCTGGAGCCCGAGGTCGAGATCCGCCCGGGGTTGGCGCTGCGGGTGGCCACGGCCCGGCTGAGCGCCGGCGAGCCCGTCCCGCGGCCCGGTGAGCACGACGCGATCCGGTGGTTGCCGGCTGACGGGCTCGACGCTGTCGCGTGGCTCCCCGCGGACGGTCCGTTCGTGGCTGTCCTCGGCACCCTCTAACCTCGACACCATGACTGGTCCCGCCAAGCACGCGCTCTTCGTGCACGCGCACCCCGACGACGAGAGCATCAACAACGCGGCGACGATGGGGAAGTACGTCGCCGCCGGGATCGGCGTCACCCTGGTGACCTGCACCGCGGGTGAGATGGGCGAGATCCTCGTCCCCGAGCTCGAGCACCTGGCGCACGACAAGGACGACAAGCTCGCCGACCAGCGCCGGACCGAGCTCACCAACGCGATGGCCGAGATCGGCGTCACCGACTTCCGCTTCCTCGGCGGCTTCGGCACCTACCGCGACTCCGGGATGCAGTGGCACGAGGACGGCCACGCGATCGCCGCCGACACGATCCACGACAACGCCTTCTGGAACGCTGACCTCACCGATGCGGCTGACCACCTCGTCGCGGTCATCCGCGAGGTCCGGCCGCAGGTCCTGGTCACCTACGACCAGTTCGGCAACTACGGCCACCCCGACCACATCCAGGCCCACCGGGTCGCCACCTACGCCGCCGCCCTGGCCGCGGTGCCGTCGTACCGACGTGATCTGGGCGAGGCCCACGACATCGCCAAGGTCTACTGGGTGGCGATGTCGGAGTCGTGGATGCGCGAGGGGCTGCGCGCGATGCGGGCGGCCGGCGACGAGACCACCTTCGAGGGCATGGACCCCGAGGGCCAGCTGCCACCGTTCGTCACCTCGGACGACAACCTCGCCGCGATGGTCGACGGCACCGCGTTCCACGAGCAGAAGATGCGCGCGCTCGCTGCCCACGCCACCCAGATCACCACCGACGGCCCGTTCTTCGCGCTCTCCAACAACGCGGGGACCCAGGCCTGGGGGTACGAGTTCTACCGGATCGCCAAGGGTGCGACCGCGGCCCCGTACGACGAGAAGGGCCTGGAGACCGACCTCTTCAACGGCATCTAGTGCGCTAGACCAGCCGGGCGCAGGTTCGGTTCACGCCCGGCGACGGCCTGCACACTGAACCGGTGAGCGCGGGGGTGCGGGTCGACACGACGGACTTCGCTGCGCTCGCACCGTCGTTCTCGGCCGCCTGGCTGGCCCAGGCGCCCCAGGAGCTGCACCGGCGCCGGACCGGTGCACTGGTCTCAGCCGACCTGTCCGGCTTCACCGCGATGTCCGAGCGGCTCGCCTCCCTGGGCAAGGAGGGTGCCGAGCGGCTGACCGAGATCGTCAACGGCTGCTTCGACACCCTGATCTCCATCGCGGCGTCCGAGGGCGGCGACGTCCTGAAGTTCGGCGGCGACGCGCTGCTGATCTGGTTCGAGGGCGAGGACGGGGCCGAGCGCAGCGCGCGGGCCTCGGTGCGGATGCAGCGCGCGATCGGCAAGCCGCGGTTCGTGAAGCTCGGGCTGAAGATGTCCGTCGGCGCCCACTTCGACGACTTCGACCTGTTCCTGGTCGGGGAGCCCGACTGGCGCGAGCTGGTCCTGGTCGGCGCGCCGGTGACCCGGACCGTCGAGCTGGAGTCAGCGGCCGAGGCCGGTCAGGTGCTGGTGAGCAGGGAGATGGCAGCGCTTCTGCCGTCGGGCTGGTCGGGCAAGAAGGTCGCGGGGGGCGTGCTCCTCGACCCGGCCGCCGTACCCCAGCAGAGACGGGCGAGCCGCGAGCTGGTGCCCGCACCCGGTGAGGCGGGCTTGGTCGCCCCGAGGCTGCGCGACGAGGTGGCAGCCCTGGCCTCGTTGGGCGGTGAGCACAGGATCGCGAGCATCGTCTTCCTGGAGGTGCTCGGCACCGACGAGTCGTTGCACCGCGCCGGACCCGAGGAGTTCGCACGAGGTCTGGACGCGCTGGTCCGGGCGGCGCAGGGCGCGGACAACGGCCGGAGTGTCCAGTTCCTCTACACCGACGTGATCGCCGACGGGGTCAAGCTGATCGCCACCGCCGGGGCCCCGGTCTCGACGATGAACGACGACGAGTCCGCGCTGCGCTACGCCGTCGACATCGTGCACGGCGACCCGCTGCAACGC
>JBJMIP010000442.1:0-8724 GCA_045806825.1 Marmoricola sp.
AACCACCTGTTGCGCGCGATCGAGAAGACCAACCGGACGACGCTGACCGAGATGCGCCTCCCGTCGGTCTCCGACGTCAACGCGTTCCGGGTCTCCAAGTTCACCGACGCCATCGGCCAGGCGATGAGCGACCCGCAGATCGGACTCTTCCGCGAGCTGATCGAGGACTACGAGCGCAACAACGACGTGCCCGCCCTGGACATCGCGGCGGCGATCGCGGTGCTCTCCCAGGACGGCCAGCCGCTCTTCCTCGAGGACATGCCCGAGCCGCTGCGGGTCCCGCACAAGGAGCGCTCCAACGACCGGGCGCCCCGCTCGCGCGAGCGCGGCGGCTTCGCCAGCTACCGCATCGAGGTCGGCAAGCGGCACCACGTCGAGCCGCGACAGATCGTCGGTGCACTCGCCAACGAGGGCGGACTCTCGCGGGAGGACTTCGGCAAGATCGACATCAAGCCGGCGTTCTCGATCGTCGAGCTGCCGGTCGACCTGGACCCGGCGGTCCTGGACAAGCTCGCGGGCACCCGGATCTCGGGCGTGCTGATCAACATCAAGCCGGACAAGTTCGACCGCGGCCACAAGCGCGGTCACACCGGACCGGCCGCCAGCCCGAACAAGTCCTGGTCCTCGACGGGCGGCGGGAAAAAGCCGAGACACAAGAAGCACGAGCACTGACCCGGCCTATGCTCCGGGCATGCGCCGTCTAACTGCTGCCGTTATCTGCCTCGCCGCCGGGCTGGTCCTCGCGGCCTCCCCGGCAGGTGCCACGTCGCTTCCGGTCCCGTACAACTTCCTGCCGGCGGCGATCCTCGGCGGCACCCCGAACGCGGACGCGCCCGGCACCAACGACTGGTCGTGCAAGCCGTCAGCCGCGCACCCGCGCCCGGTGGTCCTGGTCCACGGCACGCTGGGCAACCGGTCGACCAACTGGCAGACCTACGGCCCGCTGCTGAAGAACAACGGCTACTGCGTGTACTCGCTGACCTACGGCGCCACCCAGCCGATCCCGTTCCCGGGCGCCTTCGGCGGCCTAGGCTCCATGGTCGACAGCGCGAAGGAGCTGAAGTCGTTCGTCGCCAAGGTGCTGACTGCGACCGGCGCGAGCAAGGTCGACCTGGTGGGGCACTCCCAGGGCACGCTGATGCCGAACTACTGGCTGAAGTTCCTCGGCGGCGCCGGCAAGGTCGGCAGCTACATCTCCCTGGCCCCGCTGTGGCACGGCACCGGACTTGCGGCACCGCCCGCGCAGATGGGTGCGGCGTTCCCGAACCCCCTGGACTCGATCGGCCCGGCCTTCGGCCAGATGGGCACCGGCTCGGCGTTCATGACCAAGATGCGCGCCGGGGGAGTCCGGGTGGCGGGCGTGAAGTACGTGAACATCATGACCAGGTACGACGAGCTGGTGCAGCCCTACACCAGCGGCAGCGAGCCGGGGATGACCAACATCGTCATCCAGGACCACTGCTCGCAGGACTACACCGAGCACTTCGAGATCGCGGCCGACAAGAACGCGAGCATCTTCGTGCTGAACGCGCTCGACCCCGCGCACCCGCGTCCGCTGGTCTGCTCGCTGGTGCTGCCGTTCGTCGGCGGCTTCTAGACAGGTCGGTCGTCCGGTCGTCCAGGTAGAACGCGTTTCGAGACGCGCCAGGCGCCAGATGTTTGACAGACCTTCCCGGCCCGCTTACCTTGCGATTGGGCTGAGGGGCTTGGCGCACTACGGTGCTCGTCGAAATGGAAACAGCGTGCGGCGTTTCTTTCTTGGTCTGATCCTTGCTCTCTCCGCGGTCCTGGTGGTCCCGCAGGTCGCCTCGGCCCACGTCGAGAGGCCGTCGTACTGGCCGGACCCGAAACCCGACTGCTCGATCAGCCCGTGCGCCGGCGGCAAGATCCCGTCGATCCGCAGCCTGGCCAGCTCGCTGAACGCTGCCGCGCCCGGTACCACCCGGGTGGTGTGCAAGTCGAACTCGCTGACCCTGCTGAGGGCGTCGATCTCGCTCGCCCGCAAGTACGGGTACCGCAACCGTCCGACCGTGAAGTCGACCTTGAGCGCCGCCCAGGCCGACCAGCTGCTGCGGGTCAACACCGCGCTGTTCAAGAAGTGCGCGTACCACGAGATCCAGCCGGCCGTGACCGCCTCGCACAACAACGACCGGGTCGTGGTGATGCCGGGCCTCTACACCGAGCCGACGGCGCGCTCGGCGCCGACGTTCGACCCCGCCTGCGACAAGTACGAGACCAAGTCCGACGGTGGTGACCCGGGCGCGCTCAGCCACGCCTACCAGGTGCACTGCCCGAACGACGCCAACCTGATCTCGGTCGTCGGCCGCGGGATCGGCAAGGGCACCGACCCGTCGCCGCCGCTCGTCGACCGCCACGGCATCCCCAACCCGGGCGCGTGCATCCGCTGCAACTTCCAGCTCGAGGGTTCGGGCGTCAGCGACAACGACGTCGTCGTCGAGGCCGGCGACCCGAAGGCCGGCAACGGAGGCCCGTCCGCCATCGGTCACGCCAAGGACGTCGGCATCTTCGCCGACCGCGCCGACGGCTTCGTGCTGCGCAACCTGACCGTGCGCCACGCCCGCGAGCACGACATCTACATCCTGGAGACCGACGGGTACGTCTTCGACAAGTTCAAGACGTTCTACGCGGGTTCCTACGGCGTGCTGACCTTCGTCGAGGACCACGGCCTGATCCAGAACTGCGAGGCCGCCGGCAACGGTGACTCGGGCCTGTACCCGGGTGCGGGTGCGCCGACGCTGACCCACCGCGACGTGTCGTTCTACCCGACCGCGCGCTACAGCCAGACGGTCCAGTACTGCGACAGCCACCACAACACCGGTGGCTTCTCGGGTACCGACAGCCACGGCACGCTGATCGCCCACAACAACTTCTACGACAACTCCCTGGGCTTCACCACCGACGTCTTCACCGCGGCAGGCCACCCCGGCTTCCCGCAGGAGGGCAACGTCATCAAGGACAACAACTTCTACTCGAACAACTTCAACGCCTTCCAGAAGGGGTCGGACGTGGCGCCGTTCATCGGCGCACCGGTCGGCACCGGGCTGTGGCTCGCCGGCGGCAACGACAACGTCGTCCAGGGCAACCACTTCTACGACAACTGGCGCCGTGGGCTGATGCTGTTCGCCGTCCCGGACGCGACCGTGTGCGGCCCGGTCCTCGGTGACACCAACACGCCGATCCCGGGGTGCTCCCCGCTCGGCATCTCGACGTCGTACCGCAACACCTTCAACGGCAACGTCATGGGCGTCGCCCCGAGCGGCGCGGTGAAGCCGAACGGCACCGACTTCTGGTGGGACTCGTTCCCGACGAACACCGGCAACTGCTGGTGGGGCAACACCGCCGCGCCCGGCACGGACGTGACCAGCAACGGGATGCTGCCCAACTGCAGCAACGGCGCCGCGCCGGGTACCAGCATCGGCCTGGGCAACGTCCAGGCCGAGGCCGAGCTCGTCGCCTGCCTGGCCGGCTACCAGGTCTCCGGTTACCCGACCGGCAACGAGACCATCTGCACCTGGCCGCAGACACCGGCCAAGCCGGGGGCCGCGAGCGCGGCGAGGATGTCCACCTCGGGCACGTTCGTCGCCTCGGACGGATCGGCGACCACGTCGACGGTCGCGCAGAAGCAGGCGTTCGCAGCACTGTGCGCCTCCGCGCCCACGTTGTCGCGCACCTGCGCCCCGTTCGCGCTGCTGCTCGACAACCTGGGCTGGGTCGCCTCGACCCTGAAGCCGCAGCCGGCCGAGGCCGGCACGGCGAAGGTCACGACCACCAAGCCGCTCGGCCTCTACACCTGCAGCTGGTGGCGCCAGGCCACCCCGACGCAGCAGGCCGGCATGGTCCAGCGCATCCGCAACTTCGCCGGCGGCTCGGTGATCGGCACCAGCGGTTCGGGCGACAAGGTCGTCGGTTTCGGCAACGTGCTGACCAACGCGAACGCGAGCTCGTTGTTCGACCAGCGTTGCACCACCAGCTACGCGGGTTCGTTCGCGCTCTACAAGCTGTACGGCGCCGCCGCGGCGTACAGCGTGATGCAGCGCTGACCGTTTGGTTACGGCCCTGACCACAACTGCTCGGGGTCCGGCGCCACCGGTCTAGATTGCGGGGGGCGTCGCTCGTCCTCGATGCGCTGCGGCTGCTGTGACGCTGTTATCGTTCCGGCCAGCCCTCGGGCTCTCGGTTCTCGACTCGGATCTCCAAATCTCGGATCTCGGTCTCGGTCTCGGAAATCCATTTCGAACCGAATAACCGGGGGACGAGCCACATGGCCGATAGCTGGACTGCGCTTCTTGCTGCCTTGACGATGACGGCGGCAGCGCCGACGACCGTCAGCCCACCTCCCGCCCCGACCTCGCCTCCGGCGCAGGTGCAGGCGGGCGTGCGGACCACCAATGCGCCGACGTTGTACGTCCACGGGTTCCTCTACAACGTCTGTCCGCAGGGCAACGCGAGTCAGGTGTTCGCCGACGCGGCCGCCACCCTCAAGGCGAACGGTGACACCGGTCCGAACGACTTCATCGACTACTACGCCTGTGACAGCGGCGGATCCAGCATCCAGACCCACGGCGATCCGAAGGCCTACTTCGCGAGCGGTGCGAACAACGGTCTGGCTGGAGGGATGGTCGGCGGCAACACGAACGAGACCGACATCCGCCACATCTCGTACCAGCTCGCCTGGTACATCTACGACGTCTACTCGTCGAAGGGCAAGACGGTGGAGATCGTCTCGCACTCGATGGGTGGGCTGATCACCGAGTGGATGCTCTACCAGATCCAGTCCAAGAACCCGGCGTTCCCGCCGTACCTGTACGTCCAGGACTCGGTGACGATCTCGACCCCGTACGGCGGGGTCAACGACGGCTACAACAACGTCACGTGGTGCCCCAGCGGCATCCAGTGCCAGGAGATGCTTCCCGGAAGTGCGTTCCTGGCCGAGCTGCAAGCGCGTGGCCTCAACGCTCAGGCAACCACCAACGGTACGGACAACACTGCCATCGGCGGATCGCCCTGCGACAGCGTCAACAACCCCGCGGGCACGACCCTCGCTTCGGGTAACACGCACCGCGTCTCGTACTACGCGAACAAGCCGCCGGCGCCCGCGTGCTACGACCACGTCGGCTACCTCAACGACAAGAGTCCGACGATCGACATGCCGATCAGGTACCGGAACCCCGGCGACAGCGCCGACAGCACCGGCGTCGGGCCGCACTCGCTGACTGCGGTCGCGCAGGCGGTGATGAGCGGCGCCAAGTAGGTCGCGCGGTCACGACCCGGCGAGCAGGTCGGCGAACTTCTCCCGGGCACCAGCCTGCCGAGCGGGTACGTGCTCGGAGGGCATCCCGTCCGCGGGCGGGGAGTGGTCCTTGAGGACCGCGCGCGCGACCGACTGGCGGTGCACCTCGTCCGGGCCGTCGTAGATCCGAGCGGCGCGGGCCCACCGGTACATCTGCTCCAGCGGGAGGTCCGAGGAGTACCCCAACGAGCCGTGGGCCTGCAGGGCGCGGTCGATCACGTCGTGCAGCACCTTGGCGCCGTAGAACTTGATCAGCGCGATGTCGGTGCGGGCCGCGGAGACCCCCTGGGTGTCCATCACCCAGGCGGCGTGCAGCGTCATCAGCCGGGCGGCCTGGATCTCGGCGGTCGAGTCGGCGATCCAGTTCTGGATGGTCTGCTTCTCGCCGAGGAGGCTGCCGTGGGCGAACCGGTACGTCGACCGCTCGCACAGCATGTCGAGCGCGCGCTGGGCCTGGCCGAGCCAGCGCATCGCGTGGTGGATCCGACCCGGGCCGAGGCGCTGCTGGGCGATCAGGAACCCGGTGCCGACACCACCCAGGATCGCGTCGGGTCCGACCCGCACGCCGTTGTACTCGATCTCCGCGTGGTTGCCGTACCGGCCGTAGCGGTGGTGGGTCGCCTCCATGCTGGCGACGTCACGGACGATGTCGAGCCCGGGGGTGCCGGCCGGGACGATGAACATCGTGGCCCGCTTGTGCGGAGCGGCGTCCGGGTCGGTGACCGCGACGACGATCAGGAAGTCGGCCACCGAGGCGTTCGAGGAGTACCACTTGCGCCCGGTGATCACCCACTCGTCGCCGTCCTGGACCGCCCGGGTGGCCAGCTGGGTCGGGTCCGAGCCCGGGGTGTCGCGCTCGGTCATCGAGAAGCTGGACTTCAGCTCGCCGGCCAGCAGCGGGACCAGCCACTTCTCCTTCTGCGCAGGGGTCCCGGCGAGCGCGAGGATCTCGCTGTTGCCGCTGTCGGGCGCCTGGCAGCCGAACGCCGCCGGGGCGAGCATCGAGGTGCCCAGGATCTCGTGCATCAGGCCGAGCTTCACCTGACCGAAGCCCTGCCCGCCGAGCTCGGGGTCCAGGTGAGCGGCCCACAGCCCGCGGGCCTTGACCTGGGCCTGGAGCGGCTTCAGCGCCCGGTCGATCTGGTCCATCTCGAGCTCGTCGAAGATCGAGTCCAGGGTCCAGAGCTCCTCGCGGACGAAGGTCCGCATCCAGTCGAGCTCGGTCTGGAAATCGGGGTCCGTGCTGAAGTCCCAGCTCATCGGGTGCCTCCGTCCAGGCGCAGCAGGGCGCCGGTTGTGTAGGTGGATGCGTCGGAGGTCAGGTACAGCGCGGCACCGACGACCTCCTCGGGTCGGCCGACCCGTTTCAGGGCGATCTGACCCTCGACCATCGTGCGGATCTCGTCCGGCCACGCCAGCGCGATGTCGGTGTCGAACGGTCCGCAGATGATGCCGTTGACCCTGACTGACGGCCCGTAGGCCTGGGCGAAGCCTTCGGTGAGCGCGTTCAGGCCGGCTTTCGCGGCGGCGTACGGCAGCGAGATGGCGTCCGGCCGCAGCGAGGCGATCGAGGAGATGTTCAGGATGCATCCGCCACCGGCTGCGGCCATCCGGGTCCCGATCGCCGCGGAGAGCCGAAACGGTCCCTTGAGGTTGACCGCGACCACCTTGTCCCAGAGCGCCTCGGTGACCTCCTCGAGGCTCGGGTAGAGCGGGGACAGGCCGGCGTTGTTGACCAGGATGTCGATGCGACCCAGGTCTGCGTAGACCCGTTCGACCAGCGCGTCGCAGTCCGCCCAGTCGCTGACGTTGCAGCCGACCGGCAACGCCCGTACGCCGAACTCGTCGGCAACCTCGGTCGCGAGCTGCTCGCAGGCGTCCAGCTTGCGGCTGGCGATGACCACATCGGCCCCGCGTGCCGCGTAGGCCCTCACCATCTCCCGGCCGAGCCCGCGGCTGCCGCCGGTGACCACCGCGACCTTGCTGTGCAGCCCGTGGCTGGCGTCCGGCATCAGACCACTCCTTCGTCCATGAACAAGTGAGCCTGCTCGACCAGCGCTAGCGCCATCGAGCGCAGGAAGTCACCGACGCCCTGGTCGGTCTTCCCGGCGCACGCCCGCGCGTAGCTGCCCTCGAGCACGATCGCGAGCTTGAAGCAGGCCAGCACGCCGTACCAGTCGACCCTGCTCAGGTCGCGATCCGAGCGCGAGGCGTAGTGCTCGATCAGCTCCGCACGGCTGGCCAGGTCGCCGGCGTGCGCGAGCCTGCCGACCGCCGCGCTGACCGCGGGAGCCCGGTCCGAGGGCCAGGTGGCCACGAACCAGCCCAGGTCGAGCAACGGGTCGCCGATGGTGGCCATCTCCCAGTCGAGGATCGCCGCCACCTCGCCGCTGTCGTGGCAGAACAGCAGGTTGGCGGCGTGGAAGTCGCCGTGGACGATGCCGGGCCGGAAGGTCGTCGGGATGCCGGCTTCGAGCCAACCGGAGATCGCGGTGACGTCGGGGAACGAGGCCGGGTCGTAGCCGTCGTGCTCGGCGTACGACGCCAGCTCGCCGAGCCAGCGGCCGACCTGGCGCTCGAGGAAGCCGTCGGGCTTGCCGAAGTCGGCCAGGCCGAGATCCTCGTGGTCCAGGGCCGCCACGGCAGCGATGCCCTCGACCGCGCTGAGCCCCATCCGCCTGCGCAGGTCCGCGCGGGACAGGTGCAGCTCAGGCACGTCCGAGGCCGCGTGGAAGCCGTCGATCGCCTCCATCAGGAAGAAGGGCGCGCCGAGGACGGACTCGTCGGCACAGGTGGCGTGCAGCGCGGGGGAGGGCACCGGCTGGTCGGTCAGCGCTCCCAGGATGCGAGCCTCGCGCAGCAGGTTCGCGGCGCTCTTCGGGCGCGGGTTGCGCGGCGGACGGCGCAGCACGTGCACCTGGTCGTCGATGCTGAACCGCACCAGGATGTTCTGGGTGCCGCCGGCCAGCAGCGTGGCGTCGGTGACGGGTCCGCTGCCCAGCCCCTGGGCGTGCAGCCAGCCGGTCAGGGCGTCGAGGTCGACGACGCCGTCGAGTCCGCTCATGTCCGGCAACCTAGGGGTGCGGGACCCCGTGCGCCAGGGCCTGTCTCGTGGGAGCCGACCGACCCGCGGTGGGCCGGCCGGCTCTCACATCAGGAACCGAACCAGGTCAGTGCCCTGTTCATCAGGTCGGCCCTCTGCGCCGCGGAGCCGTAGGCCTCGAACGGGAAGGCCAGGAACATCACCTTGTACGAACCGTCGGCGACGGTCAGCGCGTCGGCCTGGGCGCTGTCGTCGGTGAACGCTGCCGTCGCCGGTGCGATCGGGGTGACCTGGTCCTCGAAGTTCGCGCCCAGCACGGCGTGGTTGAGCGGCACCGCGCCGATGCCGTCCGTCACCGGGTTCCCGGTGA
>JBJMIP010000443.1:0-3409 GCA_045806825.1 Marmoricola sp.
CCAGGGCATGAAGGTCGGCGGCCGGCGTCAGCTGGTCATCCCGCCGCACCTGGGTTACGGCGACCGGGGTGCCGGTGGCGCCATCAAGCCCGGCGAGACGCTGATCTTTGTGGTCGACCTGCTCGGCGTCGGCTGAAATCGTCTGACGACGACTATTCCTCGGGGCTGTCCTCGGCCTGCCGGCGTCGCTCGGACAGGTCGTGGACCGACCCACCGCCGCGTTGGGCGTGCCGGGACTCGTCGTCGACGGTGCCCAGGAACGCCAGTGCCTGGTCGTGCAGCTTGCCGTTGCTCGCCAGCGCGTTGCCACCGATCGGGCCGGGCTCGCCGTCGAGCGAGGTGAAGATGCCGCCGGCCTCGCGGACGATCACGTCCAGCGCGGCCATGTCGTAGAGCTCGAGCTCGGGTTCCGCGGCCAGGTCGACCGCTCCTTCGGCGACGAGCATGTAGGACCAGAAGTCGCCGTAGGCGCGGGTCCGCCAGCAGCGGCGCGAGAGCGCCAGGAAGTCGTCGAGGCGGTCGCGGTCCTCCCAGCCGCCGAGCGAGGCGTAGGACAGCGAGGCGTCCTCGATCCGGGAGACGTCGGAGACCTGGATCGCACTCGCCCGCAGCAGCGACGTACCGGTCCAGGCGCCCCCGTCCTTCATCGCCCACCAGCGTCGGTTCAGGGCCGGGGCGGAGACGACGCCGAGGACGACCTCGTCGTCGACCATGAGAGCGATCAGCGTCGCCCACACCGGGACGCCGCGGACGAAGTTCTTGGTGCCGTCGATCGGGTCGACCACCCAGCGGCGCTGGCTGTGTCCGGCCGTGCCCTGCTCCTCGCCGAGCACCGCGTCGCGTGAGCGTGCCCGGGAGAGCGTCCGCCGGATGCCCTCCTCGACGGCCTGGTCCGCGTCGGTGACCGGCGTCAGGTCCGGCTTGGTCATCACGTGCAGGTCGAGGGCCTTGAACCGAGCCATGCTGAGCGCGTCGGCGTCGTCAGCCAGGACGTGCGCGAGCCTGAGGTCGTCGGTGTAGTCGAGGGCCATAGGTCGAACCCTAGTAGTCGGTGCTGTCACGGCTTGCCAGCAGGCGGCGGAACGACTCCACCCGCTCGGCCTGGTCACCGGTCGCCTCGTCCAACCCGCACTCCGGCTCGCCGAACCCGTGGGTGCAGCCGCGCGGACAGGTCTCGGTCAGCTCGTGCAGGTCCGGAAACGCCTCGATCAGCTGGTCGGGGTGCACGTGCGCGAGCCCGAACGAGCGGATGCCCGGGGTGTCGATGATCCAGCCGTCGGCCGGGCCGGCGGCCGAGGGCAACGGCAGCATCAGGGCGTTCGTCGAGGTGTGCCGGCCCCGGCCGGTGACGGCGTTCACGATCCCGACCGAGCGCATCGCGTCCGGTACCAGGGCGTTGACGAGCGTGGACTTGCCGACGCCGCTGTGACCGATCAGCACGCTGGTCCGCCCGACGAGCCGCTCGCGGACCTCGCTCACGTCGGCGCCACGCTCGGTGACGACGTAGGGCACCCCGAGGGGCCGGTAGATCGAGACCAGCGTCTCGGGATCGGCCAGGTCGGCCTTGGTCAGGCAGAGCAGCGGCTGCATGCCCGAGGCGTACGCCGCCACCAGTGCCCGGTCGATCAGGCGGGGTCGCGGCTCGGGGTCGGCCAGTGCGGCCACCACCACGAGCTGGTCGGCGTTGGAGACGATCACGCGCTCGACCGGGTCGGTGTCGTCGGCCGTGCGGCGCAACGTGGTCACGCGCTCGTCGACCAGCACGATCCGGGCCAGTGAACCGTCGTCCCCGGTGGTGTCCCCGACCAGCTGCACCCGGTCGCCGACGACGACGCCCTTGCGACCCAGCGGGCGCGCCTTCATCGCGGTCACCATGGTGCCGTCGTCCAGCAGGCAGGTCAGCCGACCCCGGTCGACAGTCATCACCCGGGCGGGCACCGCGTCGTCGTACGTGGGCCGGTCCTTGGTCCGTGGCCGGGTCCGGCGACGGGGTCGTTCGTAGGACTCGGGGTCGTTCTCGTCGTAGCGCGGGCTCACCGGGGCGCAGCGTCCTCGAAGAGTGCTGCCCAGACCTTCTCGAAGCCCGGGAACGTCTTGGACGTGGTCCGCACGTCCTCGACGACGACGCCGTCCACGGCCGAGCCGATGATCACCGCGGCGTGCGCCATCCGGTGATCGGCGTAGGTGCGGAACACGCCGCCGTGCCGCGGGGCCGGCTTGAGGGACAGACCGTCGGCGTGCTCGACCACCTCGGCGCCCAGACCGGTGAGCTCGGTGGCGAGCGCAGCCAGCCGGTCGGTCTCGTGCCCGCGGATGTGGGCGATGCCGCGCAGGTACGAGGGGGAGTCGGCCAGAGCGGCCAGCGCCGCGATCGCCGGGGCCAGCTCGCCGACGTCGTGCAGGTCGGCGTCGATGCCGTGGACCGTTCCGGTCCCCGTGACCGTCAGGCCGTCCGCGTCGAGGCTGACCGTCGCACCCATCTCGGTAAGGATGCCGCGCAGTGCGTCGCCGGCCTGCGTGGTGCTGCTCGGCCAGCCGGGCACGGTCACGCTGCCCCCGCTGGTCAGGGCGAGCATCAGGAAGGGCGCCGCGTTCGAGAGGTCCGGTTCGATGGCGACGTCGCGCGCGGCGATCGGGCCGGGAGCGACCTGCCAGCGGTTGGCGTCGCTGTCGTCCACCTCGACGCCGCGGGCCCGCAGGCACGCCACGGTCATCTCGATGTGCGGGAGCGAGGGGACCGGCTTGCCGTCGTGGCGTACGTCGATGCCCTCCTCGTACGCCGGGGCCGCGAGCAGCAGCGCCGAGACGAACTGGCTCGACGCGGAGGCGTCGATGAGCACGGTGCCGCCGCGGACGGCACCGGTGCCGCGGACGGTGAAGGGCAACCGGTCCTCGCCCTGGTCACCGGTGACGTCCACGCCCGCCGAGCGCAGCGCGGTGAGCACCTCGCCCATCGGCCGGGTCCGGGCGTGCGGGTCGCCGTCGAAGGAGCTCGGGCCGGCGCGCAGGGCCGCAGCCGGCGGGACGAACCGCATCACCGTTCCGGCCAGGCCGCAGTCGACCCGGACCGCGTCCGGGCCGCTGCCGGTGAGCCCCGGCGCGACCTCCCAGTCAGCACCGGTGGTGTCCACGGGGGAGCCCAGCGCGGTCAGCGAGGCGGCCATCAGCTCGGTGTCGCGCGAACGCAGGGCCCGGCGGACGGTGCCAGGTCCCTCGGCCAGCGCCGCGAGCACGAGCTCGCGGTTCGTCAGCGACTTCGATCCCGGCAGCTCGACCCGGGCGCGCACCGGCGCGAGGGCGCGCGGAGCCGGCCACAGGTCTGCCTGCGTCTGGTCCCGGGCGGCGCGGTTCACCCGTGAAGGCTACCGATCCGCGGGGACGCGCTAGCCCAGGAGGCCGAGCAGCAGGC
>JBJMIP010000444.1:0-4079 GCA_045806825.1 Marmoricola sp.
CACCTGGCCGGGCTGAAGTTCAACGAGATGGTCGCCAGCGGCGAGCTCAAGGCGCCGATCGTGATCGGCCGCGACCACCTCGACTGCGGATCGGTCGCCTCGCCGTACCGGGAGACCGAGTCCATGCTCGACGGCTCCGACGCGATCGCGGACTGGGCGCTGCTCAACGCGTTGGTGAACACGGCCTCGGGTGCGACCTGGGTCTCGATCCACCACGGCGGTGGCGTCGGCATGGGCCGCTCCATCCACGCCGGCCAGGTGTGCGTCGCCGACGGCACCGCGCTGGCCGCGGAGAAGATCGAGCGGGTGCTCACCAACGACCCGGGCATGGGCGTGATCCGGCACGTGGATGCGGGTTACGAGCGGGCCGGCGAGGTCGCCGCGGAGCGTGGCGTCCGGGTGCCGATGCGGGAGAGCGCTGGGTTACAGGACCGCTGACCGCGTGCTCCAATAGCCCGGTGACCGAGCAGGGTGGATACCCGCCGCCGTACGCACCGCCGTACCAGCAGCCCTACCGGCAGCCGTACCAGCTGCCGTACCAGCAGCCGTACGGCGGGCCGGCGGCGATGCCCGGGACGGTCCGGGCCGCGACCATCGTCACCTACGTCTGCTCGGCGGTGACGGTCGCGATGACGGGGCTGATGCTGCTCTTCGCGATCTTCATCGGCAGGTTCCTGCTGCCGCAGTTCAGCGGGTCCGACCGCAACGAGCTGGTGCTGTTCGTCCTCGGCGGCGTCGGGCTCTCGATCGCAGCCTCGACGCTGGCCTGCTGGCTCGCCTGGCAGACCGGACGGCGCAAGGGGTGGGCGCGCTACGGCCTGGCCGGGTGCAGCGGCGTTGCAGCGGTCCTCTCGGTGCTGACGCTGTCGCCTCCGACGATCGTCCAGCTGCTGGGCTCGGTGACCGTCCTGGTGCTGCTGTTCGTCCCCGAGAGCAACGCCTGGTTCCGCGACGCTAGCGCCGACGTCGCTCCCGCCACTGGATGACCTCGGCGTCGACGTCGCGCAGGGGCGTGATCACCGGCGGTCCACCCTGGAGCTGCCGGCGGGCGTTCACCACCCGTTTGTTGAACGCCTCGAGCTCCTCGCGGACCCGGGTCTCATTCGGGAGGTCGTCGAGGCGCGCGTCGAGCTCGGCGTCGTCCTTGCGCAGCTGCAGCGCCTCGGGCAGGACGCCGGTGATGTTCTCGCGCTCGATGAGCTTCTTGAGCCACCAGTTCGGGTCGGGGTCCAGCGGCGGCAGCGGCTTGCCGGCCCCAGGCAGGTTGTCGAATTCGCCGCGCGCCATCGCGCGCTCGATCTGCAGGTCGACCCACCGGGCCTGGTGGCGGATGCGTGCTACCGCGGCCGCGTCACCGGTGCGGTCGTCCCGGTCGCGGGTTCGGTCGGGGGTATCAGGTCGGTCGTCAGTCACGTGCATCACCTGCACCTGAGATTACCGACCGACCCGAGGCCACCGAAGGCTCACTTCTTACGAGCGGAGAACAGCGGTACTCCTCGGCTGGCCTCCGTGCTCGACCTGGGTCAGGCGGTCGGTTGGGTGGTCGCGTCGGGCCCGTAGATGGGCGAGGCGAACCAGATGGTGCGGTGGTACCAGTTGCCCGGTCCGAGGCGCGGTGGCGAGCAGACGATCAACGCCAGCTGAGGCGGACCCTTCTGCTCGTAGTACTCCGCAGAACCGTGCGAGGCCACGATCACGATCCGCTTGGTGACCTTGTAGCAGAGCTCGGCGTACGTGCCGTGCACCACGATCCGGTCGCCGAGGTGCAGGTGCTCGAGCAGGTGATTGCCGAGCGCCGAGCCGTCCGGCCAGGTGTGTGCGTTGATGAGCACGTTGCCCTTCGGCTCGCCCGGCTTGATCGTCGGAGCGTCCCAGGCGAACTCGGTCTTGCCGACGTCGGAGAGCGGCGGGGCCTGGGGAACGTTGTAGGAGTCGCGCGGCAGGGCCAGCACGTTGGCGCGGTTCGTCACGCCTGCGACCGAGATCTGCTTCGGCACGAACGGCTTCTTCGCGGGGTTGCCGCAGACGTTCGGGTGCAGGGTGGTGCCGTCGACGACGACCTGGGCCGCCGGCACCTCGGGCTTCTTCACCGCGTCCGGCTTCTTGGCGTCCGGCCACAGGGTCCAGGCGAGCGCGATGACCGTGGCGACGATCAGCGCGACCAACGCTGACCGTCTGGCGAGGTGGTCGCGGCGGCTCATGGCTCAAGCGTAAGAGGTGGGCGGGTGCCGCGGACCCGAACCAGGCCGAACGAGACGATCTCGGATGTGAGACCGGCTGGCGGCCCGGCGCGTTGACCGTCGTGGGGTGCGACCGGTGGACTTGGCAGGTGTCCGGACCCGCGTCAGCCCCAGGAGCCGCGGTGGACCACGTCGTCGACCGGCTTGCGGGGTCGTCGTGCCGGCGATCCGGCGTTGCCGATGTCCGGGACGCGGTGACCGAGGGTGATCACCCCGACCGGGTCGAAGGCGTCCGCGATCGCGA
Organism: Marmoricola sp.; assembly: GCA_045806825.1. GTDB lineage: Bacteria > Actinomycetota > Actinomycetes > Propionibacteriales > Nocardioidaceae > Marmoricola. Next base: position 2,485 of record JBJMIP010000444.1, read on the forward strand.
ACTCGGTGCGGACGGCCGGGACGCGTTCGGGCGGGATCCCGAAGAAGCAGGCGCCCAGGCCCTCGTCGACGCAGGTCTGCAGGATCAGCAGGGAGGCCATCGCAGCATCCATGTGCCAGAACGGGACCGGCCAACGGGCCTCGTCCTCGTCGGTCCACCCCTTGTCCTGCTCCGCGTAGCGCTTCAGGTACGCCGCCTTGCTCGAGCACGGCACGATCACGACCGGCGCGCGCATCATCCCGGTCAACCAGTCATCGGGGGCAGCCAGCGACTCCGGGTCGGTGGTCACCGTCCACCAACGGCGCACGTCCTCGGGCGTGTCCAGCACCAGGAAGCCCCAGCCCTGGCTGAAGCCGGCGCTCGGGGCGTGGGTGGCGTTGCGCAGGGCCCGGTCGACGACCGCCGGGTCCACCGGTCGGTCGGCGTAGTTGCGGATCATCCGGCGGCGGTCGACGACGTCCTGGAATTGCATGAAGGACACCATGCCTGACGACTTCGAGCAGATGTGGGCCGACCTCGCCCCGGTCGGTCGTTCTGCTGCGTCGCAGGGCTACTTCCGGCAGCCGTTCACCTCGGCGGAGCGCGAGTGCCACGGCTGGTTCGTCGAGCAGGCCGAGGCGCGCGGACTGCGGGTCGAGCAGGACGGCAACGGGAACACCGTCGGCTGGTGGGAGCCCGTCGAGACGGTTGCTGCGCAATCTCCTCAGGCCAAGAAAGCGGTACTGACGGGGTCGCACCTCGACTCGGTCCTCGACGGAGGCGCGTACGACGGCCCGCTCGGGGTGGTCTCCGCCCTCGCCGCGATCGACCTCCTGCGCGACCGGGGCGTCGTCCCGGCCCGGCGGATCGGGGTCGCGGTCTTCGCCGAGGAGGAGGGGTCCCGGTTCGGGCTCGCCTGCCTGGGTTCGCGGTTGGCGACCGGCTCCGCCACCGTGGAGAAGGCCCGCGGGCTGAGCGACCCCGACGGCGTGCGGGTCGAGGACGCGATGGCCGCGCGCGGCCTGGAGCCCGCGCTGGGCAGGGCTGCCTGGCTCGACGACGTCGGTTGCTACCTGGAGCTCCACGTCGAGCAGGGCCGCGACCTGGTGCACCGGGAGGCCCCGGTCGGACTGGCCTCGGCGATCTGGCCGCACGGGCGCTACCGCTTCGACTTCACCGGCGAGGCGAACCACGCGGGCACCACCGCGATGGCCGACCGTCACGACCCGATGCTCACCTACGCGATGACCGCGCTGGCCGCTGCCAAGCAGGCGCGCCTGGCCGGCGGCCGGGCCACCTTCGGTCGGCTCGACGTCGGGCCGAACGCGACCAACGCGGTGCCCTCCCGCGTCACGGCCTGGCTGGACGCCCGCTGCGCGAGCGACGGGGTGCTCGCCGAGCTGCTCGAGGTGATCGGCAAGCAGGCCGCCGAGCGCGCTGAGCGCGACGGGACCACGGTCCAGGTCACGGCCGAGTCGGTCACCTCCGAGGTGGTCTTCGACGAGGCGCTCACCACGCGTCTCGCCGCCGGGCGCCCGGTGATCCCGACCGCAGCCGGTCACGACGCCGGGGTGCTGGCGAGCGCCGGGATCCCCAGCGCGATGCTGTTCGTGCGC
>JBJMIP010000445.1:0-3122 GCA_045806825.1 Marmoricola sp.
CATTCCCGCGAGCTCACCCGCGTCGTTGCGCAGCGCCCGCACGCTGACCAGCAGCGGCACCGAGGAGCCGTCCGGACGCAGGTACACCCGCTCGACGTCGATCGCCTCGATGGCCTCGAGCTCGCTCGCCGGCCGGCGCCGGTGTGAGACCAGCCCGGCCTCGAACAGCTCGCGGTCGGCGGGGGCGAGGACGTCCCCGACGCTGATCCGGGCGATCTCGTCCTCGGAACGCCCGAGAAGCTCGGCGACCCGGGCGTTCGCGAACACGGTGCGGCCGCGGGCGTCGACCAGCCACAGACCGTCGACCGAAGCCTCCACGATCTGTCGGTGGATCTGGTCGACAGGTGTCATGCGCCTCGCCTCCCCGCGAGAGCAACCACCATAAATCGGACACGAGACCTGCCGTACCCGATTAGCGACCGACCGGCCATTCGGTCCTCGTGAACGGGACCTTCGTCCCGGCCGTCAGGCGAAGACGTCGTCCGCGACGCAACCGCACTCGAGCGCGATCTCGTCGAAGTGCGGCGCCAGCGTGTCGCCGCGCATGATCCCCGAGCCGGGCGTGGTCCGGGAGAGCTCGTCAGCGGCCAGCACCACCGCTGCGGCGGTGTAGGTGGTGTGCTCGTGCGGCCAGTTCACCTGGTCGGGCCAGACCCAGCCGGTCCAGTAACGGCCGTCGTCCTCGCGCAGGTGCTGCATCGCGACGAACTGCTCCAGGGCGCGCTCGTGGTCGCCGATCGCATCCAGCGACATCACCAGCTCGCAGGTCTCCGCACCGGTCACCCAGGGGTTCTGCTCGACGCACTTGATGCCGAGGCCGTCGACGACGAACGTGTCCCAGCGGCTCTCCAGCAGCTCGACCGCCGCGGCGCCGCGGACCGCACCGCCGAGGACCGGGTAGTACCAGTCCATCGAGAACTCCGACTTGTCCAGGAAGATGTCGCGGTGGCGGCGCAGCGCGTGGCCGAGACGGCCCCCGGCGAGCTCCCAGTCGACCTGCGGGTCGCCGACGAGGTCGGCCAGGGCGCAGCCGGCGCGCAGCGCCTGGTAGATGCTGGAGGACCCGGCGAGCAGGGCGCTCTCGTTGACCTTGGCCGGACCGCGCTCGTCCCACTCCTGGGACCAGGCGATGCCGCCGAACGGCAGCTGCAGACCGACCACGAAGTCGAGCGCCTTGCGCACCACCGGCCACATCCGGTTCACGAACGCGCGGTCGCGGCGCAGCAACCAGTGGTGCCAGACCCCGACGGCCAGGTACGCCGACATGTTGGTCTCGCCCGAGGCGTCCTTGATCTCGCCGACCACGATCTCCATCGGCCAGGAGCCGTCCGCGCGCTGGGTGCGGGCGCACCAGTCGTAGGCGCGCTCGGCGCCGTCGATCTCCCCGCCCACGAGCATCGCCATGGCGCCCTCGACGTGGTTCCAGACGTCGGTCTTCTCCCCCGGCGTCCAGGGCACGGCCCCACTGGGCTCCTGCATGGCGACGATCGACGCAGCCGTGGCCGCGACCTGCTCGGAGGTGAGCACGCCGTCGACGGCAGGGATGTTCCAGGTACGACCAGCGGACATCGGCCGGGTCACTCCGGCTTGCGGAAGTAGAGGACCATGCTCTTGCCGATCAGCGGGTTCAGCGCCCGCTCGGCCAGACGGGTCACGGTGGAGTAGCGCGGCGTCTTCATGATGTCCCAGACCAGGACCTGGTGGAACGCCTTCACCACCGGGTGCTCGTTGTTCTCGACGCCGACGGCGGACTTGATCCACCAGTACGGCGCGTGCAGGCCGTGCGCGTGGGCCTTGCCCTCGAAGACCATCGCGTCGCCCGGCGTACCGTCGTTCGGCCGGCCACCCTTGGTGACCTTGTCGACCAGCTCGTGGTCGGTGTAGATCCGGATGTGCCCGCCCTCGGCGTTGTGGTACTCCGGCGAGAGGCGCCAGTTGATGACCTCGGGCAGCCAGCGCGGCACGGTGATCGCCATGGTGCCTCCGGGGCGCAGCACCCGGATCAGCTCCTTGATCGCGGTGACGTCGTCCCAGATGTGCTCGAGGACCTCGGAGCACACGACCCGGTCGAACTCGCCGTCCGCGAACGGCAGCGCCAGCGCGGTGCCCTCCTTGATGTCGGCAGCGGCGCCCGCGGGAACCTCGCCGGCCTCCTTCATCGCACCGAAGAGCTCCAGCACGCCGGCCAGCTCGTCGGCGTCCTGGTCGAACGCGACCACGTCGGCGCCGAGGCGGTACATCTCGAAGGCGTGGCGGCCGGCGCCGCAGCCCATGTCGATGACACGGTCGCCGGGCTTGAGCCCCAGGCGGTCGAAGTCAACAGTCAGCATCGGTCGTTCCCTACTTCTTGATCTTCTTGACGCGCTTGTGGGTGCTGGTGGGGTTCGCCGCGTAGTCGGCGAGGACGTGCTCGTAGGCGGCGGCCGTCGTGCGGGCCACCGCACTCCAGCTGAACAGCTCCTGGGCGCGGACCCGGCCGGCCTTGCCGAGGCGCTCGCGGCGCTCCGGGTCGTCGAGCAGCGCGGCCAGCGTGTTCGCCAGCTCGCCGACGTCACCGGGCGTGACCAGCTCGGCGCAGAGCCCGTCGGGGCCGACGACCTCGGGGATGGCGCCGGTGCGGCTGACCACCAGCGGGGTCTCGCAGGCCATCAGCTCTGCGGTCGGCAGCGAGAACCCCTCGTACAGGGAGGGCACCACGGCGATCTCCGCCGAGCCCATCACCTCGACGAGCTCCTCGTCGGAGATCCCGTTGACGAACTTGATGTGCTCGCCGATGTCGAGCTCCTCGATCAGCTTCTCGGTGCGTCCGCCCGGGGTCGGTCGGGTGACCAGCAGCAGCTCGAGGTCGCGCTCGGTGCGCAGCTTGGCGAAGGCCTCGAGCAGCGTCGCGATGCCCTTCATCGGGGCATCGGCACTGGCCATGGCGACCAGCCGTCCGGGGACGCGCGGCTTGGTCGGCGGGACGAAGCACTCGTCGACGCCGAGCGGGATGACCTGCATCTTCTCGAGGTCGGCTCCGAAGTCCGCGGCGGCGTCGACCTTGGAGGACTCCGAGGGCAGCAGGATCCAGCGGGCGCGGCGCACGACGGCGCCCTGCATCCGCAGGAACCCGTACCAACGAC
>JBJMIP010000446.1:0-5088 GCA_045806825.1 Marmoricola sp.
CACCGACGAGATCAAGGCGCGCATCCGTTCGCTGGCCACGCCGGACGTCGACGTGGTGATCACGGAGGTCGGCGGCACGGTCGGCGACATCGAGTCGCTGCCGTTCCTGGAGGCCGCGCGCCAGGTCCGCCACGACCTCGGCCGCGACAACGTCTTCTTCCTGCACGTCTCGCTGGTCCCGTGGATCGGTCCGAGCCAGGAGCTGAAGACCAAGCCGACCCAGCACTCGGTCGCCGCGCTGCGCTCGATCGGTATCCAGCCGGACGCCATCGTCTGCCGCGCCGACCGGCAGCTGCCGGACAGCATCAAGAAGAAGATCTCGCTGATGTGCGACGTCGACCAGGACGCCGTCGTCACGGCCGCTGACGCGCCGTCGATCTACGACATCCCGAAGGTGCTGCACAAGGAAGGCCTCGACGCCTACGTCGTGCGCCGCCTGAACCTGCCGTTCCGCGACGTCGACTGGACCCTGTGGGACGACCTGCTCGACCGGGTCCACCACCCCGACGAGGAGGTCACCGTCGGTCTGGTCGGCAAGTACATCGACCTGCCGGACGCCTACCTGTCCGTGGTCGAGGCGCTCCGTGCCGGTGGGTTCGCACACAAGGCGAAGGTCAAGGTCGACTGGATCCCCTCGGACCTCTGCGAGACGCACGAGGGTGCCGCCAAGGCCCTGGCCGACGTCGACGCGGTGCTGGTTCCCGGTGGCTTCGGCATCCGCGGCATCGAGGGCAAGCTCGGCGCCCTCACCTACGCCCGCACCAACAAGATCCCCACCCTCGGGATCTGTCTCGGTCTGCAGTGCATGGTGATCGAGTACGCGCGCAGCGAGGCCGGCCTGCTCGAGGCCGCCTCGACCGAGTTCGACCCGGACTGCGCCGAGCCGGTGATCGCCACGATGGCCGAGCAGCACGCGTTCGTCGAGGGTGCGGGTGACCTCGGCGGCACCATGCGCCTGGGCCTCTACCCGGCGAACCTCGCCGAGGGGTCGGTGGTGCGGGCGACGTACGGCTCCGCGACCGTGGAGGAGCGGCACCGGCACCGCTACGAGGTCAACAACGCCTACCGCGACAAGCTCGAGCAGGCCGGCCTGGTCTTCTCCGGCCTGTCCCCGGACCACAACCTGGTCGAGTACGTCGAGCTGCCGGCGGACGTGCACCCGTACTACGTCTCCACGCAGGCCCACCCCGAGCTGCGCTCGCGGCCGACCCGACCGCACCCGCTGTTCGCCGGCCTCGTCGGAGCGGCGATCACCCGTCAGCGCGAGCTGCGCATCCCGATCGACGAGTCGGGCCTGCGCCGCCGTCCCGACGATGAGTGAGACGACAGGCGATTCCGGTCTGCGCGACGAGCCGCTGAGCTGGCCGGTCGCCGCGAGCCGGGACATCCACCGCGACGACTGGGTGGTCGCCGTCCGCAGGGACACCATCAGTCGCCCCGGGCACCCCGAGGACCAGTTCGGCCGCCTCGTGGTCGAGGACCCGGGAGCCGTGGTCATCCTGGCGATCGACGACCAGGACCGCGTCGTCGTCGTCCACCAGTACCGGCACCCGGCCCAGATGCGGCTCGTCGAGCTCCCGGCCGGCAAGCTCGACCTCCCGGGGGAGGACCCCGTGGTCGCCGCCCGCCGCGAGCTGCTCGAGGAGGCCGGGCTCGAGGCAGACCACTGGACGCACCTGATGACCACCTGGGCCTCGCCGGGGATCACCTCGGAGACCCACGCGATGTACCTGGCCACGGGACTGCGCGAGGCCGACTCGGGCTTCGAGGCGCACCACGAGGAGGCCGACATGCTCCTCGAGCGGGTGCCCCGCGCCGAGCTGATCGAGGCGGTGCTGGACGGCCGCGTGGCCGACGCTCCGCTCGTCACGGCGATTCTCGCCCACGAGACACTCCTGGCGCGCGGACGGCTCCCGTTGCCCTCCCACCCCTAGACTCCGAACCAACGGCACAACGTGGTGCCGGAGTCGATTTGGGGAGGACCGCTGTGAGGGTCGGCGTACCGAAGGAAGTCAAGAACCACGAGTACCGGGTGGCGATCACGCCGGTCGGGGTGCACGAGCTGGTCGCGCACGGGCACGAGGTCTTCGTGCAGGTCGGCGCCGGTCTCGGCTCCTCGATCGAGGACTCCGAGTACGCCGCGGCCGGCGCGAAGCTCCTGGAGTCGGCCGACGAGGTCTGGGGCAACGCCGAGATGGTGCTCAAGGTCAAGGAGCCCGTGGCCGAGGAGTACCACCGGATGCGTCCGGGGCTGGTGCTCTTCACCTACCTCCACCTGGCCGCCGACGAGCCGCTGACCCGGGAGCTGGTCGCCCGCGAGGTCACCGCCATCGCCTACGAGACCGTGCAGCTGCCCTCCGGGGGGCTGCCGCTGCTCTACCCGATGTCCGAGGTGGCCGGTTGCCTCGCGCCCCAGGTGGGCGCGTACTCGCTGATGAAGGCCCAGGGCGGCCGCGGCGTGCTGATGGGCGGCGTCGGCGGTGTCGCCAACGCCAAGGTCGTCATCATCGGGGCGGGCGTCTCCGGTCAGAACGCGGCGAACATCGCGCTCGGCATGGGGGCCGACGTCACCCTGCTCGACAACGACCTGGACAAGCTCCGGATGTCCTTCTGGCGGTACAACAACCGCGTGCACGGGCTCGCCTCCTCCCGACTGGCGATCCAGCAGCAGGTGATGGAGGCCGACCTGGTCATCGGAGCCGTGCTGATCCCCGGCGCGAAGGCGCCGAAGCTGGTCACCAACGACCTGGTCGCCGCCATGAAGCCGGGATCCGTCCTGGTCGACATCGCCGTGGACCAGGGTGGCTGCTTCGAGGACACCCACCCGACCACGCACGCCGATCCGACGTACCAGGTGCACAACTCGACGTTCTACTGCGTCGCGAACATGCCGGGTGCGGTCCCGAACACGTCGACCTACGCCCTGACCAACGCGACCCTGCCGTTCGCGGTGGCCCTGGCCGACAAGGGTTGGGAGCAGGCCTGCCGCGCGGACCACGCCCTGGCGCTGGGCCTGAACACCCACGCCGGGTCGGTCACGAACGCGCCGGTCGCCGAGGCGCACCAGATGGCGTCGATCGAGCTGGCGGACGTCCTCGAGGGGGCCGGGTCCTGACCCAGGAGACAGCGCCCGAGCAGGCTGCCGGGTCGAAGCCGAATGCCCTGGCCCGGGCGGTCCGCACCTACCTCGACCACCTCGGGGTCGAGCGCGGTCTGGCGGTGAACACGCTGACGTCCTACCGCCGCGACCTGCGGCGCTACCTGGGCTACCTGGACGGGCTCGGCGTGGTCGACCTGGACGCCGTTACCGAGCAGACCGTGCTCGGGTTCCTGATGGCGCTGCGGGAGGGGGACCACGAGCACCCACCGCTGAGCGCCACGTCGGCCGGACGCACGGTCGTCGCGGTCCGCGGGTTCCACAAGTTTGCGGTCAAGGACGGGCTCGCCCGGCTGGATCCGTCCGCCGGGGTGAAGCCTCCGAGCCCGGCGAAACGGTTGCCCAAGGCACTGCCGCTGGCCGACGTGGAGGCGATCCTCGACGCCGCCGGCGCGCCCGGCACGGTGCTCGCGCTCCGCGACCGGGCCCTGCTGGAGCTGCTCTACGGCACCGGGGCGCGGATCTCCGAGGCCGTCGGCCTGGACGTCGACGACCTCGACCTCGGCGGTGGCGAGACCAGCAGCACCGTGCTCCTGCGCGGCAAGGGCGGCAAGGAGCGGATCGTCCCGGTCGGCCGCTACGCCCGGGAGGCGATCTCGGCGTACCTCACGCGCGCCCGTCCGGACCTGGTCAGCACGGGCGCCGGCACCCCCGCCCTGTTCCTGAACGCGCGGGGCGGACGGCTCTCGCGGCAGAGCGCGTGGACCGTGATCGTGAAGTCTGCCGACCGGGCTGGCGTCACCGCCGAGGTCTCGCCGCACACGATGCGCCACTCCTACGCGACGCACCTGCTCGAGGGCGGCGCCGACGTGCGCGTGGTCCAGGAGCTGCTCGGTCACGCGTCCGTGACCACCACCCAGGTGTACACCCTGGTCACGGTGGACAGCCTGCGGGAGGTCTACGCAGCCGCCCATCCGCGGGCCTTGTCCTGAGGTCTCGGGGAGCCGGAGATACCCACAGAGTTATGCACAGTCGGAGGTCCGCCTGTGCGTCCAAGCGTGGCTCTGTGCACACTGTTTCCCCAGATTTGCGGTGAGGCCCACGAGTCTGCCGACTCGGCTTGTGAGTGCCCGACGCACGGGCCTAGAGTCGCGGCCACTGCACGACTTGGCGGCAAGTCGACAAAGTTGCAGAGCGGCGCGATCGCGACGTTCATCAACGATCAAAGGGGAACCGGACCATGAGCGGTGCCGACGGATTCGGCGGACAGTCCACCAGTGCCTCCGAGGTTCCCCCGCTGATCCACAATCCGGCGGTCGTCCAGCAGCGCGACGCCACGGTGCTGCCTTACCGGGAATCGTCGGCGCCGGAGTCCACACTGGACGGATCTGTCGTACCGCCTTCCCAGGAGTCCACCGTGTCCACCGCCGAGCAGTCCGAGGTCGTCATCGGCCCCACCGGACGGCCGCTGCCCGTCTTCCCCGAGCCCGTCCGCCCCACCGTGCACGGCAACGCCCGGGTCATCTCGATGGTCAACCAGAAGGGTGGCGTCGGCAAGACGACCACCACCATCAACCTCGGTGCCTCCCTGGCCGAGTACGGCTACAAGGTGCTGCTGGTCGACTTCGACCCGCAGGGCTCGCTCTCGGTCGGTCTGGGTCTGAACCCCCACCAGATGGAGATGACGGTCTACAACCTGCTGATGCAGCGCGACGTCCGCGTGGACGAGGTCGTGGTGCCCTCCGGCGTCGAGGGCATGGACCTGCTGCCCTCGAACATCGACCTTTCCGCCGCCGAGGTCCAGCTGGTGCACGAGGTCGCGCGCGAACAGACCCTGCAGCGGGTGCTCGCGCCGGCACTGGCGACGTACGACATCATCCTGGTCGACTGCCAGCCCTCGCTCGGCCTGCTGACCGTGAACGCCTTGACCGCCAGCGACAGCGTCATCGTGCCGCTGGAGTGCGAGTACTTCGCACTGCGCGGCGTGGCGC
>JBJMIP010000447.1:0-4989 GCA_045806825.1 Marmoricola sp.
CCGCGAGTACCTCGCCGGCGTCGTCGAGGAGGCCCGGAAGACCGGTTTCACCGAGACCATCATGGGACGCCGCCGGTACCTGCCCGACCTCACCAGCGACAACCGGCAACGCCGGGAGACGGCCGAGCGGATGGCGCTGAACGCGCCGATCCAGGGGTCGGCCGCCGACATCATCAAGGTCGCGATGCTGAATGTCGAGGGTGCCGTGAAGGCGGGCGGGCTGAAGTCCCGGATGCTGCTCCAGGTGCACGACGAGCTCGTCTTCGAGGTCGCACCGGGCGAGCACGACACCCTCGAGGCGCTGGTGCGCGAGCAGATGGCGGCCGCCGCCGACCTCACCGTGCCGCTGGACGTCTCGGTGGGTACCGGCGCCAGCTGGCACGCAGCGGCGCACTAACCGCGATCTGCGGGGGCCTGTTCAGGCTCGGCCTCGACCGGGTGGCGCAGGCGGCGCAGGGCCAGCGCGAGCAGCACGACCAGCAGCACGCTGTCGACGAGCAGCACCCGGTCCACCAGGCTGGCGACCGTGGAGCCGCCGGCGCCGAGAGCCACCAGCGCGACCAGTCCCGCCCACAGCAGCGTCGCCGAGCTCCGGGCCTGGCGGGCCAGCACGCTGTAGACGAGCAGCTGCACCATCGAGATCACGGTTCCTAAGGCGGCGAAGATCCACAGCCGGTCGCCGACGGCGTGGTACTTGTCGCCCCCGACGAAGACGAGCGCCAGATCAGGGAGCAGCCGGACCACCACGACCGCGGCGACCCCGGTCAGGAACACCGTGCCGAGGCTGAGCACCAACGTGCGTCGCGGAGCGTCGTCGGCGCCCATCGACGGGAACGCCAGCACGACCACGAACTGGGGCAGGAACAGCACCGCCTTCACCAGGATCAGCCCGGCGGCGTAGAGCCCGGCGTCGTGCTCGTCGAGGGTGTTGCGGGCGATCACGATGTCCAGGCTGGACAGGGCCAGGAAGGCCAGCAGCGCCTGGGAGTTGTAGACCGTCTCCCACCACAGGGCCCGCGCCGTGTGGTCGGAGGGGTTGGCAGCGCGGTGCGCGCGCGGCTGGCGCAGGGCGAGCCAGCCGACGAGTACCGGGACGAAGGTGCTGATCGTCACCGCGGCGAAGGCAACGGTCTCCTCGGGTCGCCACCACATCAGCAGGGCGCCGAGGATCAGTCGTGGAACCCCGGCGGTCAGGTAGACCAGGGCCAGCGGGACCCAGCGACGTTCGCCCTGCAGGACGCCGGCCTGCGCCCCCATCATCGTGAACGGCACGACCGCGACCGAGAGCATGGCCGCGGTGGCGAGGCTGTCGAGCTTGAGGGCCGCGTTGATCGCGGGGGAGAGTGCCAGGAACACCGCACCGAGCCCCAGCGCCGTGCGCCGGCCGACGAGCAGGATGGCCTGCTCGACGCTGTGCACGTCGCCCGGAGCCCGGGCGATCCGCCGGGCGGCGGTGGCCTGGAGCGCGAGCGAGAGCACCGCGGCCACCTGCATCACGTTCAGCATCGCGAGCAGCGCACCGAACGGCTGGGGGCCGAGCAGGCGCGCTGCCAGGATCGTGAACGCGTACGTCGCCACGTTCATGACCCCGACGGCGATCGCGATCGCCGCCCCGCCGCGCAGGAACTCGCGGCTGGCGGGCTGGTCGGTCACAGGTTCACCCTAGGACCCGGGACCGATTCGGAGCGGTGCGCAGCGCGCGGGTCCGTGCCGCGAATGCGGCGGGTGGATAGCCTGACCAGCACCATGCCTGCCTCGTCGCTCCGTCCCCGCGTGGCCGCGGTGGCGGCGTACGCGGTCCTCCTGCTGGTGACCCTGGCGGAGAAGTGGGGCCAGACGACCTCGGACACCAAGGCGTCGTTGATGAGCGCTCCCGGGGAGCTCCTGCACAGCACGTTCGCGCTCTGGAACCCACTGGTCTCCCTCGGCGAGCTGCAGAACCAGGCCTACGGCTACCTGTTCCCGATGGGCCCGTTCTTCGCCGGTTCGCAAGCCCTCGGGATCCCGGACTGGATGACCGAGCGGCTCTGGTCGTTCGTCCTGGTCGTCGTCGCCTGCGAGGGTGCCCGCCTGGTCGCGCGCCAGCTCGGGCTCAGCGCCTGGCCGGCACTGGCCGCCGGACTGGCCTTCGGTCTCAACGTCCGCATCGTCAGCGAGATGGGCGTGCGCGGCGCCGAGGTGCTGCCGACGGCGGTGCTGCCGTGGGTGCTGCTGCCGATCCTCCTGGTCCTGCGCGGACGGATCGGCGCGCGCGCCGGTGCCCTGCTCTCGGCGGTGGCGTTCCTCTTCGTCGGCGCCGTGAACGGCACCGCGACGATCGCTCCGCTGCCGCTGGTCGTGGTCTTCATCGTCTGGGGCGCCCGCACCGGGCTCGCGCGCTGGTCCCTGCTCGGCTGGTGGGCCGGGTTCATGGCCCTGACCAGCCTCTGGTGGGCTTCGTCGCTGGTGCAGCTGAGCGCGTACTCGCCGCCGTTCTTCGACTACGTCGAGGACGCTCCGACCACCACGTCCACCGCCGGGTTCGACCAGGCGGTCCGCGGGACCAGCAACTGGGTCGGGTACCTGTCCACCGGCGGCCAGCCGTCCTGGCCGGCTGCGTGGTCGTTGGACTACTGGCCGTCGCTGGTGCTGGCGACCGGGCTGATCGCCGCGATCTCCGTGGTCGGACTGGCCCTGTTCCGCAGCGCCTGGCGGACGCCCCTGGTGATCAGTGCGGTGATCGGCCTGACCTGCCTGACGATCGGGCACACGTCGTACGGCTGGCTGCAGAGTCCCCTCGGGCCGCACGTCCAGGACGCTCTCGACCACCCGTTCGCACTGCTGCGGAACATCGCCAAGGTCGACCCGGTGCTCCGGCTCCCGCTCGCGATCGGCTTCGGGGTCTCCCTGGGCCTGCTGGGGGAGCGGATCTCGGCGCTGGCCGCCCGCCGCGCTGTGCGCAGGGCCCGGTTCCTCAAGCTCGTCGTCGCGCTCGCCTGCGGCCTCGTCCTGGCCGGCGCCCAGCCGGTGCTCGCGCTGAACACCCGGACGCCGGGGTGGGACCAGTTCCCCTCGTACTGGACCCAGACCGCCGACTACCTGGGGAAGCAGGCCGGGGACAACGCGGCGTGGGTCGTGCCCGGCAGCGGCTTCGGGATCCAGACCTGGGGCTGGACCATGGACGAGCCGATGTCGATGATCCAGAAGTCGCCGTGGGTGACCCGGTCGCAGGTGCCGTTGGTCAACGCCGAGACGATCCGGATGCTCAGCAGCCTCGAAGACGTGCTCGACACCGGCGCCGGCTCGGCGCAGCTCGGCAACATGCTCAAGCGGATCGGCCTGGGGTACGTCGTGCTCCGGCACGACCTCGACCCCGACCTCGCCGACGCGGTGCCCTCGAGCGTGATGTCGATCGCGCTGGCACGCTCGAGCGGGATCAAGCGGGTGGCGACGTTCGGTCAGCTCGACTACGGCCCGGCGATCGAGGTCTTCGAGGTGGACGGGCGCGACACCACCCGCAGCGGCGACCTGCGGCTGCTGCCGACCTCGACGGCCCTCACCGTCTCCTCGGGGCCTGCCGACGTGCTCGCCGCGGTCGGGGCGGGACTGATCGCGCCGGACCGCGCAGCCGTGGTGGCCGGGGACAACGGCTGGTCGGAGCCCGCCCGGGTGATCGGCGACGGCTACCAGGACCGCGAGCGCCAGTTCGGCCGGGTGCACGCGGCCGAGGGCCCGGTGCTCTCGAAGGACGAGCCGAGACGTGCGATCCGCCGGTTCCAGAACTACCCCGGCTCGACCGCGGCCCGGCCGGTCACCGCCGAGTACGAGGGCATCCGGTACGTCGACGCGTCCTCCTCCCAGGGCTACGTCGACAGCTTCGGCCCGATCCGCAGCGAGGATGCTCCGTTCTCGGCGGTGGACGGCGACCCGCGGACCGGCTGGACGACCAGCTACCTGACGCGCCCTCGCGGCCAGTGGCTCGCGGTGCACTACCGGAGCGCCCAGCCGTTCGGGAAGGTCACCCTGCACGGGGAGCCGGACGCCAGTGGTCACGGCGTTCGTTCCTGGCGGCTCCGAGTCGGGGCCAGCAGCGTCACCGCGCGGGTCGACCCGTTCACCGGCGTTGCGAGCGCCGACCTCGGCGGTGCCCGCGGAAAGGTGCTGAAGGTCAGCGTCGCCTCCGTCGGCAACGGCAACGCACGTGCCCAGATCTCGCTGAAGGAGATCGACGCGACCGGGCTGCCCGCGACCCGGATCCTGGACCTGCCGGCGGTGAAGGGCGCCGAGCCCGACGCCTACGTGCTCACCAGCCGGCCCGAGACCCGCGCCTGCGTGCCGACGCTGCTCGCGCCGGACTGCGACCCGAACCGCTACCGGCCCGCCGAGGACCCGCACGGCATCGACCGCGAGGTCACCTTCAGCCGGACCGGCTCCTGGAACCTGTTCGGCACGGTGCTGGCGCGCGCGGACCCCTCGACGATCTCGCTGCTGGACCCGTTCAGCTCGACCGTGCTGATGCGCGCGTCCTCGACCTACCTGGACGACCCGACCGTCTCCGCACGGATGGCCTACGACGGCACGCCGACGACCTCCTGGATCGCCGACCCCGCCGATCCGACGCCGACGTTGACCGTCGACCTGGCCAGGCCGGCGCGGCTGGACCGGCTGACCATCGCCCCGCCCGCGTCCCCGGCCGTCTCGCCGACCGGCGCGACGATCGTCTCCGGCAGCCAGTCGCGGCGCGTCGACCTCGGTGCCTTCGGGACGTTCGCCCCGCTGGTGACCAAGCACTTCGAGATCCGGTTCGACAACCCGACCCGGGGCTCGGCGCCGCTCGGTGTCGGCGAGGTGAAGCTCAGCAAGGTCGCGCCCGTCCCGCTCGACGGTGCCGCGCGCACCGGTGCGGTGTGCGGCTACGGCCCGAACGTGTACGTCGACGGTCACCGCTACCTGACCAAGGTGGACGGGCTGATGGGCGACGTCTCCAGCTCGGGTCCGCTCTCGGTCACG
>JBJMIP010000448.1:0-5247 GCA_045806825.1 Marmoricola sp.
CCACGCCATCGAGGCCCGGGTCTACGCCGAGGACAGCTTCGGTGGGTTCCTGCCGCAGGCCGGCACGACCTCGATCGTCCGCTGGCCCGAACGCGTCCGCGTCGACCAGGCCCTGGAACCGGGGCAGGTCGTCTCCACGGCCTACGACCCGATGCTCGGCAAGGTCATCGCCCACGGCCCGGACCGCGAGTCCGCCCGACGCGCGCTGGTCGGCGCGCTCGACGAGACCGCGATCCTCGGCCTGACCACGAACGTCGGGTTCCTGCGCGCCCTGGCCGCGAGCGACGAGTTCCGCGACGCGACCATCGACACCGCGTGGCTCGACCACAACACCGTCCCGGCTCCGAGCGCGGACGTCGCCCGGATCGGGGTCGCCTGGGTGATGGCGATGCTGGCGCCGGCGAGCTCGAACGACCCGTTCAGCGCGGACGGCTGGCGCTCCGCCGGTGCTGCCGTCCCGTTCCTCGCCGGACTCGACCGGACCGTGCGGGTCGACCGCGCCGGCGGCCGCGTCGACGACCACCAGGTCGCCGAGGTCTCGGCCGCGAACCACGTCCTCGAGCTCGAGGTCGATGGGGTCCGGCACCGGGTCACCGCGAACGTCCAGCGAGGCGTGCTCGAAGCGGTGCACCAGGGCCAGCGCTTCACCTTCGAACGACCGGACCCGTTCGCCGAGCACGGTCCGCAGGCCGGCGACGGCTCGCTGCTCTCACCGATGCCCGGGACCGTGCTGGCCGTCGACGTGTCGGTCGGCGACGAGGTCGTGGAGGGCCAGCGGCTCGGGGTGATCGAGGCGATGAAGATGGAGCTCGTGCTCAAGGCACCGTTCGCCGGCACCGTCAGCCTGGTCGGCGCTGCGGCAGGCAACCAGGTGCAGCTCAAGCAGCTGCTCTTCTCCGTGGAGGCCCCCGATGCGTGAGGTGACTATCTACGAGGTCGGCGCGCGCGACGGCCTGCAGAACGAGAAGGGCGTCGTCCCGGTCGAGGCCAAGGCCGAGTTCGTACGCCGCCTGCTGGCAGCCGGGCTGCCCGTCGTGGAGGCGACCTCGTTCGTGCACCCGAAGTGGGTGCCGCAGCTGGCTGATGCCGCCGAGCTGATGGAGCTGCTCGGCGAGGAGGGCCGGCACCTGCCGGTACTCGTGCCCAACGAGCGCGGTCTCGACCGGGCGCTCGAGCTGGGCCTGGAGCACATCGCGATCTTCGGCAGTGCCACCGAGACGTTCGCGCAGCGCAACCTCAACCGGAGCCTGGACGAGCAGTTCGCGATGTTCGAGCCGACCGTCCGCCGGGCACGCGAGGCGGGCATGGACGTGCGCGCCTACGTGAGCATGTGCTGGGGCGACCCCTGGGAGGGCGCGGTCCCGCACCAGCAGGTGGTCGAGGTCGGCAAGCGTCTCTTCGACCTCGGTGCGAGCCAGCTCTCGCTGGGCGACACCATCGGCGTCGGCACGGCTGGTGCGGTCGGGGAGCTGCTCGACGCCTTCAACGCCGCCGGGCTGCCCGACGACGTGCTCGCGGTGCACTTCCACGACACCTACGGCCAGGCACTTGCCAACGCGTACGCCGCCTACCAGCACGGCGTGCGGACCTTCGACGCGAGCGCAGGCGGCCTCGGCGGCTGCCCGTACGCCGAGAGCGCGACCGGCAACCTCGCGACGGAGGACCTGGTCTGGATGTTCCGGGGCCTCGGCGTGCAGACCGGCGTCGACCTCGACGCCCTGGTTGCCACCAGCCTCTGGATGGCCGACCTCCTCGGTCGGCCGAGCCCGTCGCGGGTCGTCACCGCGCTCGGCTGACCGCCTCTGATCGAGCGCACCACCGCTGATCGAGCGCACCACCGCTGATCGAGCGCAGCCGAGATCACTTCCAGGCCCGCTGCCTGATCCACCGCTGATCGAGCGCAGCCGAGATCACTTCTTCCGCCGGCGACCCGTCTTCGGCAGGAACTCGCGGTCGACGTACCGGCCGACCTTCCAGGTCACGTACGCATCCGTCCCGGCCCCCACGACCCCGCCGACGACGGGTACCCGCCTGCCCACCGTGGTGGCCAGACGCTTCCCGGCAGCGCGGGTGATCAGCTCGGAGGCGACCTCGTTCGCGATCACCAGGTCCAGGGAGCTCTCGTAGAGCGGATCCGCGGCCAGCTCCATCGGCGTCCCCGGAAGCTCGCGGCTCTTGATCAGCTTGAGGACCTTCTCCTCGCCGAGGACGCTCGCCAGGATGGCTGCCCGCACCCGCGGCTCCGCGAGGTCGTACCCACGCAGGTGCACGATGCCGGCGACCATCCGGCACTGGAGCAGCGCGAGCCCGGTGATGTTGGTCGGCACCGTGAACGCCATCGTGACCAGACCGCCGATGTTGGTGGCGAAGCCCTGGATGCCGGCGTAGCGGACGTGGTTCTCGATGACGTCGTGGATGGCCCGCTCGACGTCCCCGTCGTTCTGGGCGAGCTGCTTGTCCGCCGCCGCCGCCGCGCCCGGAAGTGGGCCGACCCCGGAGATCGCCTTGGCCAGGGCCTGGTGGACGAACGCCGCGGACAGGTTCGGCGCGATCTCGGTGACCTTCGGGGCGAGGGCTGCCCCGATGCGCTTGGCATAGCTCATGGAGAAAGCCTAGACACCCAGGGTTGGATGGGACCCGTGCCCGTCGATCCCGGTCCCTCCCGCTGGCGGTTGCCGGTGCCCGGGGACGGGGTTGCCGACGACGCCGGGGACCTGGTCGGCCTCGGCGCCGATCTGGAGCCCGCGACGGTGATCGGTGCCTACCGCGCCGGGCTGTTCCCGATGCCCGTCGACGGCGAGCTCGGCTGGTGGTCGCCGGTCGACCGCGGCGTGCTGCCGCTGGACGGGCTGCGGGTGACCCGCTCGCTCGCCAGGTCGGTACGACGCTACGAGGTGCGGGTGGACACCGCGTTCGACGACGTCGTGGCGGCCTGCGCGGCCCCGCGGCGCGACGGTGCCTGGATCGACGCCGACATCGCCGCGGCGTACGGCCGGCTGCACCGGCTCGGCTGGGCGCACTCGGTGGAGTCCTGGCTCGACGGCGAGCTGGTCGGTGGGCTCTACGGCCTGGCGATCGACGGGCTCTTCGCCGGGGAGTCGATGTTCTCGCACGCGACCGACGCCTCCAAGGTGGCGCTGGTGCACCTGGTCGACCTGCTCAACGACGAGCACGCCGGGCGGCGGGTGCTCGACACCCAGTGGCAGACCGCGCACCTGGCCACGCTCGGGGTCGTGGAGATCCCGCGCCAGGAGTACCTCCACCGGCTGCGGACGGCGTTGGCCGTCCCGTTGCCGGCTGCGTTCGCCTGACGCGTCGCCTGGCTGCGGGTGCCCACACTATGTGTCCACAGGTGAGCCGGGTGCAGCGCAGGACGGTGCAGGCTTGACCGGCGGCCGCCCCTGACCACGCTCAGGCTCGGGGATCGACGCGCCAGATGGTGTCGTCGTCGAAGTTCGTGATCCACAGTGATCCGAACGCCCACGCCATCGTGGTCGAAACCTCGGCCCAGGGCAGCGTGAGCAGCAAGGTCACCTTGCCGTCTGCGGTGTCGACGTCGTAGACGTGGGTCGCGTCGGGCCGGTAGTAAAGATGGCCTGAATCGTCGGCCACCAGCGACGGGTCACCGTCCAGGTACGGCGCAACCTTGAAGGAACGGCGCACGTCCAGCGTCGCCGGATCGAGTTCGTCCAGCGTGCCGTCCGACCCGATCCGGTAAAGACGCCCGCCGGTGGCCCTGAGCGACGGGGTTGCCACGACGCTCTTGCTGAGGAGCTTTCCGCCCCGCGTCATCACGGGGGTTTGCAGGAAGCTTCCGATCAGGACGTGGCCGCCTGCGGAGATCGCGGATCCCCAACCGTAGATGCTGGGCAGGTACTCCCGGTGGGTGACAGAACCAGTCACGAGGTCGATCAACAACACGTAGGCCATGTTCTCGCCGGGCACGGCCCAGAGGTTCCGCCCGATCCGGGTGCGCCAGCCACCGTCACAGCTCGCTGCCACGGTCGCCGTGACGCGCATCGTGCGCGGGTTGATCTGGTGCAGGTTGCCGTCGATGTTGGTGCAGGCCCAGAGCCAGGTGGTCCGTTCGTCGACGGCGGCCGTGCCGCCGATCGTGGTACTCGATTCGAGCCCGACCTGCCCACCGACAGTCACGGTCGCGATGACCTTGTTGGTCGTCGGGTTGATCCGTTGCACCGTCCCACCGCGGTGGTTGCTGACGAAGAGCGACTTGCGGCCGACCACCAGACCGGCCGGGGCATGGTCGGTGTGGATCACCGCCTGGACCTGCCGGGGCAGTCCGGTCGCCGCGGCGGTGGGCAGATCCGGCGATGTCGAGGGCGACCCGACAGCATCCCGCTTGGCCGACGTGCCGCAGCCGCTGAGCAGGATCAGACTGATCATGAGTGCAAGGGCAGTGGGTTTCATCGGGCGACCTCCGTCGCGTAGAGGAGCGTGGTGCCGGCGGACGTGCCGACGAGCACATCTGCGCCAACGGCTAGTGCGTCGAGCGGCACGCCGGTGGTTGCGAGAAGGGCGGCGTTCACCGTCGTCGTGGTGAGGAGCTGCAGGCGTCCGTCGGCGGTGGACACGACAATCCCGGCGTCGGCCCGTGTCAGCGCGGTCGCAGCCGCGCTCAACGCGACCCGCCTCTTTACTGCTCCGGTGGCGGGGTCGACCGTGACAACGCCGCCCGAGGCCAGCTGGACCCATACCGAGGTGTTCGTGCTGTCGACCACGGCAGCGCGGGGACTCCCGGCGATCGGGAACGAGCGGACCTGGAGGTCGGTCGTGGCCGGGTCGATCCGTCGCAGACCGTCGGGCATCACCACCCAGAGGGCATCGATGGAGTCGGTCAGTCCGGTTCCGGCTCCATCGAGGATCGCGGAACCGGTCTGGGCGACCGTGGTCGGGTCGTACCGGTCCACGGTTCGGTTGCCGGCCGCGAGGATCCAGACCTTCCCGAACGCGACGTCGATCGCAACCGGATCGAGTGAGGTGCGCGCTGTCTTCAGCAGGTGTCCGGTCCGCGGATCGAGCTTGAGGAGCTTCGCGTCGCCGGTGACCACCCAGATCGCGCCGAGCCCCGCAGCCATCGCGACCGGTCGCGCGCCGGTGGTCGCGGTCCACTGCTGGCGCAGCGTGTGCGCATCGAACGCGCGGATCTTGTTGTCCCCGGCGTCCGCGACCCAGATCAGGTCTCCGTCGGTGCAGATCGCCGTCGGCGACTGCCCCGCCTCGACCGAC
>JBJMIP010000449.1:0-11740 GCA_045806825.1 Marmoricola sp.
CAAGCTCTCCTACGGGATGTCCAAGACGCCGGCCAACCACTTCTCGCTGGCGTGGACCGCGAACCAGCACGGGGCGATGGTCAACCAGGTCTACGTCGCCGGCCGTTTCGACCTCGAGCCCGGTCAGGCCTTCGTCGTGGACGTCAGCGACGGCGGCGCCGAGTACTTCACCGTCCCGCTCGGCAACCTGTGGGGGACCACGCTCGACATCTTCGGCTCGACCGGTTCGCTGAACAAGGCGCAGTCGAAGGCGAACGAGGACGGCACATACACCTACGTCATCTCGCCGGAGAACCCCGGCGTGCACAACTGGATCGACTCCGACGGCCTGCGCGAGGGCTTCCTGACCCTGCGGATGGCCGAGTTCGGGCCGGGAGGCGCGACCGAGGACCTCGCCGCCACCGGCCGCGTGATCGACCTGGACCAGCTCGACCGCGAGTTGCCGGACGCCCCGCGCGTCGACGCGGCCGGCCGTGCCGAGCAGCTCGCCGTCCGGCAAGCCGGCTACCTCAACCGACTTCCCGAAGGAGTCCTGCGATGAGCAACAACGCACGCTGGCTGATCACCGGCTGCTCGACGGGCATCGGTCGCGAGATCGCACGATCGGCGCTCACCGCCGGCCGCCAGGTCGCCGTCACCGCGCGGCGTCCCGAGGCGATTGCGGACCTCGTCGAGGAGTTCGGCGACGACGCGCTCCCGCTCGCCCTCGACGTCACCGACAAGACGCAGATCGCCGCAGCGGTGGCCGCGACGACCGAGCGCTTCGGCGGCATCGACGTCCTGGTCAACAACGCCGGGTACGGGTACCTCTCCGCGGTCGAGGAGGGCGAGGACACCGAGGTCCGCCAGCTCTTCGACACCAACTACTTCGGCGTCGTGGACACCATCAAGGCCGTGCTGCCCGGGATGCGCACGCAGGGCGGCGGTCACATCGTGAACATCTCCTCGATGACCGGCCTCGTCGCGAACCCGCCGAACGCGTACTACAGCTCGACGAAGTTCGCGCTCGAGGCACTGACCGAGGCGCTCGCCAAGGAGGTCGCCGGCTTCGGCATCCGGGTGACCGCGATCGAGCCGGGCGGCTTCCGCACCGACTGGGCCAAGCGGTCCATGCACGAGACCGGCACCCCGATCGAGGCGTACGCGGAGGACGTCGGCGTCCGCAAGGACCTGATCAAGCAGTTCGCCGACCACCTGCCCGGCGACCCGGCCAAGATCGGCGCCGCCGTGCTCAAGGTGACCGGCCTCGACGATCCGCCGTTGCGACTGCTGCTCGGGAGCGACGTGCTCAAGGCGACCCGCGACAAGCTCGCGGCGTTCTCGGCCTCGATCGACGAGTGGGAAGCCGTCACGCTCGACGTGAACTTCGAGTCATGAGCTACACCCGTACGCCGCAGCAGCCGATCGGTACCGGGTTCGGCCTGCACACCACCGCGGCCGAGGTGCTCGCCGGGATCGACCTCACCGGCAAGCACGCCCTGGTCACGGGCGGGTACTCCGGGATCGGCATCGAGATGGTGCGGGCACTGACCGCAGCGGGGGCCCACGTGCTCGCCCCCGCCCGTCGCCCGGACCAGGCTCGCGAGGCGCTCGCCGGCATCGCCGGTGTCGAGGTCGGCGAGCTCGACCTCGCCGACCAGGCCAGCGTGGCTGCCTACGCCGAGGGGGTGCTCGGCCTCGGCCACCACCTCGACGTGGTGATCAACAGCGCCGGCATCATGGCCTGTCCGGAGGAGCACGTCGGCCCGGGCTGGGAGCTGCAGTTCGCGACCAACCACCTCGGCCACTTCGCGTTGGTCAACCGGCTGTGGCCACTGCTTCGCGGCGGGTCGCGCGTCGTCAGCATCTCCTCGGGCGGTCACCAGTTCTCCGGCATCCGCTGGGAGGACCCGTGGTTCTCCGACGGTTACGACAAGTGGGTCGCCTACGGGCAGGCGAAGAGCGCGAACGTGCTCTTCGCCGTCGAGCTCGACCGGCTCGGCGCGGCGGAGGGCGTGCGCGCGTTCTCCCTGCACCCGGGCGCGATCCTGACGCCGCTCGGCCGCCACCTCGACCACGACGACGTGGAGAAGCTGCTCTCCTACGGCAGCGACGGCAAGCCGCTGATGCCCGAGTTCAAGTCGCCGGCGGAAGGCGCGTCCACCGCGGTGTTCGCCGCCACCTCGCCTCTGCTCGACGGGCTCGGCGGGGTCTACCTCGAGGACTGCGAGATCACCCCTGTCGCCCATCCCGAGGGCCGGGTGAACGGCCAGGCCCTGGGCGTGATGCCGCACGCCATCGATCCTGACGAGGCCCGGCGCCTGTGGCTGTGGTCGGCCGAGCTGACCGGTGTGGACGCGTTCGCGACCTAGCCGGATCCGCTCACTTCTCGTCCAGCCACTGGGCGAGCCGACCCCCGTGGGAAACCGCGCGAAGCCGTTGCTCGGTCCGCTCCCGGGACCTGCGCGTCGTCACCACCAGCAGCTCGTCACCGTGCCGGAGCACGGTTCGGTCCTGCGGCACCAGCGTGCTGCCGTCGCGGACGATCAGCGAGACCGACGAGCCCTTGGGGAGCCGGAGCTCCGCCACCTCGACGCCGTGCATCAGCGACTTCGGGGAGATCGTGACCATCAGCAGGTCGGCCGCGATCCGATCCAGCGGCGCCGCCTCGACATCGAGGTCGCGCGGTTCGCTGCGCCGGGCGACCTTCAGCACCCGGGCGACCCACGGCAGCGTCGGAGCGGTGATCAGGGTGTCGATCACCACCAGCACGAACACGACGTTGAACAGCTCGGTCGCGTCCGTCACGCCCGCGGAGAGCGGGATGGTGGCCAGGACGATCGGCACTGCTCCACGCAGACCGGCCCAGCTGATGAAGCCGAGCTCGCGCAGCGGCATCGGCTGGGCCAGCGCAGCAACGAGCACCGACACCGGCCGAGCGATCACGGTCAGCACGACCACGGCTGCGACCGCGATCCCGAGGACCTTCCAGGTGAACCCGCTCGGGCTGACCAGCAGGCCGAGCATCACGAACAATCCGATCTGGGAGAGCCAGGCCATCCCCTCGGCGAACGACCGGGTGGCGGCACGGTGCGGGAGCTCGGAGTTGCCCAGGACCAGCGCTGCGACGTACACGGCCGCGAACCCGGAGCCGTGCAGGGTGGCGGTGCAGGCGTAGGCGAAGACGGCGAACGAGAGCACGGCGAGCGGGTAGAGGCCTGAGGACGGCAGCGCGGCGCGTCGCATCAGCCAGGCCCCCGCGAAGCCGACGAGCAGACCACCGGCTGCGCCGATCACGAGCTCGGAGACCACCTCCGCGACGAAGTGGGCGACGCCGTGGTGACCGCTGGCACTGACCAGCGTCACCAGCACGACGGTCGGGGCGTCGTTGAGCCCGGACTCCGCCTCGAGGGTCGCGTTGATACGACGAGGCAGCGGCACCCGGCGCAGGACCGAGAACACGGCAGCGGCGTCGGTGGGCGAGGTCAAGGCACCGAGGAGAACCGCGAGCTGCCAGTTCATCCCCAGCGCGAAGTGGGCCACGACCGCGACGAGCCCGACGCTCACGGCGACTCCGAGCGTCGCCAGCGACAACCCCAGCTTGATCACCGGTCGCATCTCCGACCAGTGCGTCGTCAGACCACCCTCGGCCAGGATCACGATCAGTGCGGCGAAGCCGAGTGCGTTGGCCAGCTCGGCGTCGGAGAAGTTGACCCCGAAGCCGGCGTCGCCCAGGCCCACACCGATGAGCAGGTAGAGCAGCAGGCTCGGGAGACCCGCCCGCACCGACGCCCGGACGGCAAGGATCGCCACCAGGAGCACGCCTGTACCTGCCAGGAGACCCTGGTTCAGCGTGTGGACGTCGAGTGTCATCGGTGGCCCTCGGCGGTAGACGAATCCGAAGTCTACCGAGGAGGCGGGATCACGCTTCGACGAGAGGAGGTGGTCGAGCGCAGCCGAGGCGACCCGCAGGGGTCGAGCGCAGCCGAGATGACCTCCGGTGGTCGAGCGCAGCCGAGACCTAGAACTTGTTCTACTTTGGCTCTACCCTGAGGTCCATGACCACCGCGCTTCCCGACGTCCTGCCTGCCTCGACCCTCCCCGAGGACGCCGACCAGACCGACGTCATCGTGATCGGCTTCGGCATCGCCGGCGGTTGCGCCGCCCTCGAGGCAGCGCGCAGCGGCGCGAAGGTGGTGCTCCTGGAGCGGGCCGCGACCTACGGCGGCACGAGCGCGATGTCCGGCGGCCACTTCTACCTCGGCGGCGGCACCGCCGTGCAGCAGGCGACCGGCCACGAGGACAGCGCCGAGGAGATGTACAAGTTCCTGGTCGCGGTCAGCGAGGACCCGGAGCCGGACAAGATCCGCGCGTTCTGCGACGACAGCGTCGAGCACTTCGACTGGATCGAAGCGCTCGGTTTCCAGTTCGAGCGCTCGTACTTCCCCGGCAAGGCCGTCATCCAGCCCGGCACCGAGGGCTTGATGTTCACCGGCAACGAGAAGGTCCACCCGTACCGGGACGCCGCGATCCCGGCGCCTCGCGGCCACAAGGTCCCCGTCCCCGGCGACACCGGCGGCACCCAGATGGTGATGGACCTGCTGGCCAAGCGCTGCGAGGAGGCGGGCGTCGAGGTCCGCTACGAGGTCGGCGCCACCAACCTGGTGGTTTCGACAGACTCGGCCGGCGAGGAGAAGGTCGTTGGCGTGGCCTGGAAGAAGTTCTCCGAGACCGGCGTGCTGAAGGCCAACGCGGTCATCGTCGCGGCGGGCGGCTTCGTGATGAACGCCGACATGGTCGCCGAGAACACCCCGGCCCTCGGGGAGAAGCTCTTCGTCCTCGGCAACACCTATGACGACGGCCTCGGCATCCGGTTGGGCAAGTCGATCGGCGCGCAGCTGAAGTTCATGGACGAGCCGTTCATCACGGCACCGTTCTACCCGCCGTCGCAGCTGGTGACCGGCATCGTCGTCAACAAGGACGGCAAGCGCTTCGTCGCCGAGGACAGCTACCACTCGCGGACGTCGTACCACGTGATGCACCAGCCCGAGCAGAAGGCGTACCTGATCGTCGACTCCGCCCACATCGAGCACCCGACGATGCCGCTGTGCCCGTTCATCGACGGCTGGGAGACGGTGGAGGAGATGGAGAGTGCGCTCGGCATCCCGACCGGCAATCTGGTCCAGACCCTGGGCGACTACAACAAGCACGCGCACGAGGGCGACGACCCGGAGCTCCACAAGCACCCGGACTGGGTCGCACCGCAGGACCAGGGCCCGTGGGGCGCCTACGACCTGACCCTGGGCAAGGCGTTGTACGCCGGCTTCACCCTCGGCGGCATGCGCTGCACCCTCAACGGCGAGGTGCAGCGTGAGGACGGCTCCTTGATCACCGGCCTGTACGCCGCCGGCGCGTGCGCCGCCAACATCGCGCAAACCGGCGCGAGCTATGCATCAGGCACCCAGCTGGCAGAGGGCTCGTACTTCGGGCGTCGCGCCGGCCGGCACGCAGCGTCTGCCTAATTCGGTACTGGACTGGACCGCTTGCGCTCAAGGTCCGCTTTGTCATAGCACGTTGGTGCTACTCGATCCGGCAATCCAGGTGGTTATCACCTCGGCCGTTCGGAGAGCGGGTATCGGCCACTCGGTTGATGCTTCACTCGTCGCTCGTACGCGTTGATCGGGCAGTGCGACGAGCAGTCGGTGATCACACCGAATGGATCGCTAGCAGTGGGGGCTTCACCAATGTCCGTTCATTCTTCGCGCGCCCGGCACAGCCGACGCACTCGCGCATTCGTCGCCAGCGTGGCAGTCGCCGCCCTGGCCCTGCTCAGCGTTCCTGCGTTCGCTGACGACTCGATCTTCTTCGACGGGGACTTCGCGACCACACCCGGTGCGCCGAACATCTCCTACGGGGACGCCGGAAAGGCCTGCGCCACCCGCGGCACGCCCGTCGACGGAGCCATCAACGTCAAGTACAACGGTGGGAACCCGGGCGATCCTCAGCACCACTTCCTCGCCGGTGAAGAGATCCACGTCGTCTTCAGCACGCCGGCCGGGGTCACGCTGACGCTGACCGACCCGACGCCCCACGTCCCGGCGAACTGGGACGACCAGCAGGACGAGTTCAACATCCTGTTCACCACGACCGTGACGCCGGCCTCCGCCGGTGGCAAGGTCGAAGTGACCCTGACAGGTGTGGACTCGGGCTACGACGCAGGTGCCGGTGCTGGCAACGGAAAGCCGAACTTCCAGGTTCAGATCAACTGCACCGCGACGCCGCCGGCGAACACCGCTCCGTCGGTGGCCATCACCTCCGCGGCCACCACCTCGGCGGAGGGCAGCAAGACCGCCGCGATCACCTTCGCGATCACCGACCCCGACGCGAACACCTGGGGCTTCGCCACCGGGTACCCGATCTGCGGTACCGACGGCACCGCGTCCGACAAGACGATCGACAGCACCACCAAGACCGGCTCGTTCAAGTGCACCTTCCCGGACGGCCCGGCAACCCGGACCGTTGCGGTCAAGGTGAACGACGGGACGGCGGACAGCAACGAGGCCACCATCGGTGCCACCGTCACCAACGTTGCTCCGACCGTGGCTCAACCCACTTTCGGCGCCGTGAGCTCCATCGACTGCCGCAACGTGGTCACCCTCAGCGGGATCAGCTTCAGCGACCCCGGCCTGATCGACAACCCCTGGGCGGTCGACATCAACTGGGGTGACGGCAGTGCGCACACCGCGTACAACGCGGCCAGCCAGGGTGCCCAGTCCAACCAGACGCACAACTACACAGCGGCGGGCAGCTACACCCCGACGATCACCGTTACTGACAAGGACGGCGGCGTCGGTAGCGCAACCAGCTCGACCACGCTCACCGTGAACCACGTCTACCAGACCGACTTCCTGCCGCCCTTCGACGACTCCAGCCCTAGCGGACTGATCGTCAACTCGATGAAGAACGGGAGAACCGTCCCGGTCAAGGCCACGATCTTCGACATCTGCTCGAACGGTGGCTACGTCACGTCTCCGGCCGTGGTAACCGTCGGGGTCAAGAAGGTCACCGCACCGACGACCCCTCCGGCCACCGACGCGGTCGAGAGCTACTCGGACGCGGGAGCCTCCAGCAGCAACACCAACCTGTTCCGCTGGAACGCCGACGCGACCTCGCCGACCGGCGGGTTCTGGATCTACAACCTGGACAGCACAGGACTCAAGATGATCACGAACTCGTTCTACCGGATCGACATCTACGTCAACGGAAACCAGGCCACCAAGACTGACTGGGCCATCCTCCAGCCGGTCAAGTAGCTCACCAGTACCGGAGGCCCCCGTCCTGACGGACGGGGGCCTCTGGCTACTACCGTGACCTCATGACCACCAGCGAGCGGTTCAGCGCGGCCCAGCGTGCC
Organism: Marmoricola sp.; assembly: GCA_045806825.1. GTDB lineage: Bacteria > Actinomycetota > Actinomycetes > Propionibacteriales > Nocardioidaceae > Marmoricola. Next base: position 7,394 of record JBJMIP010000449.1, read on the forward strand.
GACGTACCGCCGTTCCACGTCATGGACCTGCTCGCCGCCGCGCAGGCCCGCCAGGCCAGCCACCGCGACCTGGTGAACTTCGTCGCCGGCCAGCCCTCGACCGGCGCGCCGAGGGCCGTCCGCGAGGAGGCCAAGCGGCTGCTGGACTCCGACCTGCTCGGCTACAGCGTGGCCACCGGGGTCCCGGAGCTGCGCTCGGCGATCGCAGCGCACCACCGCCGCAGCTCGGGCATCGACATCGGCGGCGACGACATCGTGGTGACGACCGGCTCCTCGGGCGGCTTCCTGCTGGCGTTCCTGGCTGCGTTCTCCCCCGGCGACCGCGTCGTGATGGCACGCCCGGGCTACCCCTGCTACCGGAACGTGCTCACCGCGCTCGGCTGCGAGGTGGTCGAGATCGACTGCGGTCCCGAGACCCGTTTCCAACCGACTGTCGAGCAGGTCGCCGCGGTGCCCGGGCCGGTCGCCGGCCTGGTCATCGCCTCGCCGGCGAACCCCACCGGGACGATGATCCCGGCCTCCGAGGTGGCCGCACTCGCCGAGTGGTGCGAGGACCACGGGGTCCGGCTCATCTCCGACGAGATCTACCACGGCATCACCTACAACGACCAGGAGGCGACCAGCTCCGCCTGGCAGACTTCACGCACCGGCGTGATCTTCGGGTCGTTCTCCAAGTACTTCTCGATGACCGGCTGGCGTCTCGGCTGGATGGTCGTGCCCGAGGACCTGCGGCGACCTGTTGACGTGCTCACCGGCAACTTCACCATCTGCCCGCCGGTGCTCTCCCAGTACGCCGCGCTCGCGTGCTTCACGCCTTCGGCGTACGACGAGCTCGACGGCCACGTCGAGCGGTACGCGGCGAACCGCGCGATCCTGCTCGAGGGGCTGCCACGGCTGGGCATCGACCGGCTGGCACCGGCGGACGGCGCCTTCTACGTGTACGCCGACATCGGGCACCTCACCGACGACAGCTACGCCTGGTGCCAGCGGCTGCTCGCCGAGACCGGTGTCGCGATGGCACCCGGGATCGACTTCGACACGCGCCGGGGCCACGAGTTCGTCCGGCTCTCCTTCGCCGGCCAGGCTGACGAGATCCGGCTCGGCCTGGACAGGTTGAGCAGCTGGTTGGCGTGAGCGTCACGGTCACCGGCATCGGGGTCCACCCGGTGAAGAGCACCGCGATCCGCGTCCTCGAGCACGCGACCGTGCTCCCCTGGGGCCTTGCCGGGGACCGCCGCTGGATGGTGGTCGACGCGGCCGGCACCCTGGTCAGCGCCCGCGAGCTGCGCGAGCTGTTCCTCATCCGCGCCGACACCCCGGACACCGAGCCCGGCCTCGCGGTTCCGCTGCGCCTGCGGGCCCGTGGGTTCGACCCCGTCGACGTGGCTGAACCGACCACCGACCTGATCGACGTGCGGTTGCACGGCAACGACCTGACCGGGCGCCCCGCGGCCGATGACGCGCACGACTGGGTCCGGGCCGTCACCGGGCGTCGGGACCTCCGGTTGGTCTGGTGCGACGACCCGACCCGGCGCACCTTCGAACGGGACTGGGCGCTCCCGACCGACCACGCTCCGTACACCGACAGCTGCCCGGTCACGCTCGCGTCCCTGTCCTCGCTGTACCAGCTCAACAAGTGGATCGCCGAGAACGCCGTCGAGCGCGGCGAGGAACCGCCGGCCCCGCTCCCGATCGGGCGCTTCAGGCCGAACATCGTCGTCGACGGCGCCGAGCCGTTCGCCGAGGACTGGTGGGAGCGGATCCGCATCGGCGACGTCTGGTTCCGGCAGCCCAAACGGGTCGACCGCTGCGTGATGACGACGATCTCGGCGACCGACCTGACCTCGACGAAGGAACCCATCCGGACCCTCGCCCGGCACCGCCTCGAGAACCAGCTCACCTGGTTCGCGATCCACCTCGTGCCTGAAGGACCTGGCACCATCAGCGTCGGCGACGAGGTCGTCGTCGACTGAGCCCGTCCAGGCTCAGTCGTGACCCAGCGGCAGCTTCGTGATGGTCCCGTGCACGTACGACGACCGCGGCATCCGTAGCGCGGCGACCGAGGCGAAGTAGAGCCGCAGCCGGTTGCGCCGGTCGGCCTTGAGGTCGGCCTTGGTGGGCACCTCGGCACGCACCGAGGTGGTGGTCGCGGGCTGCGGCGTGATCCGCGTGACCGGCACGATCCGCTTGGCCTGCTGCGGAGCGGTCCCGCCTCCGACGCCACCGACCGCGTTCAGGTGGGTGAAGCAGTAGCCGCGCTCGCGCGCCTTGCGGACCACGATCGGGACTGCGGCGAGCGAGGCCGGCGAATTGTCGACGCCGTCGTGCTGGAGCACCAGGTTCGTGCCGTGCGGACGGAGCGCCACCAGGATCCGGTGGGCGATCGCGAGGGAGTCACCGCCCGCCCAGTCGCGGGAGTCGTTGGTCCACAGCACCGGGATCATCCCGAGGTCCTTCACCACCGAGCGGACCCGGTCGTTGATGTCACCGTACGGCGGACGCATCAACGTCGTCGGCTTGATGAAGTGTCGCTTGAACGCCGCCGTGGTGGCGTTCAGCTGGTCGCGGATCGCCGGGTTCGAGAGGTGCGTGAGCATCGGGTGGTTCCAGGTGTGGTTCCCGATCGGGAAGCCCGCGCTCTGCACCAGCCGGGCCACCGTCGGGTGGGCGTCGACGTGGGCACCGATCATGAAGAACGTCGCCGGCACCTTCAGCCGCAGCAGTGTCCGCACGAGCTGCGGCGTCACCGCGGGGTTCGGGCCGTCGTCGAAGGTCAGCGCGATCAGTCCGGAACGGCAGGCGGAGCTCGTGGTCTGCGTGGCGACGACGGCACGGACCGCCGTCGTGCCGACCGGGCTGGCAGCGACCAGAAGCCGGGCGGAGGGCCGGGTGAGCGGCGCGGGCCGAGCCGCGCTGACGCCCTTCGCAGCCGTCCACAGGGCAGGCGTCGGCGGCTCGTCAGGCGTGACGCTGACGAACGCGAGCCCGAGCAGCACAGCGGCAGCGAGCAGTGAGGAGGCCCTTGCAGGGGTGAAACGGCCCATCGGGCCATGATTTCAGGCCGCGAGGGCTCCGCTGAGCACATTCACCAGGTGGTCCACGAAACGTTCGTGCCCGAGCCGCTGCCGGGTCCCGTTCTCGCGGGCGCGGGCGCGCTCGGAGAGGGCGGCGGTGAGGAAGGTCACCAGCAGTGCACCGCGCTCGCGGGCCAGGGTGGTGCCCAACCTGGGTTCGAGCAGCGCGTGCAGCGCCTGGAGCTGGGAGCCGATCACCGTGCCCGCCAGGACCTCGTTCGGGTGCCCAGTGCCGACGCCCGACCAGCCGGCGAGCTGCTCGATGATCCGCAGGAAGTCCCGGCCGTCCTCGGTGGCCAGCAGAGCGGCGGTCGGCGCGACGATCAACCGGACCACCTCGACCAGGCCGGCGTCGGCGGACGGCACCTCGCGCTGCGCCTCCATCACGGCCATGTGCTTGGCGACGATCTCGGCGAGCAGGCCCTGGCGCGAGCCGAAGTGGTACCCGACCGCTGAGTCGTTGCGCTGGCCGGCGTCGCGGACGACGTCGCTCAGCTTCGCTCCGGCCACCCCGTCGCGGGCGAAACGCTGCTCGCCGGCGCGGAGCAGACGTGCGCGGGTTTCCGTTGCGTCTCGAGCCACAGTTCCCCATACTAGGGACGAAGGGTATTAACAATGAATGTTAGAAGGGGGAACGCGCGAAATGTCTTCTCCGGCTTACGATCCGCTGGATCCCCGCTTCCTCGCCGACCCCTACCCGACGTACGCGTGGATGCGCGACGAGGACCCCGTCCACCACCACCTCGGCACCGCGCGGACGCCGTCCTTCTGGGCACTCTCGCGGTTCGAGGACATCTGGCAGGCGGTGCGCGAGCCGGCGACGTTCTCCTCGGCCCAGGGGCTGACATTCTTCCCGGACGAGATCGGCCAGCTCGGCCTGCCGCCGAACCTCGTCATGCTCGACGCACCGGTGCACACCCGGCTCCGCTCGCTGATCGGCCGCGGCTTCACGCCGCGCCAGGTCACCCGCCTCGAGGACTCCATCCGCCGCTTCGTCCGGGGTCGGCTCGCCGAGATGGCCGAACGGTCCTCAGCCGGCGAGCAGGTGGACCTGCACCGCGACTACTCCGGCACCATCCCGACGTACGTGCTCTCCGAGCTGTTCGGCGTCCCGGAGTCGGACCGCGTCCGCTTCGGCCCCTGGGTGCAGCAGGTCACCGCCCTGCAGGACCAGACGCTGAACGGTGGTGGCCTGGAGAGTGCCGGCGCTGACGGACTGAACGCGATCACCGAGCTGCTCGGCTACTTCTCCGACGTGATCGCGAGCCGTCGC
>JBJMIP010000450.1:0-5556 GCA_045806825.1 Marmoricola sp.
ACCGACAGCACCACCAGTGGCGGTGACAAGCAGTTCACCTGCACCACCGGCACGATCAACCCCGGCGGTAACCAGGTCATCACCTACACGATGCGGATGCCGAGCACGTTCACCGGAAGCCCGGTCGGCTGCGCCAACGGCGGCTACCCGGTGATCAACCACGTCACCGGCGGCGCCGGGACCGCTGACGCCACGGTTTGCGTGACCGCCTCGCCGTCGTTCAGCGTGGTCAAGACCCCGCGCACCACCACGGCCAACGCGGGCGGCCAGGTCACCTACGACGTCGTCGTCACCAACGGCGGCAGCGCGGCCGGCGCCACCTCGTTCACCGACAACTACAACGACGCCGCCAGCACCGTCACCCTGCCCAGCAACTGCCACGACACGACCACCGGCACGGACAAGAAGTTCACCTGCACCACCGGCACGATCAGCGCCGGCGGGACCGAGACGATCACCTACACGATGCGGATGCCGGCCAGCTTCACCGGCACCCCGTCAGGCTGCGACAACGGCGGCTACCCCGTCATCAACCAGGTCACCGGTGCCGCCGGCACCGCCAGCGCCACCGTCTGCGTGACCGCCTCGCCGTCGTTCACCGTGGTCAAGACCCCGCGCACCACCACCGCTGTGGCCGGTGGGCACGTGATCTACGACGTCGTCGTCACCAACGGCGGCAGCGCACCCGGCACCACCTCGTTCACCGACAACTACAACGACGCCGCCAGCACCTTCAGCCTGCCGTCGAACTGCCACGACGCCACGGTCGGCACGGACAAGAAGTTCACCTGCACCACCGGCACGATCGCTGCGGGCGGGACCGAGACGATCACGTACACGATGACCATGCCGGCCAGCTTCACCGGCACCCCGTCGGGCTGCGACAACGGCGGCTACCCGGTCCTCAACCAGGTCAGCGGCGCCGCCGGTTCGGCTAGCGGAACGGTCTGCGTCACGGCCTCGCCGTCCTTCACGGTCACCAAGACCCCGAGCACGGACACGGCGATCACCAGCGAGGTGGTCACCTACACGGTGGTCGTCACCAACGGCGGCAGCGGCCCCGGGTCCACGTCGTTCACCGACAACTACGACGACTCCGCCAGCACCGTCACCCTGCCCAGCAACTGCCACGACACCACCACCAGCGGCGGTGACAAGCAGTTCACCTGCACCACCGGCACGATCAACCCGGGTGGGACCCAGACCATCACCTACACGATGCGGATGCCCGCCAGCTTCACCGGAAGCCCGGTCGGCTGCGTCAACGGCGGCTACCCGGTCCGCAACCACATCACCGGCAACGCCGGCACGGCCGACGGGACCGTCTGCGTCACCGCGGCGCCGACCATCACCGTGGTCAAGACACCGCGCTCGACGACCGCTGGTCCGGGCGACAACGTCGTCTACGACGTGGTCGCGACGAACAGCGGTACCGCTCCCGGCTCGACGACGTTCACCGACAACATCGACGACTCCGCCAGCATCGTGACGCTGCCGAGCAACTGCACCGACACCACCGTCGCCGGCGACAAGAAGTTCACCTGCACCACCGGCACGATCAACCCGGGCGGGACCGAGACCGTCACGTACACGATCAAGATGCCGTCCACCTTCACCGGGACCCCGAGCGGCTGCGACAACGGTGGCTACCCGGTCGTCAACCGGGTGGTGACCCTGGACTCCTCACGGAGCTCGGCGACGGTCTGCGTCAACGCGACGCCGAACCTGGCCCTGGTCAAGACGGGCTCGCTCGCCTTCGACGACAACGGTGACCAGATCATCAGCTACACGATCAGCTACACCAACACCGGCGCGGCTCAGGCCAACGCGGTGACGATCACCGACGCCATCCCGGCCGGGACGGTGTTCTCCTCGTGCAGCAACAGCTGCACGACCTCCGGCAACCCGGCCACGGCCACCTGGGCGATCGCGCCGATCAACCCGCTCACCGGCAGCGGTTCGGTGCAGCTCCAGGTCAAGGTGACCACCAACCAGACCTGCTCGATCAGCAACACCGCGCAGATCCGGCTGGGTGGCGTCGTCGCAGCCACCTCGAACGCCGCGGTGGTCAACGTGACCCCGGTCCCCGACCCGACCACGGCCAAGTCCAACGGCAACGCGATCGGCGTCCAGATCAAGGCCAAGGGTCTTGCCCAGCTGGTCGTCGGACTGCTGAACGTGGTCGTCACCGGGAGCGGCAACAGCCAGGTGATCACCGTCGGGCAGACCTCGAGCTCCCAGACCGGACCCGGTGGACCGGTGGCGAACGAGGCGCACCTGCTGAACCTGAGCCTCACCGGGATCCTGTCGACCGGGATCATCCGGGAGACCAGCTCCAGCGTGGTCACCGCGGCCCCGGCCGAGACCCGGCAGACCAGCACCTCCGAGGTCGCCGACATCTGCCTGGTGCCGGTCGCCGGAGTCTGCACCGTGAAGAGCGACACCGCTCGGGCCGTCGCCTCGACGTCGGCCAACGGGGCCTACGCCTCGGCGAGCGCCGCCGGCTCGACGATCGAGAACCTGTTCGTCGCAGGGGTCGCCGTCCCGGTCGACCTGAGCCAGACCACGAAGATCCCGCTGAACGCGGTGCTCTTCGGCGCCAACAGCTACGTCGCGATCAACGAGCGCACCTCGACCAGCGGACTGTCCAACGGCAGGTACGTGGCCGACATGACCGTCTCGATGATCCACGTGAAGATCACGAACCTGGCGCTGGTCGGCGCCCTGGACGTCGTGGTGGCCCAGGCGACCGCGCACAGCGACTTCCCGAAGACGCTGGTGTGCAGCGGGTCGAACAACCAGGCGGTCAGCGGCCACGCGTTCGCCGCCAAGCTCTACACCGGCCCGCTGCTGGCGGACCTGACGCAGGGCTTCGTGGGGATCTCGCCGCTGGGCGGGGCCGAGTCGCAGCACATCGCGGGTGTGGTGGTGCCGTCCACGGGGGTGGCGGTGAACGCACAGGCCGCCGACACCAGCTCCGCGGGGTCGTTCACGCCTACGGGCAGCACCTCGTGGAGCTGGGCGGAGGTCGCCGGCGACGGGACGAAGCCCGCGTGCGTGCTGAGCTACGTCACCAACTGCGTGGTCAAGGCGACCCTGATCCGGTCCGAGGCCCGGTCGACGGCGACCGCGGCCGGGTCGATCTCGACCGATACCGGTACGTCGTTGGTCGGGCTCTCCGTCCTCGGTATCCCGATCGATGCGAACGCGGCCCCGAACTCCACCCTCGTCCTGCCCGGGATCGGTTTCATCATCCTCAACGAGCAGACCTGCGACAACGGAGCGGCGGCCAGCCACACCTGCACCGGTTCGAACCACAGCGGGATCACCGTCCGGGCCGTCCGGATCGTGATCACGGTGGCCAACAACATCCTGCACCTCAACCCGGGGGTCGAGCTGACCGTCGCGGAGGCCCACGCCGACACGACGTTCGGGTTGTCCTAGGCGAAGGCGAGCAGCGTGTCCGGGATGACCTGGTCGAAGAAGTCAGCGATCTCCTCGATCGCCTGAGCAGCCTCGGGCACGATCCCGGCCGCGGCCTGGAAGACGTGCACCTGGTGGTCCCAGACCTGGAGCTCGACGTCGACACCGGCGGCGTCGAGCGCCTCGGCCATCGAGACCGCGTCGGGGTAGACCATCTCGGCGGAGCTCGCCTGGATCAGCGACGGCGGCAGGTGGTGCAGCAGCGACCGCGACGGGGCGTCAGGCAGAGCGTGACCCTCCCCTGCCCGGCGTGACGCGCGGCGGACGACCTCGGCCAGGCCGTCGAAGCAGTTCTTCGGGAACAGCGAGCAGGTCTCGGCGGACTCCGCGGTGACCTTGGCTGTGCCGTCGAAGTCGATCAGCGGCGAGAGCGCGATCAGGCCGGCCGGCATCGGCAGTCCTGCCTTCTCGGCGGCCAGCGCGACCTGGAAGGTCAGGTAGCCGCCGGCCGAGTCGCCCATGATGACGACCTGCGAGGCCGGTACGCCGGAGTCGAGGACGTAGCGGTAGGCGTCGAGCCCGTCGGCGATCGAGGCGCTCACCGGGTGGTCCGGCAGCTGGCGGTAGTCCACCGCGATGACTGACGAGCGGGTCGACTCGGCGATCCGCGAGACCAGCTGGCGGTGCAGGAACCGGCCACCGACCACGAACGCGCCGCCGTGCAGGTAGACGACCACGCGGTCCTCGCAGGACGGCGTCCGGGTCACCTCGGCCCGGCAGTGCGGCAGATCCATCTGCTCGAAGGTGGTGCCCTCGACGGGCTTGAGCGCCAGGCCGGCGTAGTCGACCAGGAAGTACGGCCACGGCAGCAGCGGGACGCGCGCCCAGACGGAGATGAACGGCTTCACGGTGTGCGAGAGGGCCTTGGCGAGCACCGCGGAACGAGCGCTGCCGCCACCGAACTCGGTCAGTCGGAGCCGCCGTTCGGCCCGCTCGACCGCGTCCAGCGGAGTGACCAGCCGCAGCTGCGCGACTGCTTCGCTACCCCTGCTCACCACGGGACCCCCTTCACGTATCTCCGGTTATGGAACGCTACCGGTCCGATGCTCGGTAGATCGGCAGTTTCGCCTTGTGGGCAAGGGAATTCTCTGTGCCAGATATTCCACCGTTACCCTTGACACCGGGGCCGAAACGGGTTCGTGCTCTGCGACTCAGGCGAGCGCCGGTTCCCGCTCCCGGGCAACGCCCGACCCGGCACCGCGCGCGGCCTGGGCGTAGCACCAGCCGAAGAACAGCACGAGCACCAACCAGGACCCGATCACCACCGCGTACGCCGTGGTGCTCAGCCAGCTCGGAACGTCGTCCTTGATCTCGCGCTGCAGGAACTGCTTCTCCGGCCCGAGCTGGACCACGTCGCCGTCCTGGGCCAGGATCTCCCGCCCGCGCGCGCTCGTGATCGCCGCGTCGTCGGGTGCGTGCAGCGGCACCGCGAGCATCGTCGTCGGCAGCAGGTGCACCCGGATCAGCGTCTTCCAGTTGCCGTACATCGGCAGCGGGTCGCTGCTGCGGTACTCGCCGGGCCGCCCGGTCGGCTCCATCGCGACGCGGACGATCCCCGGGGCGTTGGCCTTCGGGTCGCGCGGCGGGTCGACGGCGTCCGCCTTCGGGCCGCGGCCCTGCCAGGAGAGCCCGTAGAGCCAGACCGCGTCGGCGACGTCGCTCGCGGGCTTGAAGGTCACCGTCACGCCCGACGAGCACTTCTGGGTGCCGTCGCAGGCGTTGTCCAGCGCGATGGACGCCTGGATGTGCTCGTGACCGGCCCGGGGCGGGGCGAAGTAGCCCATCAGCACCAGGGCGATCCCGACACCGGCCAGCCCGGTCCAGCGGAACGCGCTACCGGCCCTCGGCGCCGCGGCGACCGGTGACTCGACGTCACGGAGCCTGGCGACGTGCCACAGGGCGAGCAGGCCGCCACCGAGCCCGGCGCAGGTCGCGACCGTCAGCATCAGCGGCAGGGCGCCGGCATCGATCGGCTGCGGCAGCGGCATGAACTTCTTGCTCCACGCGTACTCGGCGAGCATGCCCAGCGTGCCCACGGCGAGACCGGAGACCAGCGCGAACGCCAGCGCCCGC
>JBJMIP010000451.1:0-3053 GCA_045806825.1 Marmoricola sp.
CCGCAGCGCCTGGGTGTGGGTGCAGGTGACCTTGACCGTGTCCCCGTTCTTCAGGTGGATCGGCGGGGTCGGCACGCTCCCCTGGTTGTCGAAGTCCCAGACCTTGATGTCCAGCACGGTGCGGGCGCGTGGCGTCCCAGGGTTGACCTCGATCTTGATCGACCGACCGAGCAGGTGCATGTGACCGGCGACCCCGCGGATCGTCTCCGGCGACTGGATCGTCCGGGTGCAGGACTGCACCGGTCCGGCGGGACCTCCGCCGCACAGCAGGTGCAGCAGGTCAGCCAGCGAGCCCGGTCCGTCGCCGAATCGCTTCTTCACGTCGGCCAGGGCCGCCGCCCGGTCGCAGAGCTTGCCGGTGTGCCCGAGACGACAGGGCAGCTCGACCGGCGCCGGCAGAAGCTGCGTCTCCAACGGGGTCGTCCCCGGGTCGGAGGTCAGCCTGAGCTCGGCGGCGCTGCGGTCCGGCTCGATCCCGTTGAGCAGGTTGTAGTGCACCTGCATCACGATCATCGACCCGGCCTTGAACTCCTCACCGAGGCCCTTGCCGTAGACCTGCTCGGAACCCCCGGGAGCCCAAGCACCGAGCCAGGGCGCGTCGTCGATGCTGCGATCGTTGCCCAGCCCCGAGGTGCCGAAGCACGTCCAACCCTGGCCCGGCGTCTCGGCGTCCTTCGCCTTCGCCTCGGCCACCCGGTCCGGCGGAACCCGGAAGAGGATCACGTGGTGCACGACGTCGGGGTTGCCCGGGCGCACGTTGAATCCGGTGACGAACGAGTCCTTGACGATCTTCGGGTCCAGCAGGAAGCAGTGGTAGTCGTCCGTGCCGACACCGGTCGGCGGGGACGGCGTGTAGGCGGTAGGAACCTTCACCTCGACCCGGCGCTCCCCTGCCCGCAGCGGCTTGTTCACCACGGGCGCGGCCGCGGAGGTCGCGGCATGGGTCGCCTCGTGGGTAGGCCCAGCCGTCGGAGGCGTGCCCGCCCGGGGCTGCGCCGAGCCGCACGCGGCGGCGATCAACAGGCCTGCAAGGACCAGTCCGGTACCGATCTGGCGTCTCATCCGGGAGGCCAACCCATCGGGCGGCCACCGAGTAGGTGCATGTGCACGTGGAAGACGGTCTGATGCGCTTGCGCCCCCGTGTTGAAGACCAGCCGGTAGCCGTCGTCCAGGCCCTCGCTCGCGGCGATCTCGCGCGCAGCGTCGAACAGGTGCGCGGCCGTGGTCGGCTCCCCCTCGGCGAGTGCCGCCGCGTTCGGGTAGTGGCTTCGCGGGATCACCAGCACGTGCGTGGGTGCCTGCGGAGTCAGATCCCGGAAGGCCAGCGTGGTGGCGCTCTCGTGCACCACGTCAGCCGGGATCTGCCCCGCGACGACCTTGCAGAAGAGGCACCCAGGGTCCGGCGTCCCGCCCTCACCAGTCATGTCGTGCAGCCTAGCCATCAGGTCCGCCTGTGGAAGGTGATGCCGGAAGGCTCGTAGCGATGCACGTACGCGCGGTCATGGATCCGTTGGTGGTGGAAGTGGCAGAGCGGGACCGCATCGGCCAAATCGGTCCGGCCTCCTTGCGACCACGGATCTCGGTGGTGGAGCTCGGTCCAGGCGAACGGCCGCTCGCACCCGTCGGCCGCACAGGTCCGGTACTTCAGACCGACGGCGGTGCGCTGGGGGTCGCTGTACAGGCGGGAGGCCCGCCCCAGGTCCAGCGGCAACGACGCCCCGCCGAGCACCGCCGGGATGACGGTGGCGTTGCAGAGCAGCCGCCGCACCTCGCCCGAGCTGAGGTCGGCGCCGGTGTCGAGCCCCGAGGCGGCCAGGGCGCCGCGCAGCACGTCGTCGGACATGGTCACCACGACCGTGGCCGCCGTACGAGGGTGCAGGTGATCGGTCGGCAGGTGCTCGATCAGCTCGCAGAACGCCGTACCGCGGGCGTGGTCCCAGTCGGTCCGGGCCTCGCGGTCACCGACCTGGTGCTGCGAGGCGCCCAGGCGCCCACGACGGGGCGCTGTGATCGTCTCGAGGATCTTGCGGAGCAGGTGGCCCTGCAGCACCGGAACCGTGAAGTGCCCGGAGACCGTGCCGTCGCCGTTGTCGTGCAGCGTGAGCCGGGTCCGGGACCGGGCCCTGGCCTCCTCGTCGGCGAGCAGCTGGTCCTCGTGGGCGTCCACGGCGGCGCGATCACTCTCGATCTCGGCCAGTGCGCGACGGGCTGCGCGGCGCAGCAACGTGGGCGGCATCGTCCGGGCCTTCTCGATCAGCGTCTCCTCGACCACCGCTCTGTCGTCCGCGGAGACTCCGGTCGGGAGCTGGTCGCTCGCCTGCACGATCACCGCGGCGTGCTCAGGACTCAGGTCGCCGGACCCGAGGGCCGAGCGCACGGCTTCGCGACCCTCCAGGCCTTGGGAGAGCTTGACCTGGCGGGCGACGACGACCGGATCTGCGTTGACCGCGCGAGCCGCCCACTGCCCGACGTCGGCGAGCCCCGCCGATGCAGCAGCGCCGTCCCGGTCGGCTGCGGCCATGATCATCAGCTTGACCGCAGCGATCCGGGACTCCGCGCGGGTCAACGACTCCAGCGTCGCGGCCTGACCCGAAGGACCGAGGCTGTCGGGCGCGAGAGCGGCCAGCGCATCGATGCAGGCATGCAGATCGACCAGGGGGTCGGTCGTCGGTGGCGCTGCCAGCGAGGTCATGGATCCATCCTCGATCGAACACCTGTTCGAGTCAAACGATGATCCACAGGCTTTTTTCGACGAGTTTCAAGCGCAGGTAAACCCCCGGACACGGGCCCGCGTACTACTAGCGTGAACACGATCGCAGCAGTCATCGGCGCAGAGGAGTCGGTCATCGACGCTGACACCGCTCTGGCGGAGCTGTACGCCGGCCACTACGCGCGCCTGGTCCGTCTGGCGGTGCTGCTCCTGCGCGACCAGGCGCTCGCCGAGGACGTCGTGCAGGACTCGTTCGTCGCGGTGCACCAGCGATGGCGCCGGATCGACCAGGGCACGGCGCCGGCCTACCTGGCCCGCACCGTCGTCAACCGCTCCCGCAGCG
>JBJMIP010000452.1:0-5117 GCA_045806825.1 Marmoricola sp.
GGGTGACGCCGAAGACGTGGTCCGCGAAGCCGCTGGTCGCGACCCGGGTGCCCAGGTCGGTCGGCGTGCCGACCACGAAGGCGAGCTCGGCCTCGATGTCCAGGCGCCGGCTCGGCCCGAACGGGGGCGGCCCCCCGTCTGAGCTCGGTCGGCCCTGACCGGTCGGGCGCCGCACCGGCGTCCCGGAGACCACCACAGTGCCGGCACGACCGTGGTACCCGATCGGCAGGTGCTTCCAGTTCGGCGTGAGCGCGTCACCGTCCGGGCGGAACATCCGGCCGACGTTGGTGGCGTGCTGCTCGGAGCAGTAGAAGTCGACGTAGTCGGCGACCTCGACCGGCAGGTGCAGCTCGACGTCGGCCACCGGGTGCAGGTGCGGCCGGGTGCGCTCGGCGTGCACGTCGTTGCCGAGCACCTCGACCAGCCAGGAGCGGGCCACGTCCCAGACCTCCCGGCCGGCGGCCAGGAAGGCGTTCAGCGAGCGCTGCTGCCACAGCGGCATCAGGTCCGGGCCGTCGCCGGGCTTCATGGACTCGCGTCCGTACGCCGCGACGGCACCGGCGTCCAGCACGAAGTCGCCGACCCGGACGCCGACCCGCGCGCTCGAACCGCGGGGCGAGAAGACGCCGTACGGCAGGTTGTCGAGGTCGAACTGCGATCCGGCTGCCCCGGGAACCCAGCTCACAGCAGCCCCAGGTCGACGAGGTCGTCGTGCGGCTCGAGCACGCTGCAGCTCCCGAACCCGGTGAACCAGCGCCGGGTGCGCAACGCCTCCTCGGCGTCGAAGTCCTCGAGCAGCACCTCCGCCGACTCCTGGGCCAGCACCTCGGACGGGTCCTCGCCGTCGAGCGCGGCACGGGTCGCGCGGAGCACGTTGAGGAAGCCGTGGTGGGTCAGGCCGGTCGCCGGGTCGTAGTGCCGCACGGCGCGGTGCAGGCCTGCGGTGCACTTGAACTCGAGCTCGCGGTCCAGCGCCGCGTTGATCGCGTCGCCGAGCTCACCGCACGTCGGGAACGCCTGCTGCTCGACCCCTCCGGTGCGGAACTTGGCGCGCAGTCCGCGGTCGGCGATCTCGTCCATCGCCGAGAGCCACCCGTGGGTCGGCGGACCCTCGAGCCGCGGCAGCTCGATGTAGACGTCGGTGTCGGGGTTGTCGTCCTCGAGCAGGTCCCAGGCGATGATCGCCCGGCGCGCGTTGTGAGCCAGGTCCTCCTCGTCGCGCAACGCGAACTCGACGCCGCGCAGCACAGCCGTCGGTGCACGGTTGAGCCAGCGGACGGCCGGCTCGATCGCGCCGGCGCCGCCGGTGACCACGAGGTTCACCGCCAGGGGGGAGTCGTGGTCGGCCTCGTCCAGCACGTCGATCAGGTCGGCGACCTTCACGTCCGAGATCACGAAACCGCCGACGAGGTCGGCGTACTCGCTGGTGGTGTGCTCACGGTGCTCGGCGACCGCCCGCTCCAGCGGGACGTTCCCCGGCGGGAAGATCGCCGCGTCGTCGATCAGCTGGTGCAGCCAGGCAGGCCAGGTGGAGGCGCTGTTCACGACACTCACGTTAGTGGCATGGTGAAGCCGTGGCGTATTACAGATCAGTCGGCGACGTGCCGAAGACCCGTCATACCGCGTTCCGGAGCCCGGACGGTTCCCTGCGCTACGAGGAGCTGATGGGGGAGGAGGGGTTCTCCTCCGACTCCTCCCTGCTCTACCACTCCGGGGTGCCCTCGGCGATCGTCGCCAGCGAGGTCTGGGAGCTCGGCGACCAGAGCACCACGCCGAACCACCCGCTCAAGCCGCGGCACCTGAAGCTGCACGACCTGGTCTCGACGAGCTCGACCGGCGACCAGCCCAATGCGGTGGAGCACCGGCGGTTGATCCTCGGGAACGGCGACGTCCGGATCTCCTACGTCGTGGCCGAGGCGGGCTCGCCGCTGTACCGCAACGCCGTCGGTGACGAGTGCGTGTACGTCGAGAGCGGATCGGGAACCGTCGAGACCGTGTTCGGCGTGCTGTCCTACCGCGCCGGCGACTACGTGATCCTGCCGCGGGCGACGACGCACCGCTGGCTCCCGTCCGGGCCGAGCCGGCTCTACGCGATCGAGGGCAACAGCCACATCGGCCCGCCCAAGCGGTACCTCTCGCGCTACGGCCAGCTGCTCGAGCACGCGCCGTACTGCGAGCGCGACCTGCACGGTCCGGTCGACCTCGAACCGCTGGTCGAGCACAACCGGGACCACACCGACATCGAGGTGCTCGTCAAGCACCGCGGCAACGGCCCTGGAGGCCTGGTCGGGACCCGGCTCACGTATGCGACCCACCCCTTCGACGTCGTCGGCTGGGACGGCTGCCTGTACCCGTACACGTTCAACATCGAGGACTACATGCCGATCACCGGCAAGGTGCACCAGCCACCGCCGGTGCACCAGGTCTTCGAGGGCTGGAACTTCGTGGTCTGCAACTTCCTGCCGCGCAAGGTCGACTACCACCCGCTGTCGATCCCGGTGCCGTACTACCACTCCAACGTCGACTCCGACGAGGTGATGTTCTACGTCGCCGGCGACTACGAGGCTCGCAAGGGCAGCGGCATCGGGCTCGGCTCGATCTCGCTGCACCCCGGCGGCTACGCCCACGGTCCCCAGCCGTCGGCCATCGAGGCGTCGATCGGTGTGGAGTACTTCGACGAGTCGGCGGTGATGGTGGACACCTTCCGACCCCTCGAGCTCGGTGAGGGCGGCCTCGCGGTGGAGGACCCGGCCTACGCCTGGACCTGGGCCGGGCGCACGCTCGGGTAGATTGGGTCGTCGAGGCCTTCAGGGGAAGCCGGTCCGAATCCGGCGCTGACCCGCAACCGTTGGTCGTCCGTCCCGGGACGGACGACGAGCCGGAACACCTGACTGCCGGTTCCATCCGTCGAGGTCTGCGGAGATCTTCCATGCTGCACCGTCTGTACGCCGTCCTGCTGCTCGCCGCGGCTGCTCTGGTGCTGCCCGCACCGGCCCAGGCGGCGGCCTGCTCGGGGTCCTCCGGGGTCACCGTGCTGGTGCAGTTCCCGGACCACACCGAGGTCGGCTGCGCGGCCGGGGACCCGTCGACGGGCTACCAGGCGCTGAGCCGGGCCGGGTTCCGGCTGACGATGGCGACCGGCAGCGGGACCGGCGCGATCTGCTCGATCGACAGCTACCCCGACCACGCCTGCACCTCGATGCCCCCGCAGAGCGCGTACTGGGCCTACTTCCACGCGAAGCCGGGCGGCAGCTGGACCTACAGCAGCACCGGGGGCGGCAGCTACGACCCGAAGCCGGGCACCGTCGAGGGCTGGCGCTTCGGCAGTGGTTCCGCCCCGAGCAGCACGCCGCCAGGAACGCCGAGCACGCCGAAACCGAGCCCGACGAGCAAGCCGACGACGAGCCGCCCGACAGCGACCCCGACAGCGCACCCGACCGCCGGGCACTCCGGCGCCGCGACGCCGACCTCCGGTTCGACCACGGTGGCTGCCCCCGGGGCTTCGCCCACCGCTCCGGACGCAACCGCGTCCGGCACCTCGTCGCCGACCGGGGGCCCGACGGCGACGGCCACTGACGACACCCTCGTCGCGGGTTCCTCGGCCGACGCGGCGACGGCGCCGCGGAGCAGGTCCGTCACGGACCACACGTCCGGGAGCTCGTGGATCTGGGGCGTGGTGCTCGTCGTGCTGGTCGGTGCTGCCGCGGCGACGACCGTCGTCCGCCGGCGCAAGGCCTGACGTGAACCAGCTGCCGCGCGCCCTGCACCCGCTCGCCTGGTGGGGCTGGGCGCTCGGACTAGCCGTGGCCGCCAGCATGACCACCAACCCGCTGCTGCTCGCGCTGATCCTCGGCGTCGTCACCCTGG
Organism: Marmoricola sp.; assembly: GCA_045806825.1. Taxonomy (GTDB): domain Bacteria; phylum Actinomycetota; class Actinomycetes; order Propionibacteriales; family Nocardioidaceae; genus Marmoricola. The sequence goes on from JBJMIP010000452.1 coordinate 3,868, forward strand.
TCGTCGTCGCGCGGCGCTCGGACTCGCCGTGGGCGCGTGCGTTCCGGATCTACGTCGGCCTCGGCATCGTGATCGTGCTGTTCCGGGTCGTGCTGCACGTGCTCGTCGGCTACAAGTGGGGCGAGCACCTGGTCGTGGCCCTGCCGACGGTCGGGCTGCCGAGCTGGGCAGCCGGCATCAACGTGCTCGGACCGGTCTACCTCGAGGGCTGGCTCGCCGCCGTGCTCGAGGGTGTGAAGCTGGCGACCCTGGTGATCGCGATCGGCGGGGCCAACGCGCTGGCCAACCCCAAGCGCCTGCTGCGGTCACTGCCGAACGCCCTGCACGAGGTCGGCACCGCCGTCGTGGTCTCGGTCAGCGTCGCGCCGCAGCTGGCCGAGAGTGTGCAGCGGGTCTACCGGGCGCGGTTGCTGCGCGGTGAGTCCGGGCTCGGCTTGCGGGCGCTGTCCCAGGTCGCGCTGCCGGTCCTCCAGGACACCCTGGACCGCTCGCTGATGCTGGCCGCGGCGATGGAGTCGCGCGGCTACGGCAGCCGGTCCGCCTCGGCTCCGCGGCGCCGCCTGCTCACCGGATCGCTGACCCTGGTCGGCCTGCTGGCGCTCGCCTTCGGGATGTACGGCGTCCTCGACCCGGAGAACACCACCGGGCGCTGGGGCGTCCCGCTGCTGCTGGCCGGACTGGCGCTGGCGATCGGCGGGATGGTGCTCGGGGGCCGCGAGGTGCGGGTGACCAGCTACCGCTCGGACCCCTGGCGGTTCCCGGAGACCCTGACGGTCGCCGCGGGCGTGCTGGCGGCCGTCGCGATGGCGGTCAGTCGCAGCACCGACGGCCACGGGCTGGTGATGCCGTTGCAGCCGATCGCGGCTCCGACCCTGCCGCTCCTGGCGGTGGCCGGGATCCTGCTGGCGGCCCTGCCGGCGTACCTGACCCCGCCGACGCCGAGCAGCCACCGCGGCCGCACGGACGAGACCCGCCGCGAGCCGAGCGAGGTGGCCGCATGAGTGCTCTCTCGCTGCGCGGCGTCACCGTCACCTACGCCGACGCCGACGCGTCGGTGCTTCGCAGTGTCGACCTGGATATCGACGAGGGTGAGCTCGTGCTCGTGGTCGGGCGGACCGGGTCCGGCAAGAGCACGCTGCTCGGGTTGCTGAACGGTCTGGTGCCGCACTCGACCGGCGGGACGGTCTCCGGCACGGTCACCGTGCACGGCCGCGACACCCGTGAGCACCGCCCCCGCGACCTGGCCGACC